>CAUJIU010000192.1 GCA_963205075.1 Pseudomonadota bacterium | reverse complement strand
CGCCGTGACCGACAGCCCGGTGGCCGGCAAGACCGTGGTCTTTACCGGCAGCCTCGAAAAGATGACCCGGGCCGAGGCCAAGGCCCGCGCCGAGGCGCTGGGTGCCAAGGTGGCAGGCTCGGTCAGCGCCAAGACCGATCTGGTGGTGGCCGGCCCCGGCGCCGGGTCCAAGGCCAGGCAGGCCGAGGCGCTCGGCATCGAGATGATCGACGAAGACGGCTGGCTGGCCCTGATCGGCGCGTCATGACCGGCCGCCCCGAGATCCTGTTTCCGTTGTTTGGCGCCATGACCGGGCTCGAAGGCGTCGGCCCCAAGACCGCGCGCATCCTGGCCGAGGCAGGGTCGGAAAAGCCGCGTGACCTGCTGTTCACCCTGCCGCTGTCCGGCGTTGACCGCCGCCGCCGCGCCAGCATCCGCGAGGTGGTGGCGCCCGCCACGGTGACGGTCGAGGTGACGGTCGGCGCGCATATGCCGCCCAGGGTCAAGACCCGGCCCTACCGGGTCACGGTCGAGGATCAGGCGACCTCGTTCCAGCTGGTATTCTTCCACGCCAAGGCCGATTACCTGCGCAAGATCCTGCCCGAAGGGGCGCGGCGCGTGGTCTCGGGGCGGGTCGAGATCTTCGACGGCATCGCCCAGATGGTGCATCCCGACCATGTTCTGCCCCCCGACGAGGCCGGCGGCATGCCCGAATTCGAGCCGGTCTATCCGCTGCATGCGGGCATCACGCAAAAGCTGATGTGGAAGGCCACGCGGTCGGCGCTGGCGCTGGCCCCCGATCTGGCGGACTGGATCGACCCGGCGCTGAAGGCGCGCGAGAACTGGCCCGGCTGGCATGCGGCGCTGACACAGGCGCACAGCCCGGAAAGCACGGTCGATCTGTCGCCGCATGATCCGGCGCGGGCGCGGCTGGCTTATGACGAACTGTTCGCCCATCAGCTGACGCTGGCCTTGGCGCGCGCCTCGGTGCGGCGCGGCAAGGGGCGGAAGACTGCCGGCGACGGGGGCTTGCGCAACAAGGTGCTGGCGGCGCTGCCCTACCGGCCGACGGGCGCGCAACTGCGCGCGATGAGCGAGATTGCCGAGGACATGGGCTCGCCCCAGCGGATGACCCGGCTGCTGCAGGGCGATGTCGGCTCTGGCAAGACGCTGGTGGCGATGGCGGCGCTGCTGACGGCGGTCGAGGCGGGCGGGCAGGGCGTGATGATGGCCCCGACCGAGATCCTCGCCCGCCAGCATCTGGACGGCTTGCGCCCGTTGGCCGAGGCGGCGGGCGTGGTGCTGGAGATCCTGACCGGGCGCGACAAGTCGGCCGAGCGGGCGGCCAAGCTGGCGGCGCTGGCGCGCGGCGATATCGGTATCCTGGTCGGCACCCATGCGGTGTTCCAGAAGGACGTGGTCTTTGCCGATCTGCGGCTGGCGGTGATCGACGAACAGCACCGCTTTGGCGTGGCCCAGCGGATGGAACTGGCCGCCAAGGGCATCGCCGCCGACGTGCTGGTGATGACCGCGACCCCGATCCCGCGCAGCCTGGCGCTGGCCCAGTATGGCGACATGGATGTCTCGGTGCTGGACGAGAAACCCCCCGGCCGCCTGCCGGTCAAGACCGTGCTGGTCAGCGCCGAGCGGATCACGGAAGTGGTGGCCAAGCTGCGCGCCGCCGTGGCCGACGGGCGGCAGGCCTATTGGGTCTGCCCGCTGGTCGAGGAAAGCGAGACCTCGGACATGACGGCCGCCGAAGAGCGGTTCCGCTACCTGCGCGCGGCCTTTGGCGAGGGGCAGGTCGGGCTGGTGCACGGCCAGTTGCCGCCCGCCGAGAAGGATGCGGCGATGGCGCGTTTTGCCGCCGGTCACAGCAAGGTGCTGGTGGCGACCACGGTGATCGAGGTCGGCGTCAACATCCCCAATGCCTCGATCATGGTGGTCGAGGGGGCCGACAGCTTCGGGCTGGCGCAGTTGCACCAGCTGCGCGGGCGGGTCGGGCGCGGCTCGGAGGCGTCAAGCTGCCTGCTGATGTATCAGGCGCCGCTGACCGAAAGCGGCCGCCGCCGGCTCGAGATCCTGCGCGAGACCGAGGACGGCTTTCGCATCGCCGAGGAAGACATGGCTATGCGCGGGGCGGGCGACGTGATCGGCACCGCGCAATCGGGCCTGCCGCGCTTTCGCATCGCCGATCTGGAGCATCAGGCCGGGCTGATGCAACTGGCCCAGAGCGATGCCCGCAAGCTGCTGGCCGACGATCCCCCGCTTGCCAGCCCGCGCGGGCAGGCGGCGCGCACGCTGTTGTGGCTGATGGAGCAGGATCGGGCGATCCGCCTGATTTCAGTGGGTTAGGCCCCGCGCATCGCTAAGATCACCAAATGTTCACTAATGTTCTCAAAAAGTTCTTTACAGGCGGTTAATCATATGAGAACAAATAGGCAACAAAGCGATGATGACCCCCGAGGAGAGCACCATGGTCAAGGATATCAAGGAGATACTGAGCCGCTCCGGCGAGTCGATGCTGGGCGAGGCTCTGGCCGTGCTGTCCCTGTTCGGGATGCTGTTTGTCGGCCTGTCGCTTCCCGGCCCGTTCTGAACCGATTGTTTACTGCCCGGCGTCTCGTGCCCGTTAGCCCTGTCGCACTGTCCCGCGATACTGACTGATCTGCCTGTTCCGGTCTCATGACGAGGGTCTGCCTCCCTCGGAAAGCGGCGAAACGGATCCCACGCGAGAACGCTTTTCCTGCCGCCGCCATCCCTTGCCGGATGTGCGGCGGTTTTTTTGTCTGGCCGGTCGGGGTTTCAGGCGCTGCGGCTGGCCTTGGAGCGGATCTCGGCCAGCGCCGCCAGCGTCGCGTCAAAGGCCAGCAAGATCGAGGCGTGGCGATTCTTGTAGTCGCGCGCCGGCACCAGCACCTTCAGCCCGTCGAAGGGCGCGTCGGGCACCGGCCCGTTGGCGGTGAGCATGGCGTGCAGCTGGTCGCGGCCGCGCTGCACCTCGGCCTCGGTCAGCCCGATCAGCTGGCCCCCCACCACCGAGGCCGAAGCCTGCCCCAGCGCGCAGGCCTTCACGTCCTGCCCGAAGGCGGCAATCCTGCCATCCTCGACCCGGACATCGACGGTCACCGTCGAACCGCAGAGCGGCGCGCGCTTGCGGACCGTGGCATCGGGCGCGCTCAGGCGGTCGGTATTGGGCATGTCGGCGGCCAGCGCCAGTATCTGGGCCGAATAGAGCTTGATCAGGTCGGTATCGGCACTCACGGCATTTGCCCTTCTGCGTTGCCCGCTCTAGATAGGCCGCATTGCGCGCCAGCAAAAGGGGTTTGGCATGACATTCGATCCGCAGTCGCTGCGCTACGATGCCGCCGGGCTGATCCCGGCCATCGCGCAGGATGCCGAAACCGGCGCGGTGCTGATGCTGGCCTGGATGAACGCCGAGGCCGTGGCGCGCACGCTGGCGACGGGCCGCGTGACCTACTGGTCGCGCTCGCGGGCGGCGTTCTGGGTCAAGGGCGAAAGCTCGGGCCATGTGCAGGAACTGGTCGAGATGCGGCTCGATTGTGACCGCGATTGCCTGCTGCTGCAGGTCCGCCAGACCGGCCCGGCCTGCCACACCAACCGGCAAAGCTGCTTTTTCACCGCCATCCGCGAGGGGCAAGAGGCTGAAATCATGGCCCCGCTGGCCTGAGGGCTAGAGGCCGACCAGGGCGCGGATATCCTGCGGCGTCAGGCCATCGGCGCGAAAGCGGGAGATTGCGCGCGCATCGTCGCGCTTGGCCAGCCGCTTGCCGGTCTCGTCGCGGATCAGCCGGTGATGGTGATAGTGGGGCACCGGCAGGCCCAGCAGCCATTGCAGCAGGACATGGATCGGGGTGGCCTCTTCCAGATCCTGCCCCCGGATCACATGGGTAATCCCTTGCGCCGCGTCGTCGAGCGTGACGGCCAGGTGATAGCTCACCCCCATCTCGCGCCGCGCCAGCACCACATCGCCGGCAAGCTCGGGCAGAGCGCGTGGATCGACCGCTTTGCGCCCGGCGTTGATGCCGGTCTCGTCATAGGTCAGGTCCGGGCAATCGCGGATGGCGCGGCCCAGATCGAGGCGCAGCGCCATGCCCTGCGGGCGGGTCTCGGGGCGCGGCTTGTGCCGGCAGGTGCCGGGATAGACCGTGCCATCGGGTCCGACCAGCGGCGCGCCGCCTTCCTGCGGGGCGCTGGCGGCGGCCTCGATATCGCGCCGGTTGCAGGTGCAGGGGTAGAGCAGCCCCCGCGCCCAGAGCCCGTCGAGCGCCGCCGCATACTGCGCCCTGCGCTGCGACTGGCGCCAGACCGGCTCGGGCCAGGTCAGGCCCAGCCAGTGCAGGTCATCCTCGATCCGGTCCTGCCAGTGCGGGCGGCAGCGGCTCTGGTCGATATCCTCGATCCGCAGCAGGAACTGGCCCCCCGCCCGCCGCGCCATGTCATGGGCGAGCAGCGCCGAATAGGCGTGCCCCAGATGAAGCGGCCCGGTCGGCGACGGGGCAAAGCGGGTGATCATGCCGCGCAATGACGGGCGGCATCGGGACCGCAGGTCCGGTGACGGGCCAGGGGCGCGGGTCTGGTCATGGGCGGAGCCTAGCGCCTGTCCTCAGGCTCCGTCCAGCGCCGAGGCCTGCAGCCAGCCGGCCCAGTCTTCCTTGGCGCGGTCGGTATAGCCCTTGTAGCGGTCCTTGCGGCCCCGGCGGCCGCCGCGCACGCCCTCAAGCGGCGGAAACAGCCCGAAATTGACGTTCATCGGCTGGAAGGTCCTGGCGTCGGCCCCGCCGGTGATGTGATGCACCAGCGCGCCGGTGGCGGTGGTGGGCGGCACCGGGGGCAGCGTCTGCCCGAGCATTTCGGCCGCCGCCATCCGCCCCGCCAGCAGCCCCATGGCCGCGCTTTCAACATAGCCCTCGACGCCGGTCACCTGACCGGCAAAGCGGATATTGGGGCGCGAGCGCAGGCGCATCTGGTGGTCCAGCAGCGTCGGAGAATTGATGAATGTGTTGCGGTGGATGCCGCCAAGGCGCGCGAACTGCGCGTCTTCAAGGCCGGGTATCATCTTGAAAACAGTCGCTTGCGCGCCATACTTCATCTTGGTCTGAAAGCCCACGATGTTGTAGAGCGTGCCCAGCGCATTGTCGCGGCGCAGCTGCACCACCGCATAGGGCTTGTCCTCGGGGCGATGGGCGTTGGTCAGCCCGACCGGCTTCATCGGGCCAAAGCGCAGGGTCTCGCGGCCGCGCTCGGCCATGACCTCGATCGGCAGGCAGCCGTCGAAATATCCCGCCGTTTCGCCCTCGTGGAACTCGGTCTTGTCGGCGGCCAGCAGCGCATCGATGAACGCTTCGTATTGCTCGCGGTTCAAGGGGCAGTTGATATAGGCGGTGCGTTCGTCCTCGCTCTCGCCCTTGTCGTAGCGCGATTGCTTCCAGGCCACGTCCATGTCGATGCTTTCGGCATAGACGATCGGGGCGATGGCATCGAAGAAGGCCAGCGCCTCGGCCCCGGTCTCGGCGCGGATTGCGGCGCCAAGCGCGGGCGAGGTCAGCGGGCCGGTGGCAAGGATCCAGTGGCCCTGATCGGGCAGCCTAGTGATCTCGGCATCGCTGACGCGGACCAGCGGATGGGCGCGCAGGGTGTCGTTGACGCTCTGGGCGAAGGGGTCGCGGTCCACGGCCAGCGCGCCGCCGGCGGGCAGGCGGTGCCGGCGCGCGGTGGCCATGATCAGCCCGCCGGCGCGGTCCATCTCCCAATGCAGCAGGCCCACGGCGTTCTGCTCATCGTCATCCGAGCGGAACGAGTTCGAGCAGACCATCTCGGCCAGATTGCCGGTGCGGTGGGCGAAGGTGCCGACCGTGGGGCGCATTTCGTGGATGGTGACGGGCACGCCCATGCGGACGGCCTGCCAGGCGGCTTCCGATCCGGCCATGCCGCCGCCGACGATGTTGAGTGTCTGGGTCATGGCCGGGCTCTTACGCTCTTGGCGCGCAAAAGCAAAGCGGCCAGCGGCGCTATTCCAGGAGCGAGCGCAGCGAGATCGCGGTGCCGCCGGCCGGGCGGTCACGGCGCGGGGTGCTGGCCTCGGGCGCCGGATCGGCGGGCGTGGCGACCCGGCGGGGGGCGACATTGGCGGCGAAGGTCAGGTGGCGCGGCACCAGCTTGCGCCGCAGGATCGCCGCGCGGCCGAGCGCGCGCGTGCCCGTGGGCTGATAGGTCAGCAGCAATGCCGCCACCAGCGCCAGATCGCGCCAGAAATCATCAAGCGCGGTGACCGAGGTTTCGGGGTTCATGGTGATGAAGCTCGACCAGAACAGCACCAGGCCCAACGTCAGCGCCGAGGCCCGGACCGCCAGCCCGCAGATCAGCAGGAACGAGAGCGTGAAGGACAGGCAGCGCGCCAGAAAATGCGCCACGCCGGGGCCGGTCAGCGCCTCGAACAGGATCGTGGCCTGGGTGCCGTGGATCAGCCCGATGCTGACGGCCATGAAATAGGAGGCGATCACGATGCGGATCATGTTCAGGCCGGTGGCGTTGAACGCCGGAACCGCGTTGGTCTTGAGACTCATGGTCAGTCCTGTGCTCGATGCCGGGCACTGTGACGCGGATTTCTTGGCGAAAGTTTGACGAAAATGCGCCCTTACAGGAGCCCGCGCCCGAACAATGCCCGCAAGGGGTCCGCCTCGCGCCAATGGGGCGCTTGCCCGAGGCCGAAGCTGACGCCGACCGAAAGGCTGGTCTGCATCGGCGCGGCATCGTCGCCGAACAGCTGGTCGGCACTCAGTTGCAGATAGAGGCCGGGCGCGTGGCGACCGAGGCGGTAGTCGAGCCGGGCGGCAAGCGCGACCAGATCGGCGGAAAAGGCCGCTTCCTCAAACTCGGTGACGCTGGCGCTGACGCTGGCCGACAGGCGGTCCGAAATCCGGTAGTCGGCGGCGCTGCGCAGGGCGATCCAGTCCAGCTCGTCAAAGCTGGCCGCGCCCATGGCCGCCGCGCCCGACAGCCACAGCCGGTCGGACAGGTCAAACCCCGCCTCGACCCCGATCTCGGCGTAGTTGCGCGGGGCGCCGTCGAGATCGAACAGGCTGGCGAACAGCCCGTAGCGGCTGCCATCACCGGGCATCAGGTAGAGATGGCCCGAGATCCAGCCGCGCGGCGCGGTGCCGTCATCGGTCAGGCCAAGCCCGATCTGCATGCCATGATGGAGGGTAATCGCCACATCGGCCGCGGCGCTCAGGGTGGTCGATTGCCCGGAGGATTCGGCGGCCACCGCGGCGCCGGTGATGCCGATGCTGGACTGGGCGGCGGCTTGCCCGGCAATGAGGGCGGTGAACAGGCAGGCAGACAGGATAGGGCGCATCGGGGCTCTCCCGGACAAGTGGCGTGCCGGTCCCATCCCCCGAATGTCCGGCAGGGTCAGAATGCCATGCCGGACCGCGTTAACGAAAGATTAATATTACCAATTGGTTAACTGGTTAAGTTAACCTTCCTGCTCCTCGTCGCCCTGATCGGCGATCCAGGCGACGCTGACCACTTCCTCGCCCTTGGCGGTGTCAAACACCTTGACCCCGCCGGCGCTGCGCGAGCGGAAGCTGATGCCGTCCACCGGCACCCGGATCGACTGGCCGGCGCTGGTGACAAGCATGATCTGGTCGCCGCTCTCGACCGGGAAGGACGAGACCAGCGCGCCGCCGCGCATCGCCTTGTCCATCGCCGCCACGCCCAGCCCGCCGCGTCCGCGCACCGGGTAGTCATGGCTGGAGGACAGCTTGCCCGAGCCCTTGGCGGTCACGGTCAGGATCAGGTTTTCGGCCGCCGACATCTCGGCATAGCGCTCGGCGCTGATGGCGCCGGCGGGCACCGCCTCGTCATCGTCCTCGGCGTCCTCGTCCGACAGGCCCGCGACCGCGCGGCGCATCTTGAGATAGGCGGCGCGTTCCTCGGCCTCGGCCTCGAAATGGCGGATCACCGACATCGAGACCACCCGGTCCTTGCCGGTCAGGCGGATGCCGCGCACGCCGGTTGAATCGCGGCCCTTGAACACCCGCACATCGGTGGTGGCAAAGCGGATGGCGCGGCCGGAATCGGTGACCAGCATCACATCCTCGTCTTCCGAGCAGATGCGGGCATTGACCAGCTGGGTGCCGTCATCGGGCAGCTTCATGGCGATCTTGCCGTTGCGCATCACGTTGGTGAAATCCGACAGCGCGTTGCGCCGCACATCGCCGGCGCTGGTGGCAAAGACGATCTGCAGGTCGTCCCATTCCTCTTCGGGGCGGTCCACCGGCATGATGGCGGCGATGGTGACGCCGCCCGGAATGGGCAGGATGTTGACGATGGCCTTGCCCTTGGTGGTGCGCGCGCCCAGCGGCAGGCGCCAGCACTTGAGCTTGTAGACCATGCCGTCGGTGGTGAAGAACAGAAGCTGGGTATGGGTGTTGGCCACGAACAGCGAGGTCACCACGTCCTCTTCCTTGGTCTGCATCGAGGACAGGCCCTTGCCGCCGCGCCGCTGGGCGCGGAAATCGGCCAGAGCGGTGCGCTTGATGTAGCCGCCCGAGGTGATGGTCACCACCATGTCCTCGCGCTCGATCAGGTCCTCGTCCTCGAGATCGCCGGCCCAGTCGACGATCTCGGTGCGGCGCGGCACCGCGAACTGGTCGCGCACCTCGCGCAGCTCATCGGCGATGATGCCCATGATCTTTTCGCGCGAACCCAGAATCTCCAGGTATTCCTTGATCTTGGCGGCCAGGTCCTGCAACTCGTCGGTGACTTCCTGCACGCCGATCTGGGTCAGGCGTTGCAGGCGCAGTTCAAGAATGGCGCGGGCCTGCGCCTCGGAGAGGTTGTAGGTGCCATCCTCGTTGAGCGGATGGGTCGGGTCGTCGATCAGCCGGATGTATTCGACGATGGCCGCTGCCGGCCAGCGGCGGGTCATCAGCCTTTCGCGGGCATCGGCGGCATCGGCCGAGGCGCGGATGGTCGCCACCACCTCGTCGACATTGGTGACGGCGGCAGCGAGGCCGCACAGGATATGGCTGCGCTCGCGCGCCTTGCGCAGCTCGTAGGCGGTGCGGCGGGCCACGACCTCTTCGCGGAAGTCGATGAAATTGGTCAGGAAGGCGCGCAAGGTCAGCGTTTCGGGACGGCCACCGTTGAGCGCCAGCATGTTGCAGCCGAAGGTGGTCTGCATCGGGGTAAAGCGGAACAGCTGGTTGAGCACCACGTCAGCCGTGGCGTCGCGCTTGAGCTCGATCACCACCCGCACGCCGTTGCGGTCGCTTTCGTCCTGCACATGGGCGATGCCCTCGATGCGCTTTTCCCGCGCCGCCTCGGCGATCTTGTCGATCATCGAAGCCTTGTTGACCTGGTAGGGCACCTCGTCGACGATGATCGCCCAGCGGTCCTTGCGGATCTCCTCGGCATGGGTGCGCGCCCGCATCACCACCGAGCCGCGCCCCTCCAGATAGGCCTTGCGCGCGCCCGAGCGGCCGAGCATCAGCCCGCCGGTCGGGAAATCGGGGCCGGGGATGTAGTCGATCAGCTCTTCGCTGCCCAGGTCCGGGGAAGCGATCAGCGCCAGCGTCGCCTCGATCACCTCGCCGAGATTGTGCGGCGGGATGTTGGTGGCCATGCCGACGGCGATGCCGCCCGCGCCATTGACCAGCATGTTGGGAAAGCGCGCCGGCAGCACCGTGGGCTCGCGGTCCTTGCCATCGTAGTTTTCATGGAAATCGACGGTTTCCTTGTCGATATCGGCCAGCAGGAAGGCGGCCGGGCGGGCCATGCGCACCTCGGTGTAGCGGAAGGCCGCCGCCTTGTCGCCGTCCATGGAGCCGAAATTGCCCTGGCCGTCGAGCAGCACCAGCGACATCGAGAAATCCTGCGCCATCCGCACCAGCGCGTCATAGATCGCCGCATCGCCACGGGGGTGGTACTTGCCCATGGTGTCGGCCACCGGGCGCGAGGACTTGCGATAGGGCTTGTCGTGGGTGTTGCCGACCTCGTTCATGGCAAACAGGATGCGCCGGTGCACCGGCTTGAGCCCGTCGCGCAGGTCGGGAATGGCGCGGCTGACGATGACGCTCATCGCATAGTCGAGATAGGAGGTCTTCATCTCGTCGATGATCGAGATGGACGGCCCGTGCCAGACCGCGCGCGGAATTGGGGAATCGTCAGTGTTGTCAGGGGTTTCCGGGGTGTCGCTCACGTTATCCGCCTGTCTCTGGGATCGCTACCATATCTGGTTGTGCTCCCCTATATCAGACGCGAGCTTTGGGGTGCAACGTCATATGGCCCTGTGGCGGCCGGGATACGGTGGCTCAGGTGCAATCCCCCGGATTCATTGACTTTTAACGCAAACCTGCTGCAATGGCCCCAGGGGGACGCCCCAGGGGGACGTCGTTGGACCGGAGAAGTGCGATGACCGAGACCGAATGCATGCTCAGAGGCTACGGGCTGACCACGGCGGAGATGTTCTATCACCTGCCGGATTATCCCCATGTGCTCAATTCCTTCATCTGGCAGGACTATGATCTGGCGCCCGACCACGACCGGCTGCTGCGGTTCATTTCCTATTGGCGCGAGACGATCGAGGGGCCGCTGCATTCGGTGCGTTTCGTGCATCGCAAGCTGATCTCGCCGGGTGAATGGCGCAATGTCACCGGCGAGTTTCATTATCATTGAGGCCGCAGGGGCCGTTCCGCCCCCTGGACCCCCAGCCGCAGGGGGCGTTCCGCCCCCTGAACCCCTGAAGGTATTTGGGCCAAAATGAAGGGTGTTCAGGTGGCGCTGCGCGCCAGCATCCCGAACAGGTCGCGCGGGTCGTCGGGGTCGGCGATCATGTCGAGCGGCTCGGAAAACGGGGTGCCCCGGATGCGGGCAAGGATGTAGCGCAGGGCGCTGAAATCCTCGATCGCGAAGCCGACGCTGTCAAAGAGCGTGATCTGGCGCGGATCGGTGCGGCCCCTGGCCGCTCCGGTGATGACCTGCCACAGTTCGGTGACCGGGTGGTCGGGGTCGAGGCTCTGGATCTCGCCCTCGACGCGGGTCTGGGGCGGGTATTCGACGAAGATCTCGGAGCGCAGGAGGATGTCGCGGTGCAGTTCGGTCTTGCCGGGGCAGTCGCCGCCGATGGCGTTGATATGGACGCCGGCGCCGACCATGTTGTCGGTCAGGATGGTGGCGAATTGCTTGTCGGCGGTGCAGGTGGTGATGATCTGCGCGCCTTCGATGGCCGCCTCGGCGGAGGCGCAGGCCACCACCTCGAGGCCGGAGGCGGCGAGGTTGGCGGAGCATTTGCGGGTGGCGGCGGGGTCGATGTCATGGAGGCGGACGGTCTTGACGCCGCAGATGGCCTTGAAGGCCAGGCACTGGAACTCGGACTGGGCGCCGTTGCCGATCATCGCCATGGTGGTGGCGCCCCTGGGCGCCAGATGCCGGGCGGCCAGCGCCGACATGGCGGCGGTGCGCAGGGCGGTCAGCAGCGTCATCTCGGTCAGCAGCACCGGGTAGCCGGTCTGCACGTCCGCCAGCAGCCCGAAGGCGGTGACGGTCTGCAACCCCTCCTTCATGTTCTTGGGGTGGCCGTTGACATATTTGAAGCCGTACATCTCGCCATCCGAGGTCGGCATCAGCTCGATCACGCCGACATCGGAATGCGAGGCGACGCGGGGGGTCTTGTCAAAGAGCGGCCAGCGGCGGAAATCGGCCTCGATCTCGGCGGCCAGGTCGATCAGCACCTGTTCCAGCCCGATGTGATGCACCAGGTTCATCATGTTCTGAACGCTGACGAAGGGCACGAGCGCGCGGCGTGAGGGCGGGGTCATCGGATCAGTCCTGCTGGGAGTTTACGGCAATTGTGCGTCGCAAGATAAGGAAAAGCATCAGAAATGTCCGCGAGTCGGCCGGTCGAATACCCGGCGGCCGAGAAGCGAGGCGGTCAGGTCGACCATCAGCGAGGCGGTCTTGCCGCGCTCGTCCAGGATCGGGTTCAGCTCGACCAGGTCGAGCGAGCAGACCAGACCGGAGTCGCAGAGCATCTCCATGGCCAGGTGCCCCTCGCGCACCGTGGCGCCGCCCGGAACCGTGGTGCCGACGGCGGGCGCCACCGAGGGGTCGAGGAAATCGACATCGAGCGAGACATGCAGGATGCCGTTGGCGGCCTCGACGCGGGCCAGGAACTCGGCCAGCGGCTGGCGCAGGCCGACCTCGTCGATGATGCGCATGTCCACCAGCGTGGCATCGCCATCCTCGAGCGCGGTGCGCTCGGCCTCGTCGACCGAGCGCAGGCCGATCATGCCGACATTCTCGATCGGCACGATGGCCGGCAGGGCCGGGAAGCCGTCAAAACCGGGGCGGCCGGTGACATAGGCCACGGGCGTGCCGTGCAGGTTGCCGCTGTCGCTGGTCAGCGGCGTGTGGAAATCGGAATGGGCATCGATCCAGAGCACGAAAAGCGGCCGGCCGATGGCCCTTGCATGGGCGGCCATGCCGGCGACCGAGCCGAGGGAAAGCGCATGATCGCCGCCCAGAAAGATCGGCAGGCCGCGCGGGGCGGCGGCCTGGGCGGCGGCCATCAGCGTGCGGGTCCAGCCGACATTCTCGGCCAGCGCATGCACGCGCGGATTGGCCGAGGCCACGACATCGACCGGCTCTGGCGACAGGTTGCCGATATCCTCGGCGGTGTGGCCCAAGGCGGTGATGGCTTCGAGGATGCCGGCGGTGCGGTAGGCGTCGGGGCCCATGAGGCAGCCGCGGCGGCGCTTGCCGCAATCCACCGGGGCTCCGATCAGGATGCAATGTGTCTGTGTCATGGCGCCATGATCCTCGCATTTCGGGGATGGTTGAAGCCCGCATTTCGTGCGAATGGGTCAGTGACTGCCCGAAATGGAGAGCAACGATGGACGATCTGGATCAGCGCATGGTGGCGGCGCTCAAGCGTGACGGCCGGGCGAGTCTGTCGGAGCTGGCGGCCGATCTGGGGGTGACGCGCACCACGGTGCGGGCGCGGATGGCGCGGCTGACCGCCAATGGCGACATTGCCGGGTTCACGGTGCTGACGCGGGCGGATGTGGCGGCCAGCCCGGTGCGCGGGCTGATGATGCTGGGCATCGAGGGGCGCGGCACCGAAAAGATCATGCAGCGGCTGGCGGGGATGCCGCAGGTGATGGCGGTTCACACCACCAACGGCACCTGGGACCTGATTGCCGAGATCGGCACCCCGACGCTGGAGGCGCTCGACGCGGCGCTCTTTGTCATTCGGCGGATGGACGGGGTCACGCGCAGCGAGACCAACCTGCTGTTGTCGACTAGGCGCGCCGCGCGGCCATGATCCAGACCACCACCAGCGCCAGCGAGAACACCGCGTTCCAGGTCGGCATCGACAGGTAGAGAAACTGCCAGCTTATCTGGTCGCACATGATCAGCCGCGGTCCGGTGGTGGCCAGCAGGTCGCCGCCCGCGAGGCTGCCAAGCCCGCCGCCCGAACCGGTGCAGCTGGTCGGGCCCTGCCACCAATGCTGCTCGACCCCGCTGTGAAAGACACCCAACAGCCCGGTGGTCAGCGCCGCCAGCGCGCCGAGCCAGGGCAGGAGCCGCCCCGGCACCGCCAGCGCCACGGCGCCGATCAGCACCGCGGCCAGATGCGGCCAGCGTTGCCAGAGGCACATGGCGCAGGGCAGATAGCCCAGCGCCTGAAACACGAAGGCCCCGGCCAGCAGCGCCGCCGATCCGGCGGCGGCAATGAAGACGAGCGAATTGCGGGTCACAGATACCTCACCAGTGCAAATCCCCCGATCAGCAGGGCGCAGAACAGGGCAAACATCAGGCCGAGCCGGCGCTCGATGAAGGCGCGGATCGGCTCTCCGAACCGCCACAGCAAAGCCGCCACGACGAAGAAGCGCAAGGCCCGCGCCACCACCGCCGCCGCGACAAAGGGACCCAGCGCCATGCCGGTGGCGCCCGAGGCGATGGTGATGACCTTGAACGGAAACGGGGTCACGCCGGCGATCAGCACCGCCCAGACGCCATAGGCGTTGTAGCGGGTGGCGAAGGCTTCGAAATCCGCGGCCCGGCCGTAAAACTCGAGGATCGGCCGGCCGAGCGTGTCATAAAGCCCGGCCCCGATGGCATAGCCCAGCACGCCGCCGGCGACCGAGGCCAGCGTGGCCACCGTGGCGATCACGAAGGCGCGGCGCGGGGCGGCCAGAATCATCGGGATCATCAGCACGTCGGGCGGGATCGGAAAGACCGAGGATTCGGCAAATGCCACCACCGCCAGCGCCCAGAGCGCATAGCGCGTCCGGGCCAGCGAAATCGTCCAGTCGTAGAGGGTGCGGATCATGGGGCTGCCTTGGCTGGTGCTGCCATAGGCCATGACATGGGCGCCGGGTCAACCTTGCGCGACGGGCCGCCGGCGCTAATCTGGCCGCAGAGGCATCGGGGGCAGGACATGAAGTGGCAGGGCCGGCGGGGAAGCCGCAACATCGAGGACCGCCGGCGCGGCGGCGGGCGGATCAGCGGTGGCGCCGGGGCCGGCGGGCTCGGGCTTCTGGCCATCGTGGTCGTAGGCTACTTCCTGGGCATCGACGTCACGCCGTTGCTGCAGGCGGTCGACCAGGGCGGCGGCACCACTGGCAGCGCGGAACTGACCGAGGCGGACCGGCAGGCGGGCGAGTTCGTCTCGGTCACGCTGGCCGATACCGAGGAGGTCTGGGCGGATGTCTTTGCCCGCCAGACCAACGCCACCTACACGCCGCCCAGGCTGGTGCTGTTCAAGGGCGCCACCTCTTCGCCCTGCGGCGGGGCCTCGGCGGCGACCGGGCCGTTCTACTGCCCGTCCGATGGCAAGGCCTATCTCGACACCGGGTTTTTCGTGACCCTGTCACGCCAGCTTGGCGCGCGCGGAGATTTCGCGGCCGCCTATGTGGTGGCCCACGAGATCGCCCATCATGTGCAGAACGAGCTTGGCATACTGGGGCAGGCCAACCAGCTGCGCGCGCGGTCGGACGAGGCGGAGTCCAACGCCATTTCGGTGCGCATCGAGTTGCAGGCCGATTGCCTGGCGGGCATCTGGGCGCGGCAGGCGGCGGGCCGGTTCGGCTCGATCGAGCCGGGCGATATCGACGAGGCGATGAACGCCGCCGCCCGGATCGGCGATGACATGTTGCAGCGAAATGCCGGGCAGGTGGTGCAGCCGCACACCTTTACCCACGGCACCTCCGCGCAGCGCCAGAGATGGTTTGCGCGCGGCCATGACAGCGGCCAGCTGGGCGCCTGCGACACCTTTGCCGCCGCCCGGCTCTAGCCCGGCAAGGCCCGTTGACGGGTCCGGCGCGGCGGGCTAGACGATGGCGGCTGGCCGGTGTGGCGGAATGGTAGACGCAGCGGATTCAAAATCCCGGCGTTTGCTCGGAAGTACATAGCGTTTACAATGCGTTGTGAGTTTTTGACCATTCGCCGGCCTTAAATCGGCCAATTTGGCCTGGTCGGAGTGCCTTGAGGGGCACGACTCGGCCAAGTAGAGAAGAAGCAGGTGTCTTCGGTCAGTCAGCTTGACTGATCGCTACCAGGGACACCTAAGAGTGCGGGTGTGGCGGAATGGTAGACGCGAGGGTCTCAAACACCCTTTCCGCAAGGAGTGTCGGTTCGAGTCCGACCACCCGCACCAAGTCTAGGGTCCCCCTTACAGGCGATTCTGCTGTTCGTTCGCGTAGTCCAGTAGCGTTCTTCCTTTCTCAAGCGTCTCTCTATGCCACCTCAGCTGTATAGTGCCTGCGGTGTTCAACCCAACCTGCCAACGTCGCCTTGTCCAATAGACCCCGTTAATCAAACTGCGGTTGGTGGGATCGACTTCCAAGTCAGCCGCGCCAAAGTGCATGGCTTCATCCGACGCCGCCGGTTTGATAACTGACTGAAGGTAGATGTTCGAAAGATGAACCACGTCGGAACCAGGGTCCCGCCATGGTTTTGCAATAACTGTTCTCGACGTCCCACCGGTTGCGCTGGATGCAACCTGAATTCTCAGTCGAAAAAAATCGGCGCGAAGCTCAACTGCTACTGCCACTTCCTGTAATGGTGTTGCATC
>CAUJIU010000191.1 GCA_963205075.1 Pseudomonadota bacterium | reverse complement strand
CAGCCCGCGCGCCCGCGCGGTGGTGGCATAGACGAAGGTGCAGTCGGCAATCGCCTGCGCCGTCTCGTCCACGATCATCGCCGCGTCCAGAAGCCGCCCGGCGCCGCTGGCCATCGCCACCGCCTTTTCGTTCGGCCAGCCATCGCGGGGCGCGACGATGCGCAGCCGGTCGAGCCCGAAATTCCACATCCCCCGCGCCGCGGCGCCGATATTCTCGCCCATCTGCGGGCGGATCAGGACAAAGGCTGGCTGCGGCAGAACGGTCGGCATGGGACTATCTCCGTGGGACTATCACCGTGGGACTGGGGCGTGATACGATTCCGCAACCGATCAGGCAAGGGAGCGGCACATGGCCTATGACGAGGGACTGGCGCAACTGATGCGCGACGACCTGACCGACGAGCCCGGCATAAGCGAGAAGAAGATGTTCGGCGGCCTGGCCTTCCTGCTCGACGGCCACATGGTCTGCGGCGTGCACAGGGGCGGCGGCATGTTCCGCGTCGGCAAGCCCAACCACGAAGCGGCGCTGGCCGTGCCCGGCGCCGGGCCGATGGAATTTACCGGCCGCGCCATGGGCGGCATGATCTCGGCCAGCGACGAGGCCATCGTCGACGACGCGCGGCGCATGCGCCTGATCGGGCTGGCACTTTCGCACGCCCGCAGCCTGCCGCCGAAGTAGCCAACCGCCCGATTCACCGCTATAGCCGCGCCATGGCCGACTGACCGGGAGGGAATCATGGCTGAGACCGCCGATCTGCCGCAGATCTACCTGATCACCCCGCCCGATCTCGAGCTTTCCAGCTTTCCCGACCGCCTCGGCGCCTGTCTGGACGCGGTCGAGGTCGCCTGCGTGCGCCTGACCATGGCCAGCCGCGACGAGGACCGCATCGCGCGCGCCGCCGATGCCCTGCGCGAGGTGACCCATGCCCGCGACGTGGCTTTGGTGATCGAGGCGCATGTGCAGCTGGTCGAGCGCCTCGGCCTCGACGGCGTGCACCTGACTGACGGCGCCCGCTCGCTGCGCGCGGTGCGCAAGCAGCTGGGCCCGGACGCCATCATCGGCAGCTATTGCGGCAATTCCCGCCATGACGGCATGACCGCCGGCGAACTGGGGGCCGACTATGTCAGCTTCGGCCCGGTCGGAACCAGCGCGCTCGGCGATGGCCGCCGCGCCGAGCTGGAATTGTTCCAGTGGTGGTCGGAGATGATCGAGGTGCCGGTGGTGGCCGAAGGCGCCCTGACCGGCGACCTGATCGCCCGGCTTGGCCCCGCCACCGATTTCTTCGGCATCGGCGACGAGATCTGGTCCGGCCCCGATCCGGTCGCGGCCCTGCGCGCGCTGGCCGGGGCGATGCGCTAGTCCGCCCCTTCATTTTGGCACAAATACCTCCGCCGGAGGCTTGAAATCTCTTACTTTTCCGCCTGCAAGGTCCAGCGCCCGCCGGCCTGGGCCCAGAACTGCGCGCTGCATCCGGCATCGGTCAGGGATTTCCACTGGCCGCGCGCCACCGCCAGCGCGGCTTCGTCATTGCCGTCAAAGACGATGCAGCACCGTTCCAGCGCCTGCACCTCGCCCGGGGTCGGCGCCGCGCCATCGATCGCCATCAGGCAGGTGGTGATCGGGGCAAGGTCGGAACCGGTGGTCAGCAGCACCGGCTGATCGTCGTCGCCCGGCCCCCCGGCCAGCCCATGCGGCAGGAACCCGCCCAGGACGTTCTCCGCCCCGGTCCAGAGATGCTCGTCCAGTTGCGTCAGCCGCGCCGGATCGGTGCCGCGCAGCTCGACCCGCCAGGCCGCCTGCAACGCCTTGCCCAGGAGCATCGCCAGCACCGCCTCGGGCGGCGACTCGGTCAGGCGGTAGAAATAGACCGCTCCCATGGCATTCTCCAATCCGGCCCGCAACCGGGCCCGGCAAAGGCTAGCGCGCCCCGCGCGCGGTTGCCAGATAGCTGTTCAAACCGCGCCCGAGATGCGATAGCGTTTTCAGCAACGACGCAGGCAGAGACTGCCCGACTTCAGGGCTGGCAAGGGCGGGGGTTCAACTTGGCACGGTTCGACAGGTATCTCTTGTCGCAATTGCTTGTCATATTCGGATTCTTTGCGCTGGTTCTGGTGCTGGTCTACTGGGTCAACCAGGCGGTGCGGCTGTTTGACCGGCTGATCGCCGATGGCCAGTCGGCGGGCACGGTGCTGGAGTTCACCGTGCTCAGCCTGCCTTCGGTCATCGTCAACGTGCTGCCCTTTGCCGCCTTCGTCGCCGCCACCTTCGTCACCAACCGCCTGGCCACCGAGAGCGAGCTGACCGTGGTGCAGGCCACCGGCTATTCGCCGTTTCGCCTCGCGCGTCCGGTTCTGGTCTTCGGCATCATCGTGACGCTGATGGTCGGCGCGCTGGCGCATTACCTGGTGCCGCTGAGCACGGCGCGCCTGAACAAGCGCCAGACCGAGATCGCCCAGAACATCAGCGCCGGCCTGCTGGTGGCCGGCCAGTTCATCGATTCGGCCGAGGGCCTGACGGTGTTCATCCGCGAGGTCACGCCCGAGGGCGAGCTGCGCGACATCTTCATCTCCGACAATCGCTCGCCCGAGGAATCGATCACCTATACCGCCAGCGCCGCCTATCTGATCCGCACCGAAACCGGGCCGCAGATCGTGATGATCGACGGCATGGCCCAGACCATGCGGCTGAGCGACCATCGGCTGTTCGTGACCGGCTTCAAGGATTTTGCCTATGATATCAGCAGCCTGCTGGACGCCGCCAATATCGGCAGGCGCAGCCCGCGCGAGCTGTGGACGCCCGAGCTGCTCAACCCGAGCCCGGCGCTGTTGGCCGAGACCGGCGAGCGCGCCGACCGGCTGATCGCCGATGGCCACCTGCGCATCAGCCAGTCGCTGATGGCGATGCTGGCGGGCCTGCTGGGGTTTTCGGCGCTGATCACCGGCAGCTACAACCGCGCCGGGGTCTGGCGGCAGATCGTCGGCGCGATCATGGCCATCGTGCTGGTGAAGTTCATCGAGACCATGACCATCGGCGTCGCCCGCGCCGATGCCGCCTACTGGCCGATCGTCTACCTGCAAAACCTGGTGGCGGCCTGCATCGTGCTGACATTGCTGCTGCGCGCCAGCCGGCCGGCGGGGCTGTGGCACCAGTGGCACCGGGCGCGGATGCGGGGGCTGGCCTGATGCTGCACCGCTACTTCGCCCGCCGCTTCGCCGCCTCCTTCACCGGGGTGACGCTGGTGCTTGGCCTGATCCTGGTCTCGGTCAACCTGGCCGAGAAGCTGGGCGATTTCGACGGCGCCAACATCTCGTTCGCGCAGGTCCTCGGGCTGACGCTGCTGGACCTGCCCAAGGGCATCTACGCCATCCTGCCGCTGATCATGATCATCGCCGCGATCTCGCTGTTCCTGTCGCTGGCGCGGTCATCGGAACTGGTGGTCACCCGCGCTTCGGGGCGCTCGGCGTTGCGGGCGCTGATGGCGCCGGGGCTGGTGGCGCTGCTGATCGGCATCGGCGCGGTGGTGCTGCTCAACCCCATCGTCGCGGCGACCTCGCGCGAATACGACCGGCGCGTGGCCGAGCTGTCGGGGCAATCCAACACGGTGCTGGTGGGTGGCAACGGGCTCTGGCTGCGGCAGGGCAACGACCAGGGCCAGACGGTGATCCGCGCCGCGCGCACCAACGAGACCGGCACCGAGCTGTGGGATGCCACCTTCATCACCTTCACCCGCGAGGGCGGCCCGGTGCGCCGGGTCGAGGCGATGCATGCCGTGCTCGCCGACGGTTTCTGGCAGACCGAGAATGCCAAGGTCTGGCCGCTGGCCGAGACCTCGAATCCCGAAGCCATCGCCGAAGAACACGCCGTCTTCAACCTGCCCTCGACGCTGACCGCCGATCAGATCCGCGACAGTTTCGGCGAACCTTCCAGCATTCCGCTGTGGGAGCTGCCGGGCTTCATCCGCCGGCTGGAAACGGCCGGATTCTCCTCGGCCCGTCATGTGGTCTGGTTCCAGATGGAGCTGGCGCAGCCGGTCTTCCTGCTGTCGATGCTGCTGATCGGGGCCGGCTTCACCATGCGCCACCAGCGCGCCGGGCGCACCTGGCTGATGGTGCTGGCGGCGATCGTGCTCAGCTTCGGCATCTACTTCCTGCGCAACTTCGCCCAGATCATGGGCGAGAACGAACAGATCCCGGCGGTGCTGGCCGCATGGGCCTCGCCGCTGGCCGCCATCGGCCTGTCGATGGGGCTGTTGCTGCATCTGGAGGATGGCTGATGCGCGCGGCGGCCCTGCTGATCTGGATGCTGCTGATGCCGCTGGCGGCAAGCGCGCAGGGCGCGGCCTCGCTGCTGGCGGATTCGCTCTTTGTCAACGCGTCCGGTCAATTGGTGGCCGAGGGCAATGTCGAGGTGTTTTACGACGGTTCCCGGCTGTCGGCGGCGCGGATCACCTTTGACAGCGCCACCGACCGGCTGATCATCGAGGGGCCGCTATTCATCCAGGCCGCCGATGGCACCATCTTTGCCGCCGACACCGCCACGCTCGATCCGCAGCTGCAAAACGGCATCCTGCGCGGGGCGCGGCTGGTGCTGGACCAGCAACTGCAACTGGCAGCCAACCAGATCGACCGGGTCGAGGGCCGCTATACCCAGCTGTACAAGGTCGCGGCCACTTCCTGCGCCATCTGCGGCGACCGCCCGCCGCTCTGGGAGATCCGCGCCGAACGGGTCGTGCATGACGAGGCCGCCCGGCAGATGTGGTTCGAGGATGCCACCTTCCGCATCCGCGGCGCGCCGGTCATGTGGGTGCCGCGCCTGCGCATGCCCGACCCGTCGCAGGACCGCGCCACCGGCCTGATGCTGCCGCGCCTGCGCACCACCGATCTGCTGGGCCTGGGCTTCAAGCTGCCCTATTTCATCAAGCTGGGCGACAGCCGCGACCTGACGCTGACCCCTTATGTCTCCTCCGAGACCACCACGCTGGAGGCCGCCTACCGGCAGGCCTATCTCAACGGCGATCTGGCGGTCAGCGGCGCGATGAGCGTCGATTCCATCGGCCCGGCGGGCGATGCGCGCGGCTATCTTTTCGCCCAGGGCAATTTCGCGCTGCGCAACGGATACCAGCTTGAATTCGGGATCGAATCCGTCACCGACGATGCCTATCTGCTGGATTACGGCTATTCCGACAAGGACCGGCTGACCAGCGCCATCAGCCTCGAGCGGGTGCGCGCCGACGAGATGATCCGCACGGAACTGGCGATCATCAAGAGCCTGCGGGTGGGCGAATCGGATGCCTCGCTGCCGCCCTACCTGTTTTCCGCCGCCTATGACCGGCGCCTGTATCCGCGCTGGGCCGGCGGGGTGCTGGACCTGAGCAGCGATATCGACGGCTTCCTGCGCACCTCGGACCTGCCCGGCGATGCGGGCCGCGATGTCGGCCAGCTGGGGTTCGGGGCGCATTGGTCCGACAGCCGGATCATCGGGCCGGGGCTGCTGCTGAACTATGGCGCCGGACTGGACATCGACTATTTCGCCGTGGCGCAGGACCCCGCCTATCCGGACGATGTGCTGCGCACGGTGCCCTCGGCGCAGGCCGCCTTGCGCTGGCCGCTGATCCGGCAGGCCGCCCACGGCACCCATGTGATCGAGCCGGAGGTGGCATTGGGCTGGTCGTCGAGCCATGGCGGGGCGGTGCCCAACGAGGACAGCACCCGCTCGGAGTTTGACCGGGGCAATCTCTACGCGCTGTCGCATTTCCCCGGCGATGACGCGCTGGAGACCGGGGCGCGCGCCGTCATCGGCCTGACCTGGACCCGGGTCGGCCTGAACGATGTGAGCCACAGCCTGACGCTGGGCCGGGTCCTGCGCGAGACCGATCCGGGCTTCTCGGAAAGCTCCGGCCTGGGCGCGCTGGCCTCCGATTGGCTGGTCGCGGGCCAGCTGAACCTGGGCGACGGGCTGCGGCTGGATGCGCGCAGCGTTCTGGGCGGCGATGTGCAACTGGCCAAGACCGAGGCCCGCATCGGCTGGACCAATGACCGTATCGACCTGGCCGCCACCTACATGCATCTGCCGCCCGACCTGGCCGAGGACCGGCCCGCGCGCGTCTCGGAATGGGCGCTTGAGGGCGGCTACCGGATCAATCCGCAATGGCGGGTCACCTTCGAGGGCCGCTATGATCTGGCCGCCGATGCGCCAGAACGCGCCGGGATCGGCTTTGGCTGGCAGAATGAATGCGTCTCGCTCGACCTTTCAGTCTCGCACCGCTTCACTTCTTCGATTACGGTCGAGCCATCGACGGATATAGATATCGCCATCGGGCTGAGCGGCTTTTCTGCCGGAAGGTCCGGATCGGCCGCCATCCGCCACTGTACGAACTGACGAGGCAAGAGACCCAATGCTCCGCACCAGACTGTTACCCGCCCTGTTCGCCCTCGCTTGCGGGCTGGCGCCCGCCGCCTTGCCGGCACAGGGACTGTTCTCGCCGGTGGCCTATGTCGATGACAGCGTGGTGACCCGGTACGAGCTGGACCAGCGGATCAAGCTGCTGACCGTGTTCCGCGCGCCCGGCGATCTGCCGAAGCTGGCGCTCGAGCAGTTGATCGACGACCGGCTCAAGGGCGCCGAGCTTGACCGGGTCGGGCTGGTGCTGCCCGAGGAGTCGCTGCGCAAGGCGATGGAGGAATTCGCCCAGCGGACGCAACTGCCGCTTGACGAGTTTCTGGCGCAACTGGCCACCCAGGACGTGGCCGAAGAAACCTTGCGCGATTTCGTCAAGATCGGCGTCAGCTGGCGCGAATACGTGCGCGGGCGCTATCTGGACCGGGTCGACGTGACCGAGGCCGATATCGACCGGGCGCTGGCGCAGGTGGGTGCGGGCAGCGCGCTGCAGGTGCTATTGTCCGAGATCATCATCGCCGCCCCGCCGGACCGCGCCGAAGCGGCCGCCCAGGTAGCCTCCGACATCGCCCAGATGACCTCGACCGACGATTTCGAGGCGGCGGCGCGGCAGGTCTCCGCCCTGCCCTCGCGCACCAATGGCGGGCGGCTCGACTGGCTGCCGATCTCCAACTACCCCGAGCAGTTGCGACCCCTGATCCTCGGCCTGCAACCCGGCCAGGTGACGCCGCCGGACGCCCAAGAGGCCGAGCTCTTCGTGCGCTACCGCGTGGACAAGCCGCAGGCGTACGTGGGCGAGCAGATCCTCCTCGATCTCGACATCTTCACCAACGGCGCCATCAGCCTCGACGAGCTCAAGCCGCCGATCGGGCCCGACGGGTTCTGGCGCGAGATCATCGAGCGGAGCGATCGCCTGGTGGCGCGCGTGGAGCGGGTGGGTGGCCGGGAGTACCGGGTGTATCGGCTGTGGCGCATCGCCCTGTTCGGCATCGAGC
>CAUJIU010000190.1 GCA_963205075.1 Pseudomonadota bacterium | reverse complement strand
GGACCGGATCGAGGCGCTGCGGCCGGGCGGGCGCGTTGCGGTGGCGGGCGCCATCGCCGGGCCAGACGTCGAGACCGACCTGCGCCGGGTCTATCTGCGCGACGTCTCCATTTTCGGCTGTACCTACCAGCCGCCCGAGATCTTTGCCCGGCTGGTCGATATCATCAACGGGGGGCGCCTGCGCCCGCTCGTCTCGCGGACCTATCCGCTGCGCGATATCGCCCGCGCGCAGGCCGATTTCGTTTCCAAGAGCTTGCCGGGCAAGCTCGTCCTCATTCCACCGGAGATCTCAGCATGACCCTACCGTCCCAGGCCCGCGTCGTCATCATTGGTGGCGGCATCGTCGGTTGTTCGGTTGCGTATCACCTGACCAAGCTGGGCTGGCGCGATGTCGTGCTGCTGGAGCGCAAGGCGCTGACCAGCGGCACCACCTGGCACGCGGCAGGGCTGATCGCGCAGCTGCGCGCCACCGCCAACATGACCAGGCTCGCCAAGTACAGCCAGGAGCTTTACGGCTCGCTCGAGGCCGAGACCGGGCTGGCGACCGGCTTTCGCCGGGTGGGGTCGATCACGGTGGCGCTGACGGAGGAGCGGCGCGAGGAGGTCTATCGTTCGGCGGCGATGGCGCGCTCATTCGGGGTCGAGGTCACCGAGATCACGCCCGACGAGGTGAAGGCGCGCTATCCGCTTCTGAACACCGATGGGGTCAAGGGGGCGGTCTATCTGCCCAAGGACGGGCAGGGCGACCCCGGCAACATCGCGCTGGCGCTGGCCAAGGGGGCGCGGCAGCGCGGGGCGCAGATCTTCGAGCGGGTCCGGGTGAGCGGCATGGCGAAGACGGCAGGGCGGGTCACCGGCGTCGACTGGCAGGCCGAGGATGGCAGCAGTGGCCGGATCGCCTGCGACATGGTGGTCAACTGCGCCGGCATGTGGGGCCGCGAGGTGGGGCTGATGGCGGGGGTCAACGTGCCGCTGCATGCCTGCGAGCATTTCTACATCGTGTCGGAGCCGATCGCCGGGCTTGACCAGTTGCCGGTGCTGCGGGTGCCCGATGAATGCGCCTATTACAAGGTCGATGCGGGCAAGCTGATGCTGGGCGCCTTCGAGCCCAAGGCCAAGCCATGGGGCATGCAGGGCATTGCCGAGAACTTCGAGTTCGACCAGCTGCCCGAGGATTTCGACCATTTCGAGCCGATCCTCGAAGCGGCGGTGAACCGGATGCCGGTCCTGGGCGAGGCGGGCATCCACACATTCTTCAACGGGCCCGAGAGCTTTACGCCCGACAATGCCTATCATCTGGGGCTGGCGCCGGGGATGGACAATGTCTGGATCGCCGCCGGTTTCAACTCGATCGGCATCCAGTCGGCGGGCGGGGCCGGCATGGCGCTGGCGGCCTGGATGGAGGCGGGCGAAAAGCCGTTCGATCTGGGCGATGTCGATATCTCGCGGATGCAGCCGTTTCAGGGCAACCGCCGCTACCTGAAAGAGCGGGTGGGCGAGGCCTTGGGCCTGCTCTATGCCGACCATTTCCCCTACCGGCAGAAGGCCACGGCGCGCGGGGTGCGGCGGACGCCATTCCATCACCATCTGGCCGGGCAGGGCGCGGTCTTCGGCGAACTGGCCGGGTGGGAGCGGGCCAACTGGTATGCCGATCCGGGGCAGGAGCGGGCCTATCACTATTCATGGAAGCGGCAGAACTTCTTCGGCAATGTCGCGCAGGAGCATCGCGCGATCCGCGACAATGTCGGCATGTATGACATGTCGTCCTTCGGCAAGATCCGGGTCGAGGGCCCAGATGCCGAGGCCTTTCTCAACCGCATCTGCGGGGCGGACATGGCGGTGCCGGTGGGCAAGATCGTCTATACCCAGTTCCTGAACGCCAAGGGCGGGATCGAGGCCGATGTCACCGTCACCCGCCTGTCGGAGACGGTGTTTCTGGTGGTGACCCCCGCCGCGACCCGGCTGGCCGACCAGACCTGGCTCAAGCGGCATGAGGGCGCGGCGCGGGTTGTCATCACCGACGTGACTGCCGGCGAGGGCGTGCTGGCCGTGATGGGTCCGCAGGCGCGGGCGCTGATGCAGGCGGTGTCACCCGATGATTTCTCCAACGATGCCAACCCCTTCGGCACGGCGCAGGAGATCGAGCTGGGCCTCGGCCTCGCCCGGGTGCACCGGGTCAGCTATGTGGGCGAGCTTGGGTGGGAGATCTACCTGTCGTCCGACATGGCGGGGCACGCCTTCGAGACACTCTGGGAGGCGGGGCAGGGCATGGGCCTGCGGCTCTGCGGCATGCACATGATGGATACCTGCCGCATCGAAAAGGCGTTCCGGCATTTCGGCCATGACATCAGCCCGGAAGATCACGTGCTGGAAGCGGGTCTGGGTTTTGCGGTGGCGACGGCCAAGGCGGATTTCATCGGGCGCGACGCGGTGCTGCGCAAGAAGGAGGCGGGGCTGGCCCGGCGCATGGTGCAATTGCGCCTGACCGACCCCGAGCCGCTGCTTTATCACAACGAGCCGGTGCTGCGTGACGGCAAGATCGTCAGCCACGTCACCTCCGGCGCCTATGGGCACCATCTGGGCGGGGCCATCGGCATGACCTACATCCCCTGCGAGGGGCAGAGTGCCGCCGAGGTGCTGGCCTCGACCTACGAGGTCGACGTGATGGGGCGGCGGGTGCGCGCCGAGGCCTCGCTGCAGCCGATGTACGATCCGAAATCGGCGCGGGTGCGGGCATAGGGGCGGGGCGGCTCAGCCGGCCCGCTGTTGCCGCACCTCCGCATCCCAGGTCCTCAGGGCCGGGCAGGCGGCCATGGCGCGCCCATATCCCGGGCGGGCGCGCAGGCGCGCCAGGTAGTCGGACACCCGATCGTCAAACGCATATCCCGTTGCCCGCCAGGCGTTGTCGAGCGCGTAGCCGGTCGAGATATCGGCGGCGGTGAAACGCTCGCCGGCAAGGTAGGGCGCCTGTCCGAGCCGGTCCGAGATCAGCTTCAGGCGGCTTTCGAACTGGTAGAGGACAAAGCGGTCAAACCTGCCGGACCGTTCGGACTCGGGGACGATCCGATGCAGGTTGGTATAGTAGAACATCGCGTTCGAGATCCCCGCCTCGCCCATCAGCAGGAATTGCAGATAGGCCGGGTAATCGGGGTCGGCCGGTCGCGGGGCGAGCGGGGTCGGGCCATGGGCCTCCATCAGGTATTGCATGATGGCGATGGACTCGACCATCGTCACCGCGCCGTCCTGCAAGGCGGGGATGAAACCGGCCGGATTGACGGCAAGAAACTCGGGGTAGTGCTCGACACCCCTGAGCAGATCGACCTCGACCAGCCGGTATGGCAGGGCCATTTCTTCCAGCAGCCAGACGACGCGGAACCCGCGGCCTTCACCGTAAACCGTTATCACGCGCGGCCCTCCGACCCGATTGGCGCAGCGACCCCCTTGCCGCGGCGCCGCCATTCTGCCACCACCCGGACATGAGCGACAGTCCCACCAAGACCGATGAAGACAGCCGCGCGGGCCTTGCCTTTGCGGTGTCCGCCTATCTGATATGGGGTGGCCTGCCGATCTACCTCAAGCTGATGTCCCATATTCCACCGGCCGAGGTCGTGGCGCACCGGATCATCTGGTCAGTCCCGATCGCCGCGGCAATCCTGATGGCGCTGGGCCGCACGCGCGACATCCGCGCTGCGCTGACCTCGCCGAAAATGCTGGCGATGGGGGCGCTGACGGCCACGCTGATCTCGATCAACTGGGGCGTCTATGTCTGGGCGATCTCCAACGGACAGACGGTCGAGGCGGCGCTGGGCTATTACATCAACCCCTTGTTCTCGATCTTTCTGGGCGCAACCTTCCTGGGCGAAAAGCTGCATCGCCAGCAGTGGGTTGCCATCGCGCTGGCCGCGCTGGCGGTCACGGTGCTGAGCGTTTCCACCGGGCGGGTGCCGGTGGTGGCGATGGTGCTGACCCTGTCCTGGGGTGGCTATGCGCTGTGCAAGCGCAGCCTGCCCATCGGGCCCAACCAGGGTTTCCTGCTGGAGGTCCTGCTGCTGCTGATCCCGTCGGCGCTCTGGGTCCTGTGGCTGCAAAACCAGGGCATCGGGCATTTCGGCAGCAACAGCCGCGACACCTGGCTGCTGCTGGGTGGCGGGGCGGTGACGGCGATTCCGTTGATGCTCTATGCCAACGGCGCCAAGCGGTTGCGCCTGACCACCATCGCCATCCTCCAGTACATCGCGCCGACGCTGATCTTTCTGGTGGCGACCCTGCTCTTCCGCGAGCCGCTCGGCCTGGCCCGCATGGTGGCCTTCCCGATGATCTGGGTCGCGGTGGCGCTCTATCTGCATTCGGTGCTTTGGCCGAGGCGATGACCGGGTCCGCCTACAATCCCCCCGACCTGCCACTGGCCATTCTGCATGACGACCACCAGGTGCTGGTCGTCGACAAACCGGCGGGGCTCCTGACGGTGCCGGGCAAGGGCGAGCATCTGGCCGATTGCCTGCTGACCCGCGTGCAGGCGGTGTTTCCCACCGCGCTCTTGGTGCATAGGCTGGATCGCGATACCTCGGGCGCCATCATCTTTGCCCTGACCCATCACGCGCAGCGGCATCTGGGCCTGCAGTTTGAAAAGCGCCAGACGCGCAAGACCTATGTGGCGCGGGTCTGGGGCCGGATGGCCGAGCGGACCGGCACCATCGATCTGCCGCTCAAGGTCGACTGGCCCAACCGCCCGCTCCAGCATGTCGATCTTGTCGACGGGCGCCCGGCGCTGACCGAGTACCGGGTGGTCAAGGCCAATGACGCCGAAAGCCGGGTGCGGCTCTACCCCCATACCGGGCGGTCGCACCAGTTGCGGGTGCACATGAAAGAGATCGGCCACCCGATCCTGGGCGATCCGTTCTATGCCAGCGGCGCGGCGCGGGACTACCCGCGCCTGATGCTGCATTCAGAGACGCTGCAATTCCGCCACCCCGATGGCGGGCAGGGGATGCGTGTGACGGCAAAGGCTCCGTTCTAGGCCGCCCGCACGCTCACTCGGCGGCGTCGGAGGCCCAGCCGGAGATCGACTTGACCTCGAGGAATTCCTCGATCCCCCAGACGCCGCCCTCGCGGGCGCGGCCCGATGCCTTGACCCCGCCAAAGGGTGCCCCGGCGGCGCGCGACCTGCCGTTCATCTCGACCATGCCCGAGCGCAGCTGGCGGCTCAGCCGGTTGCGGCGGGCGCCGTCCTGCGACTGCACGTAGTTGGTCAGGCCATAGGCCGTGTCATTGGCGATCTGCACCGCCTCGGCTTCGGTGTCGAAGGGGATGATCGACAGCACCGGGCCAAAGATCTCCTCGCGCGCGATGGTCATCTGGTTGTTCACATCGGCAAAGACCGTGGGGCGCACGAAGTAGCCCTTGTTCAGCCCCTCGGGGCGGCCGAGCCCGCCGGCAACCAGCCGCGCGCCCTCCTTGATGCCGGTTTCGATCAGGCCCTGGATCTTTTCCCACTGGGCCTTGTTGACCACCGGCCCGATATGGTTGCCGGGCTTGGCCGACAGATCCACGCGGGTGCTTTCGGCGACCTGGCGGGCGATCTCGACCGCCTCGTCATAATAGGCCCGCTCGACCAGCATCCGGGTCGGGGCGTTGCAGGACTGGCCGGAATTGTTGAACACATGGCGCACGCCGCGCCGGACTGCCTTGTCATCGGCATCGGCGAACACCAGGTTGGCGCCCTTGCCCCCCAGTTCCAGCGTCACCCGCTTGAGCGTCTCGGCTGCCGCCTTGGAGATGGCGCGGCCGGCGCGGGTCGAGCCGGTGAACGAGATCATCTCGACATCGGGATGGGTCGAAAGCTGCGAGCCGACGCCGGGTCCGTCACCGTTGACAAGGTTGAACACGCCGGCCGGCACCCCCGCGTCATGGACGAACTCGGCAAACAGCATCGACGACAAAGGCGATTCCTCGGACGGCTTGAGCACGATGGTGCAGCCCGCCAGCAGGGCCGGGATCGCCTTGAGCGTGACCTGGTTCATCGGCCAGTTCCAGGGCGTGATCAGGCCGACCACGCCGATGGGTTCCAGCGCGATCATGTCGTTGGGGGTATCGGCACGCAGCGGGCGGATCCACTGGATCTCGTCAAAGGCGGCGATGAAATTCTCAAGATGCCAGGGCAGGCAGGGGGCCTGATCGTTGCGGCTCATGTCGATGGGCGCACCCATCTCGATGCTGATCGCCTGCGCCAGTTCCTCCTGGCGCAGGTTGTACTGCTCGAGGATCTTCTTGACGAAGCCAAGGCGCACCTGCGGCGGGGTCAGCGCCCAGGCCGGAAAAGCCGCCTTGGCGGCGGCGACGGCGGCGTCGGTGTCGGCCTGGCCGCCAAGCGAGATCACCGCGCAGGCTTCCTCGGTGGACGGGTCAATGACCGCGCAGTCGCGCGCCTGAACCGGGGCAACCCAGCGGCCATTGATATAGAAATCACGTTTTTCGATCATCGGGGCTCTCCTGAAAACGGCCGCAGAGTGGCACTGTGCGCCGGGACCTTCAAGGGCGAGGTGGCAGGCGCGGCTCGGGACAGCTATATCTGGCGTCCGCAGCCGCCGGAATCCCGGCCGCGACCACTTCACAACGGAGAAACGACATGAGCTTGCGCATAAATGATACGGTACCGGACCTGACGGTAGTAACCGACCAGGGCACCATCTCCATCCACGACTGGATCGGCGATGGCTGGGCGATCATTTTCAGCCATCCCAAGGATTTCACCCCCGTCTGCACCACCGAATTTGGCGCCGTTGCCCAGTTGGCCGCCGAATGGGCCAGGCGCGGCACCAAGGTGCTGGGCGTTTCGGTGGACGGGGTCGAGGACCACGTCAGATGGAAGAAGGACATCGAGATCGCCGGCGGCGCCAAGGCGGGGTTCCCGATCGTGGCCGACAAGGACCTGACCCTGTCCAAGGCCTTCGACATGCTGCCCGCCGAGGCCTATCTGCCCGATGGCCGCACCCCCAACGATACCCAGACCGTGCGGGTGGTGTTCATCATCGGGCCAGACAAGAAGCTGAAGCTGTCGATGACCTACCCGATGAACGTTGGCCGCAACTTCGCCGAAGTGCTGCGCGCGCTCGATGGCCTGCAGACCGCCGCCAGCAACGGGGTCGCCACCCCGGCCAACTGGCAGATCGGCGAGGATGTCATCATCCCGGCAACCGTCAGCGATGCCGATGCCAGGGCCAGGTTCGGCGACTTCACCACCGTCCTGCCCTATCTGCGCAAGACCCGGCTCAAGGGCTGATCCCCGGCCTGACGCAATCAAGCGGGCGGCGCTGGCAAGGTGCCGCCCGTTTTTCGTGACGTTTCATCAAAAATGACAAGAAAATTTTATCCATGGACAAAGAAAACATGCATTGCTAAATGTCGGCCATGGACAGGCACGATAACATCAAGGCCGCGGCGGACCGGCTTGCGGCGATCTACGGCAACCCTTTCGGGGGCAAGGCCTCGGGGCGCTATCGCGTTGCGGCCAAGGTGGTGCGCCAGGCTCTGGGCCTGCGGCGGCTCTACGAGGACGACATCCGCGACCTGACCCGGGCCATGCTTGAACGCGGCTATGTGCTGATCGACATGGACGGGTTCTTTGTGGTGATGTCGGCCAATTCCTTCGTCAACTATCGCCGCGCCAACGAAGACGCGCTGAAATGACCGGCGCGACCCCCATGGTGGTCGGCTGGCGCGAGATCGTCAGCCTGCCCGCACTCGGCCTCAACGGCATCGTCGCCAAGATCGACACCGGCGCGCGCACTTCGGCCCTGCATGCGACCAGACAGCGGGTTTTCGAGCGTGACGGCGCCAGCTGGGTCCGGTTTCACGTGCCCCATGCCGGGCTTGAGGAGGCGGTCGATTGCGAGGCGCCCTTGATCGGGCGGCGGATGGTCAAGAACACCGGCGGCGTGCCGGAACAGCGGCTGGTGATCGGCACCCGGCTGCTGATCGGCGGGCGGCGCTGGCAGATCGAGGTCACGCTGGCCGACCGGGCCGCCATGACCACGCCGATCATCCTGGGGCGGACCGCCATCCGCCGACACAAGATTCTCATCGATGCGGGCCGCTCGTTTCTGCTGGCCCGCCCCCCTGCGTCGCAGGACATGGCGCGGCCGGCGAACGGCCGTATCCATGTTGCATCCGGAAAGGACAGATCATGAAGATAGCAATGCTCGCCAGGAATGCCGATCTCTACTCGCATCGCCGCCTCAAGGAGGCGGCAGAGCTGCGCGGCCACGAGCTGGACATCATCAACACGCTGCGCTGCTACATGAACATCGCCAGCCGCCGCCCCGAGATCTACTACAACGGCGAGAAGCTGCCGATGTATGACGCGGTCATTCCGCGCATCGGCGCCTCGGTGACCTTCTACGGTCTGGCCGTGCTGCGCCAGTTCGAGATGATGGGCGTCTACCCGCTCAACGAAAGCGTCGGCATCGGCCGCTCGCGCGACAAGCTGCGTTCGCTGCAATTGCTGGCCCGCGACGGGATCGGCCTGCCGGTCACCACCTTCGCCCATGATCCGCGCCACACCGAGGAGGTCATCAAGCTGGCCGGCGGCGCGCCGCTGGTCATCAAGCTGCTGGAGGGCACCCAGGGCATCGGCGTGGTTCTGGCCGATACCGAACGCTCGGCCAAATCGGTGATCGAGGCGTTTCGCGGTGCGGGCGTCAACATCCTGGTGCAGGAATTCATCAAGGAGGCCGGTGGCACCGACATCCGGGCGCTGGTGGTGGGCGGCAAGGTGGTGGCCGCCATGAAGCGGACCGGAGCAGAGGGCGAGTTCCGCTCGAACCTGCATCGCGGCGGCTCGGCCAATGTGGTCAAGCTTTCGCCCGAAGAGCGCATGACGGCCATCCGCGCCGCCAAGGCCATGGGGCTGAATGTCTGCGGGGTCGACATGCTGCGCGCCAATCACGGGCCGGTGGTGATGGAGGTCAATTCCTCGCCTGGGCTCGAAGGGGTCGAGAAGGCCACTGGCATCGACATCGCCGGCAAGATAATCGAGTTCATCGAGGCACATGCCAAAGCCGGCAAGACCAGGACCAAGGGCAAGGGCTAGAATGACCGATGCGCGCAAACCGTTCGAGATTGCCGGCCGGCGGGTCGCGCCCGGTCAGCGGCTGACGGTCGATCTGCCGGTCTCGACCCTGTCGGACCATACGCCCGTCACCATGTCGGTGCATGTCGTCCATGGCAAGAAGCCGGGGCCGGTGATGTTCGTCTCGGCGGCCATCCACGGCGACGAGGTGATCGGGGTCGAGATCGTGCGGCGGCTGTTGCGGGTGCCCAATCTCGACCGCATGGCCGGGACGCTCCTGGCGGTGCCGATCGTCAACACCTTCGGCTTTCTCAACCAGTCGCGCTATCTGCCCGACCGGCGCGATCTCAACCGCACTTTCCCCGGTTCGGCCGGCGGCTCGCTGGCCTCGCGGCTGGCCAACCTGTTCCTGACCGAGATCGTGGAGCGCGCCGATTTCGGCATCGACCTGCATTCGGCGGCCATCCAGCGCACCAACCTGCCGCAGGTGCGTATCAGCCCCGGCAGCGTGCGGCTCAAGCGGATGGCGGAAGTGTTCGGTGCGCCGGTGATCCTGACCTCGAAGGTGCGCGACGGCTCCCTGCGCGGCGCAGCCAAGGAGCGTGGCGTCGACATGATCCTGTTCGAGGCCGGCGAGGGGCTGCGCTTTGATGAATATGCGGCCCGCACCGGGGTCTATGGCATTCTGCGGGTCATGCATGAACTGGAGATGATCAGCGGCAAGGGCGTGACCAAGCCGCGGGTGCGCCCGATCAGCTGCACGTCATCCTATTGGCTGCGCGCCCCGGCCGGCGGGCTGTTGCGGACCTTCCGCCAGACCGGCGATCTGGTGGCTTCGGGCGACCTGATGGGCATGGTGTCGGACCCGTTTGGCGAAAACGAGGTCGAGGTGCTGGCGCAGGAGGGCGGCATCATCGTCGGCCGCACCAACCTGCCGGTGGTCAACGAGGGCGACGCGCTGTTTCACGTCGCCACCCCGCCAAGCGAGGCGGTGATGGAAGGCAAGGTCGAGGCGCTGGCCGAACAGCTTGAGGGCCAGCCGCTGTTCGACGAAGACGAGATCATCTGAGCCGGATGACAGTCCGGCATGGGGCCGCCGCCCCGACCGGATCGGCTACCTGAACCACGGCCAGCGAAAGCGCTGCCTTGGCCTTTCCTCGCTCATGATCGAAAGATAGGCCGCGAAGTCGAGTTTGCCGGCGATGGTATCGCGCGCGACCGCCTCGAACAGCGTCACCGAACTCAGCATGCGCGACTGGAACAGATGGAAAAATTCAAGCTCGCCATAGAAAGTGCCGATGCCGAAGACGCCCCGATCCGCCAGCGCCCATTTCGGCTGGATGGCGAATTTGGGATAGATCAGCGCCATGTCGCGGCCCGCCGCTGCGGCCGCCTCGGTCAGTGACTGGGCGACGTCGCAGGTGCTGTTGCGGGCCATGGACGGGCGGCCAAGCTCGCGCCACATGCTGGCCCCCAGGGCCATGAACATCGGGCCGGCATAGATGCGCGTCGGATCCTTGTGCTCTGCCACCTGCGCCAGCCCCGTCAGGGCGCCGGCATCGGCCGTTGCAACCAGACGGTCATAGCTGCCGCGCGACAGGGGGAAGGCGTCGATATCGGCAAAAACCACGGTTTCGTCGCCGGATTGCGAAAGCATTGCGTCCAGCCAGGCCGCATGGCTTGTCGAGTTGTCCAGGTGCTGGGTCAGGGGAATGTCGAAATGGTCGAAAACCCGGGCCTGCATGTCGACGATGACCGGCGGGATGTTGTCGCGATAGTAGCTGTGCACTCTCGTCATGGCCTTGGGCATCGGACATCATCCCTTTCGTCGGTCAGGTCAGGCGGTACTTGTGCATCAGGGCGATGACCTTGTCCTGCCACAGGCGGCGCTGCTTTTTCAGACCATAGAAAGCTGCGCGCCCGGAATGGCGGCGCTCGGGTCCGGCCGCGTCGATCTCGCTTGCCGAGTCCCAGGCTGGCGCAATCGGCGGATAGATGCAAAGCCCCCTGCCGTTGCGGGTCAGCCAGAAGCGGAAATAGTTGTCCACCGGCGCGAAGATGGTCCGGTGACCGTCCACAAAGGCCTGCGCCCCGGCGCGCGACCAGACAATTGCGGTGGTGGTCATGGGAAAGTAATGCGCCCTGCGCAGGCTGAAACCCTGGCCCCGGGCCGCAAAGCCGGCGATGGGCGAGAAGATCTTGCTTTTTCTGGCTCCGATATTGATCAGGAACCAGTCCTCGCCCGATGCCGCCAGCCAGTCTAGGGCCTGATTCAGGACATCGGTCATGCCGGGGACGAGTTCGAAATCGTCCTCGAGCACCAACCCGACATCGGCGCCCGACTGCAAGAACCGCCGCGCGCAGTCCAGATGGCTGAGATAGCAGCCGATCTCGCCGCCGCGCAGCGCGCGGCCCATATAGGCCCTGGCGGCCGCTGCGTCATGGTCGGGAAACTCGGCCACGCTCAGCCGGCGCCCATCGAAGGCGGGCACCCTCTGGTAGTCGATGCCGGCTGCATCAAGTTGCGCGGCGGACCGTGCCAGACGCAGGTCCGAACCGTCGAGATTGATCAGATAGGTCGTGAGTGACGTGGACATGAAGACCCAGCAACTCCGGATATGAAATGCCCGGGGCTATCGCCCCGGGCATTGGTCGCACGATGCCTGTCCGATCACTCGTCGGCTTCGGCTTCTTCCCTGGTTTCCTCGACGCCGGTCTCCTGGTTGACGACCTTCATCGACAGGCGAACCTTGCCGCGATCGTCGAAGCCCAGCAGCTTGACCCAGACTTCCTGACCTTCCTTGAGCACATCGGAGGGATGGTTCAGGCGGCGGTTCTCGATCTGGCTGACATGCACCAGACCGTCACGCTTGCCGAAGAAGTTCACGAAGGCGCCAAAGTCGACCAGCTTGACGACCTTGCCCTTGTAGACCTTGCCTTCTTCAGGCTCGGCGACGATCGAGTAGATCATCTCATAGGCCTTCTTGATCGCTTCGCCATTGGCCGAGGCAATCTTGATGATGCCGTCGTCGTTGATATCGACCTTGGCACCCGAAACCTCGACGATCTCGCGGATGACCTTGCCTCCCGAGCCGATCACTTCACGGATCTTGTCGGTCGGGATCTGCATGGTCTCGATGCGCGGCGCGTGGACCGAGAACTCGTTGGCCGTGGTCAGCGACTTGGCCATCTCGCCCAGGATGTGCAGACGGCCGGCCTTGGCCTGCGCCAGCGCCTTTTCCATGATCGCGGGCGTGATGCCGGCAACCTTGATGTCCATCTGCAGGCTGGTGATGCCGGCCTCGGTGCCCGCAACCTTGAAGTCCATGTCGCCGAGGTGATCCTCGTCGCCAAGGATGTCCGACAGGATCGCGAACGAGCCGTCTTCTTCCAGCACCAGACCCATGGCAACACCGGCAACCGGTGCCTTGAGCGGCACGCCGGCATCCATCATCGACAGCGAGCCGCCGCAGACCGAAGCCATCGAGGACGAGCCGTTGGACTCGGTGATCTCCGAGACCACGCGGATGGTGTAGGGGAAATCGGTCGGGGCGGGCAGCACGGCCTGAAGCGCGCGCCATGCCAGCTTGCCATGGCCGATCTCGCGGCGGCCCGGCCCGGCCACACGGCCAACCTCGCCGACCGAATAGGGCGGGAAGTTGTAGTGCAGCAGGAAGTTTTCGCGGAAGTTGCCGTGCAGGGCGTCGATGATCTGTTCGTCATCGCCGGTGCCCAGCGTGGTCACGACCAGGCCCTGGGTCTCGCCACGGGTGAACAGCGCCGAGCCGTGGGTCCGCGGCAGGATGCCGGTTTCGGCCACGATCGGGCGGATCTGGTCCAGTGCCCGGCCGTCGATGCGGCGGCCGTTCTTGACCACGTCACCGCGCAGCACGGTCGATTCCAGCTTTTTCAGCGCCGGGCCGAGGTTGCTGTCGGCCAGCTGCTCTTCGCTCAGGCTCGCCTTGATCGCGTCCTTGGCGGCGCTGACGGCGGCGACGCGTTCCTGCTTGTCGGTGATGGCATAGGCGGCGCGCATCTGCGCCTCGCCGGCCTTCTTGACCGCGGCATATAGCTCCGAATAGTCGGGCGGGGTGAAGTCGAAGGGCTCCTTGGCGGCCGATTCAGCCAGCGAGATGATCAGGTCGATCACCGGCTGGATCTGCTGATGGGCAAAGTTGACGGCGCCCAGCATCTCGGCTTCCGAAAGCTCGTAGGCCTCCGACTCGACCATCATCACCGCGTCCTTGGTACCGGCGACAACCAGATCGAGGCGCTGCTCGGGGTTGAGGCGCAGGCGGGTCATGTCGTCCACGGTCGGGTTCAGCACGTATTCGCCATCGGCAAAGCCGACGCGGGCACAGGCGATCGGGCCCATGAACGGCGCGCCGGAAATGGTCAGCGCGGCTGACGCGGCGATCATCGCCACCACGTCGGGGTCGTTGACCAGATCATGGCTGAGCACGGTGCACATGATCAGGACTTCGTTCTTGAAGCCCGGCACGAACAGCGGGCGGATCGGACGGTCGATCAGGCGGGCGGTCAGCGTTTCCTTTTCGGTCGGCCGCGCCTCGCGCTTGAAGAAGCCGCCGGGAACCTTGCCCGCGGCATAGTATTTTTCCTGGTAATGCACGGTAAGCGGGAAGAAGTCCTGCCCCGGTTTTTGTTCGCGCGCATATGTCACGTTGGCCATGACGCTGGTCTCGCCCAGAGTGGCGATGACCGAGCCGTCAGCCTGACGGGCAACCTTGCCCGTTTCCAGAGTCAGCGTTTCTTCGCCCCACTGAATGGATTTTTTCACTTCGTTGAACATGTATCGTTTCCTATCAGGGCCTGTCTCGGCGTTCCGAGTGCCCGTTTGATTGCGGCCCCATTGCCGCCAACCCCTGTCCTTTGCGAGCGCCGGGGTCAGGGCGCTACGTCACAGATGGGGGGCCTATACACGGGAAACGGGCGCTTGGAAAGGGCGGCGGCGGCAGGGGCCGAAGTGCAGGTTGCACCAACTGTTGCCCAGCGGGGCCGCGCGGTGCCATCACCAGGCCAGTGGGTCAGGGGGAAATGGGTATGCGCGCATTTGTTGGTCTTGGGGCCGGACTGGCCCTTATGTTGACCCTTGCAGTTTCGGCGATGCCGGGTGGCGCTCAATCGGTGGGACATCTCCTGCGGAGTCGATGCGGGTGCGATCCGCCGCTCCGGCAATGTCTGGACCTTTCGCACCAGCACAAACCATTGCGAGAGGGGCATCTTCGCCCAGCGCGCCGCGCTCAGTACCGAGCATGTGCCCCCAGATCATCGCGGGGCATATCTCTTTCGCTCCGATATCACCATGACCACCAGCAGCGACGAGCCCTTTGATATCTTCCAGATCCATGATGGCCGGCGCGGCTGCGCACCGCCGCTCAAGGTCAGCCGCTCAAGGTCACTGTGCGGCGGGTGCAGGTGACCCGCTAGGGGCGCCGCCCGGATGATCGCGGACCTGAACCCTGCCCATCGGACAGCCGGGGCTTCTTTCTGGCGGGATGAGGCCCCATCTTGGTTGTCAGGCCCAATGCGGCCACCGGAGCCGCGCAGAAATCAGGAGTGTCATTCATGGCCAATTCCGACCCGGTCCACCCCAGGATCGTCATCTCGTCGCTTTGGGCGACCATGCTGTTCATCTTCGCCTATGTCGACATCTTCGCCCTGTTTCGCGCCGATGTCCTGGAGCAGGCCCTGGCCGGGCGCGTCGCGGTCTTCGACGTCAGCCAGACCTTTCTGGCGCTGACAACGCTCTATGTCGTCATTCCCAGCCTGATGATCTTTCTGACCCTGGTCCTGCCTCGCGGCATCAACCGCGCGGCCAACATCGTGCTGGCGGGGCTCTACATCCTGACCATTGCGGCCAGTTGCGTCGGCGAGACCTGGATCTATTTCTGGATCGGCAGCCTGCTGGAAGTGGCCCTGCTGCTGGAGGTCGCCCGGCGCGCCTGGAAAACGCTCTGAGACCCGCAGGCCGCAATCGGGCCGCCGCTGCCGCACCACGCGATTGACAGTCCGCGGCGCTGCCCCGAACCTGTCGCGGGGATCGGATCCCGACGAAAGGAATCGCCATGGAGAGTCGTCTCGACTACCGCCTGGTCGCCCCGGGGGCGATGCGCGCGGTACTGGGCCTGGAAAACTACCTGCACAAGGAGGCCGGGCTCGAGCCGCGCCTGATCCACCTGCTCAAGCTGCGCGCCTCGCAGATCAACGGTTGCGCCTATTGTGTCGACATGCACGTCAAGGAGGCGCGCAATTCCGGGCTGAGCGAGCAGTGGATTGCGCTGGTCTGCGTCTGGCGCGAGGCGCGGGTGTTCGATGAACGCGAGCGCGCGCTTCTGGCCTGGACCGAGGCGGTGACCCTGCTCAGCGAGGCAGGTGCCCCCGATGCGCTGTATCAGCAGATGTGCCGGCAGTTCTCGGACGCGGAAGTCGTCAACCTGACGGTGGCGATCGCCACGATCAACGTCTGGAACCGGCTGGCGGTCGGGTTTGCGAGGCCTCACCCGCTGGATCATCAGGCCTGATCGCCCAGGGCGGCGCCATGCCCGAAAAAGCAAGAAGCCGCGCCTGTCAGGACGCGGCCTTGCCGTAACGGATCGACCGGAAGGTCAGATCAGCGGCGAATGCCCAGACGTTCGATCAGCGCCTGATAGCGGGCC
>CAUJIU010000189.1 GCA_963205075.1 Pseudomonadota bacterium | reverse complement strand
CTCCGGCCCCGACCTGCGCGCGCTTTTGCTCGACGCCGGGGTGGGGACGCTCGTTGCGGTGATCTATACCCATGCCCATGCCGATCACGTGCACGGGATCGACGATCTGCGCATGCTGGTGTTCAACCAGCGCCGCCGCATGCCGGTCTGGGCCGACGACGAGACCTCGGCCGCGCTGCTGGGCCGGTTCGGCTATGCCTTTGTCCAGCCCAAGGGCTCGCTCTATTCCCCGATCTGCGACCTGCACCCGATCGACGGGACCGTGACCATCACCGGCGCGGGGGGTGAGATCGGCTTCGAGCCGCTGCCGGTCGAACATGGCGATATCGACGCGCTGGGGTTCCGGATCGGCGACATGGCCTACATGCCCGACGTGTCCGACATTCCCGATGCGGTCTGGCCACGGCTTGCGGGCCTTGATGCCTGGGTCATCGATGCCCTGCGCCGCGCGCCGCATCCGACCCATGCGCACCTTGCCCAGACGCTGGACTGGATCGCGCGCGCCAAACCCCGGCGGGCGGTCTTGACCAACATGCATGTCGATCTGGATTATGCGACCGTGCTGGCCGAGACCCCGGCCCATGTCGAACCCGCCTTTGACGGGATGCAGATCAGCTGCGAGATCGCGTCGTGAGGCACCCCGCGCCAGCCCTTGCAGGCGCGGCGCATGGCTGACCTGCTCGATGTCATCCTGCCGGTCTTCATCGTCATCGGCTTTGGCTATGCGGCGACCTGGAGCGGATATTTCACCGGCGCCCTGTCGGACGCGCTGATGAAGTTCACGCAAGGCTTCGCCATTCCCTGCCTGCTCTACCGCGCCATCTCGACCCTCGATCTGGGGCAAAGCTTTGATCTGGCCACGCTCGGGGCCTTCTATGGCGGCGCGGTGACGGGCTTTGTCGTGGGCACGCTGGGCGCGCGCCATGTCTTTGGCCGGCCCTGGGAGGACGCGGTCGCCATCGGCTTCTGCGCGCTGTTCTCTAACTCGCTGCTGCTGGGCCTGCCGATCACCGAGCGCGCCTACGGAGCGGACGCGCTCGAGGCCAACTACGCCATCATCGCGCTGCATTCGCCGTTTTGCTACATGGTCGGGATCACGGTGATGGAGATCGTGCGCAACCGTGGCGGCCGGATCGCGGCGCTGCCCGGCAAGGTGCTGCGGGCGGTGTTCCGCAATGCGCTGAACGTGGGTCTGGCGCTGGGATTTGTCGTCAACCTGACCGATGCGCCGGTGCCCGGCGTGCTCGACAATGCCATCGACATGGTGGTGCGCGCGGCGCTGCCGGCGGCGTTGTTCGGGCTGGGCGGGGTGCTTTACCGCTATCGGCCCGAGGGCGATCTGCGCACCATCCTGTTCATCGTCGCGGTTTCGCTGATCCTGCACCCGGCCGTGTCCTGGGGGCTGGGGCACCTCTTTGGCGTCACCCAGTCGGCGCAACGCTCGATCATCGTCACCGCCGCCATGGCGCCCGGCGTCAACGCCTATGTGTTCGCCGACATGTATGGCCGCGCCCGCAGGGTGGCGGCCTCGGCGGTGCTGATCGGAACCGGGCTGACGATCCTGACGGCCTGGGGCTGGTTGTCGATCCTGCCCTAGGCGGCCCGGCAGATGCGGGTTTCGCTGGCGCGCAGGGCCGGTCGGGCCAGGCCGCCGAAACCCGGCTCCTCGCCCAGCAATTCCGGGAACAGGGTCAGCAGTTCATCGCGCGCGGCCTGGTCCAGCGCGTTCAAGGCAATGGCGCCCGGATGAAAGCTTTCCGCCGCCACCCCTTCGGCAAAGATGATCTGGTGCTGGTCGAACATCAGGTGGTGATACTCGACCTCGCCGCCGGTCTCGAACACCACGTCGCGGCCATTGACGAAGTGGCAGGCGGGCGCCAGCGCCTCGTCGCTGCCGCAATGCAGTTCCACCCGCCAGCCCGAAAGATGCAGCCGGTGCTGGGGTGAGAGCCGCAAGGGCCGGGCGTTGCCGATGGCGCCGGGCCGAAACAGCACCGGGGCAAAGGGCGCGACCGCCGGCCAGACCCGCGCGCTGCGCCAGATGACCGGCATCGGGCCGTTGTCCATGGTCGTGACCAGATCGCCGGCCCGGATATCCTCGACCGGCCGGGGCCCGGTCGGGGTCCCGATCAGCGTGCCGCGCACGAAACACAAGGGGGTCGCGTAGTTGGCGGCGGCGAAGTTGGGGCCTTCCTTGTTGGACACGACCGTCAGCGGCACCCCGGAGGGAGGAAACCCGCCCGGACCGCCGACAAAGGCCAGTGCCTCGACCGTGCCATAGGAGGGGTTGGAATTGTTGACGTTGAAGCCGACGACCGTCCAGGTGCTGGTCCCGTCAGTCACCTGCAGCGAATACTCGGCCTCGACCACCGCATTGGCGTTGAAGGTCACGCCATCGATGGTGGTCGGCGAAGCGAGGCGCTGCGAGCCGTCATTGTCCTGAAAATTGGCGTCATCGTCGTTGATGACCACCGGCTGCCAGGCACGGCTGTCAAGCGTGATGGTCTTGCCGACCAGATGCCGCCCGTCGCCCTGGGTGACGCCGTCCAGCTGCCCGCCACCGCTGATGGTCATCTGCCCCTCGGGCAGAATGTAGATCGTATAGGCCATGGCCGCCCGTTTCGAACTGGTTTGACTGCTCCAGACCGAAACTAGGGGCGAAATGTGGACAAATTGTGGACATTGGCCAGAAATCAGCCGGGGCTGAGGCCGCGCAGCCTTTCGGAGCGGCGGCGCAGGATCTCCAGCGTCGTCAGCAGCATGATCGACACCACGACCAGCAGGGTCGCCACCGCCAGAATGGTCGGGCTGATCTGCTCGCGCAGGCCGATGAACATCTGCCATGGCAGGGTTTTCTGCGCCGCCGAGCCGACGAACAGCACCACCACCACCTCGTCGAACGAGGTGATGAAGGCAAAGAGCGCCCCCGAGATCACCCCCGGCAGGATCAGCGGCATCTGCACGCGAAAGAAGGTCCGCACCGGCCCCGCGCCCATGCTGGCCGCCGCCCGGGTCAGCGACTGGTCAAAGCCGGTCAGCGTGGCGGTCACCGTGATGATGACAAAGGGAATGCCCAGCGCGGCATGGGCCAGCACCACCTTGAAATAGCCAGTGAAGGATTTGGAGACCCCCAGCGTGTCTTCCATCCACAGGCCGAGCTTGGTGTAGAAGAAGAACATCCCGGTCGCCGAAATGATCAGCGGCACGATCATCGGCGAGATCAGGATCGCCATGATGGCGCGGCGAAACGGCACATGGCTCTGGCTCAGACCGATTGCCGCCAGCGTTCCCAGCCCCACCGACAGCATCGTCGCCAGCGGCGCGATCTTGAGCGAGTTGGCCATGGCCAGCTGCCAGTCGGAGTTGGAAAAGAAATCCTGATAATGCTTGAGCGAGTACCCGGCCGGATCCAGCCGCAGCATCTCGGGCGTGAAGGTAAAGAAATCCTGCGCGTTGAACGACAGCGGGATGATCACCAGGACCGGCGCGATCAGGAAGAAGAACACCAGCCCGCAGATGACACGAAAGCTGTAGTACCAGACACGCTGGCCGGCGGAGGCATAGATCGGAATTCCGGACATGGTCAGCCTCCCAGCTTCACGTTGTCGATGCCGACGAGCTTGTCGTAGGCCCAGTAGAGAACCAGCACCATCACCAGCAGGATCGTGCCCAGCGCGGCCGCCAGCCCCCAGTTCAGCGAGGACGAGATGTGGAAGGCGATCCGGTTGGAGATGAAGACGCCCTTGGTGCCGCCGACCAGTTCGGGGGTGATGTAATAGCCGATGGCAAGGATGAAGACGAGGATCGACCCCGCGCCGACGCCCGGCGCCGATTGCGGGAAGTAGACCCGCCAGAAGGCGGTCCAGTCGTTCGCGCCCAGCGATTTCGCGGCGCGCAGATAGGACGGCGGAATGGTCTTCATCACCGAGTAGAGCGGCAGGATCATGAAGGGCAGCAGAATGTGGGTCATGGCAATGATGGTGCCGGTGGAATTGTTGATAAGTTCCAGCCGCGACCCGTCCCCCACCAATCCGATGCCGACCAGCAGGTCGTTGATGACGCCTTGCTGTTGCAGCAGGATCTTCCAGGCCGAGGTGCGCACCAGCAGCGAGGTCCAGAACGGCAGCAGCACCAGGATCATCAGCAGGTTGGCCGACCGGAGCGGCAGATTGGCGAGGATCCATGCCACCGGATAGCCCAACAGGATGCACAGCCCGGTGATGACGAGCGACATCTTCATGGTGCGCAGGAACAGCGTCAGGTAGATGCGTTCGTTCTCGGGCCGGACCCTTGGCCCGTCGGCGCTTTTCATCATGTCCACGGCGTTGAGGAAATAGCCGTTGGTCAGCGGTCCGGCATAGGCGCGCATGGTGCGCCAGACGCCCGTATCCAGCCATTTCGGATCGGAGGCGGCGAACTGGTCGCGGATCGAGACGGTCTCGAAGCCGCCGACATCGACATCGAGCGGCGGCGGCGGAGCGGCGCCGGCGGCCAGGTCGCGGTAGAGCGCCGCGAACACGAAGTCGGCCGGCTGCCTGGTGACCGGGTCGGCATTGTGGACCTCGGCGACCATCTGCGCCCAGCCGTCATAGGCATCGGCGGTCTGCGGCAGGGCATCACGCACCGGCGGCTCGGCCATCCAGCCGGCCCATTTCGCCCCATCCTCCAGATCGGGCACCGCGGCGACCAGCTGATCGGTGTAGATATCGGTATCGAACCGCCCGACATCCCGCCCCGTGGCGCGGAACAGCGAGGCGACGCCGCTGTTTTCATAGTTGAGGCGCGAGCCGAGGCGCGTATGCAGCTTGCGCTCTTCGGCCAGCACGAGATCGGTGTAGAAGGCGGCAAAGACCGCCTCTGGCGGCGGTTCGCCCAGGTCTGGATCCCAGTCGCCCAGAAGCGCGGTGGTGCGCGGCAATGTCTCGGGCACGATCTGGTTCTCGACCGAGCGGAACAGCATGTCGCCGATCGGTATGACGAAGCTGACCATGATGAAGGCAAGAAGCGGCGCGATCAGCAGCAGCGCCCGGATCTTCTGGCGGCGCAGGGCCCGGTTGAGGCTCTGGCGCAATGGCCGGCCATCGGCGGCGACAATCGGTCCGGAGGTCTCTTGGGTCGCGTCGGTCATGCCAGTCAGTCCCGTCGGGTCAGAAACGCGGCCCCCCGTTGTGCCGGGGGGCCGCGCGGTCAGGTGCGGTTATTGAGCCAGCCAGGTCTGGAACTTGGCGTCCAGATCATCGCGGTAGTCAGACCAGAAGGCATACTGGGTGACGAACACGTTGGTGGCGTTGGCCGGATCGGTCGGCATGTGCGGCGCCATCGGGATGCCGAGGGTGGCGTGATTGCCAACCAGCGGCGCCGACGAGGCACGGGCCGGACCGTAGGAGATGTAGGCGGACTGATCTGCCAGACGCTGGGTGTCGGTCGCGAAGTACAGGAAGTCCATCACGCGGGCCAGACGCTCCTCGGACAGGCCGGTCGGAACCACCCAGCCGTCAAAGTCCAGCATTTCGGCATCCCAGAGCATGCCGATCGGCTGGCCCTGTTCGGCGATGGCCGAGAACAGGCGGCCGTTATAGCTCGACCCCATGACGATCTCGCCGTCGGCCAGCAGCTGCGGCGGTTCGGCGGAAGCCGACCACCAGATCACGCTGTCCTTGATGGTATCGAGCTTGGCGAGCGCCCGGGCCTGACCTTCCTCGGTCGCCAGGACGGTGTAGACGTCTGCCTTGGCGACGCCGTCACACAGCAGTGCCCATTCCATGTTGGCCAGCGGGTTGCGGTTCAGCGCCCGCTTGCCCGGATAGGTCTCCAGATCGAACAGCGCACAGATCGAGGTCGGCGGCGTGTCGCCGACCATGTCGGTCCGGTAGCCGACGGTGGTCGAAAACACGATCTGCGGAATGAAGCATTCCGATACGATCGAGTCGCCGAAATCCTCGGTCGGGGTCGAACCGTCGTCGCCGGGGGCCAATACCGCGTCGAAGTCGATTTCCATCGCCAGACCTTCGTCACACAGGCGGATGGAGTCGGCGGCTTCGACATCGACCAGATCCCAGGTGATGTTGCCGGCCTCGTTCATGGCACGCAGCTTGGCCACGGCCTCGGGCGAGCTTTCATCCCAGATGATGCTGACTTCGGGATGCAGCGCCATGTAGGGTTCTGCATAGGCGTGGAGTTGGCTGGCCTGATAGGCGCCTCCCCAGCTGACCAGAACCATTTCGTTGCTCATATGCGACTCGGCACTGCCCATGCCAGCGGCGAGGCTCAGTGCGCCCGCAGTGATGATTAGGCGGTTAAGTTTCATATTTCTCTCCCTAGTTACCCGGTTGTTTTGGACTCTGGCGCCGCTCTCCGGGTGGAAGCGGCGCCATTTCTAGCTTTGGTTCAGGCGTCCAGCGCCCGGCAATCCTCCGGCATCCAGCCGATGTCGATCGTGGTGCCCGGCTGCAGGCGGACCTGATCGGAGGCGTTGCGGGTCTTGACCACGAAATCGTCGTGCCCTGCCACCCGCAGACGGGTGCGGAAGATGTCGCCCATATAGATGAACTCGAGCACTTCGGCCTTGAGCGTATGGGCATCCGGCCGCAGCCGGGCCTTGTTGAACTCGACCCGTTCGGGCCGGATCGACACCTTGGTGCGGTCGCCGACCTTGGTGACATTGACCGGCTTGGCGTCGATTATATCACCGCTGTCAAGTTTGACGTTGCAGGTCTCGCCCTTGATCTCGGTGACGACCCCGGTCAACGTGTTGTTTTCACCGATGAACTGGGCAACAAAACTGTTCAGGGGCCGCTCGTAGAGCTCGTCCGGCGTGGCCAGCTGCTGGATGCGCCCGTCATCGAACACCGCCACCCGGTCCGACATGGTCAGCGCCTCGGTCTGGTCATGGGTGACATAGACCACCGTGATGCCCAGCCGGTCGGCGATGCGCTTGATCTCGAACTGCATGTGCTCGCGCAGCTGCTTGTCGAGCGCGCCGAGCGGCTCGTCCATCAGCACCAGCTCCGGCTCGAACACCAGCGCGCGCGCCAGGGCCACCCGCTGCTGCTGGCCGCCGGACAGCTGTGCCGGACGGCGGCCGCCGAATTTGCCCATCTGCACCATGTCGAGCGCCCGCATGACCTTGGCTTCGCGCTCGGCCTTGTCGAGTTTGCGCACCTCGAGCGGAAAGGCGAGGTTCTCGGCCACCGACATGTGCGGAAACAGCGCGTAGTTCTGGAACACCATGCCGATGCCGCGCTTGTGCGGCGGGATGTTGTTGATCGGCCGGCCGGCAAGGCGGATCTCGCCATGGGTCGCGGTCTCGAAACCCGCCAGCATCATCAGGCAGGTGGTCTTGCCCGAACCCGACGGCCCGAGCATGGTCAGGAACTCGCCCTTGGGAAGGCTCAGGTTGAGATCCTTCACCACCAGCGTGACGCCGTCATAGCTTTTCTGGACACGTTCAAATTCGACAAACGCTGCGTCAATGTCAGCTTTGGTCAAAATAGTTCTCCCTGGGCGCCGGCAGGTTTTCCTGCGCTTTTCCTGGGGCAAATAGAACCGAGCAAGGGTCTGGATGCAACCAGAAAGGCCAAAATTCCTGCACTCGATCCGGATCGGCGATGTTCGCGCAAACATCGCGGGTGATAGCGTCAACACCAGCGGCGCAAGGCTTGGCGTCCGACGCGGCATCGGCCGCAGACCGCAGAATCACCGGTCCCGGCCCGGTCTTGCCGGCGCGCCGGACATGCACAGATTCGCGGCATTTGCCGGCACCGCCGCGAAAGTTTGCGCATGTTCGCGAGGGGGGCATTGCGCATCGGTCCGACTTGCAGGAGTTTCGGACCGATCGGGTCGGCATGTCGGCCGGAAAGAGGCCTGCTGAGGGGCGACCATGGGACGACTTCAAAACAAGACCTGCATCCTGACCGCCGCCGGTCAGGGGATCGGCCGGGCAAGCGCGCTGGCCATGGCGCGCGAGGGGGGCCGCGTGATCGCCACCGACATCAACGCCGATGCGCTGGCCGGTCTGGAGCAGGACGGGATCGAGACCCGCCTGCTCGACGTGCTCGACCCGGGCGCCATCGCCGCCCTGGCGGGCGAGATCCCGGCGCCTGACGTGCTGTTCAACTGCGCGGGCTATGTCGCCAGCGGCAGC
>CAUJIU010000188.1 GCA_963205075.1 Pseudomonadota bacterium | reverse complement strand
AACTGAAGCATAGCTTTTCCGGAACCGAAGAGTACCTCGCGGCCCAACTGGTGCGTATCGTTGAGAACTTCCTCGGGTCCCGATTGCTGGACATTCCGTCCCTGTTTCACTCTGACCCGCTGCGGCGCAGGATCCTGATTGCGCTGAACATCGACCTTGTCGTCCAGCACGTCATGCGCCACATCACAGAGCAGAACACGGAGCGCCTTACCCCCATCTTTGACGAAGAAAACCCCATCGGTGCCACTGGCCAGATGCGCACATGGTACACCTCCAAGCCGTGCTTCCCGGCGATCAAATCGCACATCAGCCATCTTGTCGGCGATTCCGCGTGGGAGGGTCACGCAGCGAATGTCTTCGAGGGTCGAGACGAGGTGATCGCCTACGCGAAGAACGATCATCTGGGCTTTCAGATCCAGTACATGTGGGCCGGCTCGCGCCGTCGCTACGTTCCAGACTTCCTTGTCAGGCTGGACAGCGGCAAGATGCTCGCGCTCGAGATCAAGGGAACCGACAGCCCGCAGAACAAGGCCAAGCGCGACGCCTTGAGTGAATGGGTCAAGGCGATCAACGGAACCGGCGGGTTTGGCCAGTGGGCGTGGGATGTCGCGTTCAAGCCATCTGAGGTGCAGGATATCGTCACCAAGCACGCAAAGGCGGCCGTCCCAGAACCGGTTGGCAAATGACCCAGGTCCATCGCGAAACAAGTTCAAACGCCGCTTTTTCCGATGCCAGTGTCGCGTCGCGAGCGGATGGTTTTGCGGAATGGCTGGTTCGCACAGACGCGAAAACGCAAGGATAACAGGTTCTTACGGCTCTACACCATATGGCCCGCAGTGCAGAGCCTCGGAGAATACTGGCCTTGAGAGAACGCTTTGGGGTCACAGCATGGCGTGACCGGTGGAAAGGGCTGCGCGCATAACCCTTGCAAACAACGGAAAAATCCGGCCGCAACCGGATCGAGAGAACGGTTTCGCGGGGGCAAGTGGCGGAGCGAGAGGGATTCGAACCCTCGAGACGGTCTCCCGCCTACACACTTTCCAGGCGTGCGCCTTCGACCACTCGGCCATCGCTCCACTTCGGGCCGTCTACCCTTAACTCAGGGGGCAATGCAAGTGCCCGGCTCAGCTTTCCAGCGCGATGCTGACGCGGCGGTTCTGGCGGCCCTTGTTGGTGATCTTTTCGACCGTGATCCGGCCGATTTCCGAGGTCCGCGCCACATGGGTGCCGCCGCAGGGTTGCAGGTCCACCGTCTGCGCGCCCTGCCCGATCCGCACCAGCCGGATCCGGCCGGCGCCGCGCGGCGGGCGCACGGCGAGGGTCTTGACCAGGTCGGGGCGCGCGTCCAGATCGGCCTGCGTGATCCACTCGGCGCTGACCGGCAGGTCGCGGTCGGCCAGATCGTTGAGCGCGCGCTCGATGCTCTGCGGCGTCGGGGGCGCCTCGTCCATGTCGAAATCCAGCCGCCCGCCCCCCATGGCGACAGCGCCGCCGGTCACCGGGCGCGGGATGACCACCGACAACAGGTGCAGCGCGGTATGCACGCGCATGTGGCGATGGCGGCGGCCCCAGTCGATCACCTGGGTCACGGTGGTCCCGATGGGCGGCAGCGCCAGGGGTGCGGCCGGGACCAGCACGATGGCGCCGGCCTCGCCCCTGACCGCCGTGGCAATCTCGAGGCTGCCGCCGGGCCAGCTCAGCCGGCCGCTATCGCCGGGCTGGCCGCCGCTGGTGGCGTAGAAGATCGAGGCATCGACGATCACCCCGCCCTCGGGCGTGTGGCCGGTCACGACCGATGCGGCCTCGCCGGCATAGGCGTCGGCCAGAAACAAGGGCTCGGTCATGCCTTCTCCTCGGGCGGCGGCGGGCGCAGCGCCTCGGGGTTGCGCAGCCAGACATCGCGCTGGGCAAACGGGATCTCGATCCCGGCCTCGCGGAAGCGGCGGTCGATCTCGAGGTTGATCTCCGAACGCACCGGCATCAGGAAGTTGACGTCACGCAGCATGGCGCGGATCTCGAAATTGAGCGAATCCGCCCCGAAGGCCACGAAGACCACGCTGGGCGGCGGGGTCAGGATCACCATCGGGTTGGCCTCGGCAATCTCGCGCAGGATCTTCATCACCACCGCGGTATCGGTGCCATAGGCGACCCCGATCGGCACGATCAGCCGGCCGACCGAATTGCCGCGGGTCCAGTTGGTGACCTGCCCCGAGACCAGGTCGGCATTGGGGATGATGACATCGGTGCGGTCAAAGGTCTCGATCCGGGTCGAGCGCACCGAGATGTCGCGCACATAGCCCATCTGGCCGCCGACCTCGATCCAGTCACCCTCGCTGATCGGGCGCTCGATCAGCAGGATGATGCCGGAAACGAAGTTCGACACGATGTTCTGCAGGCCGAAACCGATGCCGACCGACAGCGCACCGGCCACGATGGCGAGATTGGACAGGTCGATGCCGGCGGTGGTGATGGCGGCAATCGCCGACAGGAACACCCCCAGATAGCCCAGCCCCGAGATCATGGCGTTCTGCGCCCCGATATCGAGCCGGGTCTTGGGCAGGACCGAGTGGCGCAGCGTGCTCTGGATCAGCCGGGTCAGCATGTAGCCCAGCACGAAGACCACGATGAAGGTCAGGAAGTCGGTGGGCGAGATGCGCGATTGCCCGATGGCAAAGCCTTCGCGGAACCGGGTCCAGATCTCGAGCAGGTCCGACTGGCGCGCGCCCCAGATCAGCGCCAGCACCGGCATGACGGCCAGAAGCAGCACGAAGCCGACCAGCACCGGCGCCAGCGCGTCGCGCCCGCCGTCGCGGGCCCGCGTCACCACCGCGTAGAGATCCTGGACCAGCCGCTGCAACAGCACCACGACCGCCAGCAGCGCCAGCGTCAGCACCGAAGGATAGAGGATCATCTCGCTGGCCGCGGTGTAGCCCGCCGCCGACATCAGCGGCGATCCGACCGATACCAGCAGCAGCACCCGGCCAAGGGTGCGGATGATGCGGGCCCGGTTGCTGGCGCCCGCGCCGTCCGCGGCGCCCCGGCGCGACGAGGAAATCAGGAAATGCCCCAGCCGGAACAGCATCGCCCCGATCAGGATCTCGAACGGCAGGGCCAGCGCCATGCGCGCGGGGTCCGACATCTCGATCCGGCGGGTGAAGGCCAGCCACAGGGCGCCCATCGCCAGCACCCGCGCCAGGGCCGTCAGCCGCCGCCGTCCGCGGAGCTGGTCTTCGGGCGTCAGCGCCAGCACACCCTGCCCCGCAACGTCGCCCAGGAACCGCGCGCTCAGCCAGCGCGCCAGCAGGATGTAGAAGGCGGCCTCGGGCAGCGCCGCGATCAGCGTCCTGCCCCGGTAGCCGGGGATCGAGGTGGCCACCACCGCCTCGGACAGCGCATAGATGCCCAGCATCGGCACCACGACCTGCAAGGTCGACATGACGAAATCCCAGACCGACTGGCCGCTTTGCGACTTGGGCGTCACCTGATGCTGAAGCCGGATCACGTAGGTCTGCCCGCGCAGCAGCAGCACCAGCGCCAGCGCCGCATAAAGCGCAACCACGGTGGCATTGGCCCAGAACTCGCTGCGCCGCGCGGTGCTGCGCAGCGAGGCGCGGGTCTCGGCCCAGAGCGACTTTGTCCCCTCCGCCACCGCCGTCGCGGCCGCGCCCAGCACCGCCGGCGACAGGGGCGAAATGCCGCGCGCGGTCAGCTTTTCGGCCTGCCGGTCGCGCAGGTTGCGGTCGATCTCGCCGATCAGCCCGTCAGCGCGGGTATAGGCCTCGGTCGCCAGCACGATGGGGGCGCGCAGGCGGCTGAGTTGCGCGTCAAGTTCCGCCCGCCGCGCCGTGATGCGTTCATCTTCCGCGCCCGCCTCCGGCACATCGCCGAGCGAGGTGATCTGCCGGGTCACCGTGGCGATGCGGCGGGTGTTGATGCCCTGGGCTTCCAGAAAGCGGTCGCGCCAGGCCACCAGATCGGCGCGCAGCCGCTCCAGCGAAAAGATCGAGACCCGGCCGCTGCCGGTCAGCGCCTCGGCGCGCGCCGCGACCTGGCCCCAGGCGTTGTAATCGGGCTGCTTGAAGGCACCGGGCAGCGCCGCGGGCACGTTTTGCGGTGCGGGCGGGCCGATCAGGTCAGGCTGGGTGGCGGTCGCGGTTTCCGTCCCGTCAGGCAGCGGCGTCACGGTCTGCGGCAGGGCCGCGCCGGCCCAGATCAACCAGAATGCGAGCGAGGCTGCGAAAAGCCGGGTCATCAGTCCTCAAACACTCCGGGGATCGAGGCCGGCGCCCCGGCCAGCCATGCCGGCACCGGCAGGCCCTTGGCATGCAGGAAAGCGGGGTTGAACAGCTTGGACTGGTAGCGCGTGCCGTAATCGCACAGCACGGTGACGATCCGGTGCCCCGGCCCCATCTCGCGCGCCATGCGGATGGCGCCAGCCACGTTGATGCCGGTCGAGCCGCCCATGCACAGCCCCTCGTGCTGCAACAGGTCAAACACGATGGGCAGCGCCTCGGCATCGGGGATGTTGTAGCTGAAATCGGGCTTGAAGCCCTCAAGGTTGGCGGTGATCCGGCCCTGCCCGATGCCTTCGGTGATCGAGTCGCCGGCGCTTTTCAGCGTGCCGGTGGTGTAGAAGCTGTGCAGCGCCGCGCCGTCAGGATCGGCCAGCCCGATCTTGACCCCGCGCGGCTGCAGGGCCAGCGCCACGCCCGCCAGCGTGCCCCCCGACCCCACCGCGCAGATGAAGCCGTCAACCTTGCCGCCGGTCTGGTCCCAGATCTCGGGGCCGGTGGTCTCGACATGGGCCTGCCGGTTGGCGACATTGTCGAACTGGTTGGCCCAGATCACGCCGTTGGGGTCGGTCCTGGCCAGTTCCTCGGCCAGCCGCCCCGAATAGCGCACGTAGTTGTTGGGGTTGCGATAGGGCGCGGCCGGAACCTGCACCAGATCGGCGCCGGCAAGGCGCAGCATGTCCTTCTTTTCCTGGCTCTGGGTCTCGGGGATCACGATCACCGTCCGAAAGCCCATCGACGCGCCCACCAGCGCCAGCCCGATGCCGGTATTGCCGGCCGTGCCCTCGACAATGGTGCCGCCCGGCTTGAGATCGCCGCGCGCGATGGCGTCGCGGATGATGTAGAGCGCCGCGCGGTCCTTGACCGACTGGCCGGGATTCATGAACTCGGCCTTGCCCAGGATCTCGCAGCCTGTCGCCTCCGAGGCGGCGCGCAGCCGGATCAGAGGGGTATTGCCGACGGCGGCGGCGAGATCGGATCTGATGGTCATGGTCGGGCCTTTCTGCATTGCACCATCTCTATTGGTGCGGCGGCCTGAACTCAAGCGGATGCGCGCAGCCGCGCGCGCTGGCGCCCCAGCCAAAACAGCATCATCACCAGCGGCACCGCGTTGATCTCGCCCGATTCCACCAGCCCGATCGCCTGATCGAATGGCAGGACGAGGCTGCGGATGTCCTCGTTTTCATCCGCCAGCCCGCCCAGATGCGCGCCCTCGCGCGGCAGGTCGCAAAGGCCGAGGAACATGTGAAAGAACTCGGTCGAATAGCCGGGCGCCGCATAGCCCCGGGTCATCGGCTCGATGGAGCGCATTTCCAGGCCGGCTTCTTCCAGCGCCTCGCGCCGGGCGGCATCCTCGGGGGCCTCGCCGGCATCGACAAGCCCCGCGACCGGTTCAAAGACCCAAGGTGCCGGGTCGCCGCGCATGAGCGGGCCGAAGCGCAATTGCTCGATCAGCAGCACCCGGTCGGTCGCCGGATCATAGGGCAGGATCAGGGCGGCATCGAAGGCCACGAAGGCCTCGCGCCGGATCGGCTCGCTCGTCGAGCCATCATAGCGCGGATAGTTCAGATCAAAGGCGGCAATGCGGAAAAACCCATCAAAACCGGGGCGCTGCGCGAGGATCTTCACCTCGTCGGCGTGATGCTTGCTGCGCCGGGTCTGCGGGGCAGGCACGCGCGCCAGTTGCCGCGACCAGCCGCGCGCCAGCATGAAGGGATAGAGCCCGGTCAGCCGGGCCGGATCGGTCTTGCCGAAATGGCTCATGAACTCGGCGGCCGCAGCCAGCACGATGCTGCCCCAGGTCGCGGCCCAGCGTTCGAGGCTCCAGGGCTCGCCTGCGGGCCAGCGGCCTTCGGGCGTCAGGTAGACCATGGCCGGACGCGCGCCTTGGGCGGTCTGCACCTGCACCTCGGTCAGCGCATAGTCGAAACCGCCCTCGTAGAAGTCGAGCCGGGCCTGATCGGTTTCGGTCAGCCCGGTCACCAGCAGGCCGGTCGCCTCACCGGTGCCGGGCGCGAGAAAGGGAAAGTTCCGGTCGCGCACCAGAAACACCTGCGCATCGGCCATGCGCGCGGGCAGGCAGACGGCACGGCCATGGCCCAGAACCAGATCGAGGAGTGGCCGATAACACAATGTTCCGTAGACAAAAATATCCATCGATCAGGGAGCGCGCCGCGAAACCCACTCGACGAACAGTCCGCCAAGGAACGACCCCCCGATCAGGGTGATCAGGATCTCGGGCGTCAGCAGCATCTGGCCATGCTCGGCCATCAGCGCGAACACGTCCTCCAGCGCCTCGACCGGGCCGCTGTAGAGCTTGCGCAGCGACCGCTCGAGCATGATGACGCCGGAATGGATCAGGAGCCCCCAGAACACCATCGCCAGCATGGCCGTCAGCCCGTAGCTGAAGGCCGAAACATAGCCCGTCCCGGCGCGGCTGCCGGCCACCACCCAGCCCATCGCCAGCCCGATGCCGGTATTGACCTCCTGAAACCAGCCCAGATCGGTGCCTTCGGGAAACAGCGGAATGATCAGCATCGACACCACGAAACCCAGCGCACCGAAAAACACAGCGGCGGCGAGTTTGGCGGCGGTGGGCATGGGCGGGCTCCCTGGTTTGGACTGGCCTCAGGCCGGACGGCTGACGGTGATCTGGGTCACGTCGCAGTTTCCGCTAACGAATGCCCCCGCGCAAGACGTCAGGTAGAAATTCCACATGCGGCGGAACCGGTCGTCAAAGCCGAGCGCCGCGACCTGCCCCCACTGGTTGTTGAAGGTTTCATGCCAGCGCCGCAGCGTCTGGCTGTAGCTTTCGCCAAATTCGATCGAGCGCACGAAGGTCAGCCCGGCGCGCTCGATCTCGGCGCGCAATACGGACGGACAGGGCAGCATGCCGCCCGGAAAGATGTATTTCTGGATGAAATCGACGCCGCGGCGATAGACCTCCCAGCGCTTGTCCTGCACGGTGATGATCTGCAAGGTCGCCCGGGCGCCGGGCTTGAGCCGCTCGCTCAGGGTGCGCAGATAGGTTGGCCAGTATTTTTCGCCCACCGCCTCGAACATCTCGATAGAGGCGATGCCGTCATAGGTGCCGCCCACGTCGCGATAGTCCTGCAACTTGAAGGTCACCTTGTCGGATAGCCCCGCCTTTTCAATGCGTTCCACGGCGTAGTTGTACTGTTCCCTGCTGATGGTCAGCCCGGTGACCTTCAGCCCGCGCTGACCGGCGGCATATTCGGCAAAGCCGCCCCAGCCGCAGCCGATCTCCAGCACATGATCGCCCGGCTTGGCGCCCATCTGGTCGATCATCGAGGCGTATTTCTGGATCTGCGCCTGCTCCAGGCTTTCCTGGCCGGTGACGAATTTGGCCGAGGAATAGGTCATGGTCTCGTCCAGCCAGAGCTTGTAGAAATCATTACCCAGATCATAGTGATAGGCGATGTTCTTGCGGGCCTGGCGGCGGCTGTTGGATTGCAGCCAGAACCGCAGCCGCTCATAGGCGCGCACCAGCTTTTGCCCCGGAAAGCCGTCATACATGTGTTCGGCATCGACATGGATCAGGTCCATGAAGGCCTGAAGGTCGGGCGTGGTCCACCAGCCCTCCAGATAGGCCTCGCTGACGCCCAGATCGCCCTCGCGGATCAGGCGGGCAAACAGGTCCTGGTTATGCACCTCGACCACGGCGACATGGCCCGGCTCCTTGCCCTGGGCGCGGAAAATCCGCCCGTCGGGCAGCACGAAATCCAGCCTCCCGCGCTGCAGCCCGCTGACGATGTCGAAGACGGGCGCGAAATAGCGCGGCAGATCGGACTGGCCCCTGGTTGTCGTAAGGATCATGGCACCTCCCCAACGCAGCCTATTGGCAGTTCAGGCCGCTCCCCCGGCCCGCAATCCCGCAAATTCTATCGCAACCGCCCGGATTGTCACCCTTTTCGTGACGGAAGCGGTGCGGCGGTTTCAAAGCGTCCGGTCGAGCGCGTTCAGCAGCCGGTCCATGTCGGCCGCGCTGGTGTAATGGACAAAGCTCAGCCGCAGCACGCCCTTGGCCAGATCCACCCCCATCGCCGTGAGCGGGCGCACCGCGTAGAAATCGCCGCCCCAGCAATCGATGCCCAGCGATGACAGCGCCTCCGACGCCGCCTCGCCGGACCCGGCCAGCTCCAGCGCAACGGTGGGCGCGCGCCGGGAGGCATCGGCGGGACCAAGCAGGCGCACCGAATTGCGCTGGCGCGCGAAATCAAGAAGCGGTTGCAACAGCTTGATTTCATGGGCGCGCATCAGGTCATGCGCATGTCTGGCCGCCGCCGCGCCATCCGGCCCGCCGTGATGGACGGAAAGCGCTTCGGCGTAATCGGCCAGCCCGGCACAGGCGGCGATCTGGGCGTGATCGGGGCCGGCGGGCGTCAGGCGCTTGGTGGGATAGCCGGCGTTGAAGCCGTGCCCCTGATTGGGCAGTTCGGCACCGAAATCGGCGCGCACCACCATGATGCCCTGATGCGGCCCGTAGGTCTTGTAGGCCGAGAACAGGTAGATGTCGCAGCCCAGTTCGGCCATGTCGGGCAGGCCGTGCGGCGCATAGGAGACACCGTCGACGCAGACCCGCGCGCCGGCCGCGTGGGCGATGGCCGAAATGGCGGCAACGTCGTTGATCTCGCCCACCACGTTCGAGCAATGCGGGAAGCAGACCAGCCGCACCTTGTCATCCAGAAGCCGCGCCAGATCGGCAGGGTCGAGATGCCCGGTCTCGGGGTCGATGCGCCATTCGCGCACGTCCGTCCCGCTTTCGGCCAGACGCCGCCAGACGCCGGAATTGGCCTCGTGGTCCTGGTTGGTGACCACGATGGCATCGCCCGGCCGCAGCCAGCCGCGCACGGCCTGCGCCAGGACATAGGTGTTCTGCGAGGTGGAGGGGCCGAAATGCAGCTCGTCCGGGCGCACCCCCATCATTGCCGAAAGCCGGGTGCGGGCCTCGTCCATCTCGGCCCCGCCCGCCTGCGCGGCCGGATAGGGCCCATAGGGCTGCACCTTGCGCTCGCGGTAAAAGCGGGTCAGCCGGTCGATCACCGGGGCGCAGGCATAGGAGCCGCCGGCGTTTTCAAAGAAGGAGCGGTCCGCGGCCCCGGGCAGGCCGAAGGCGGGGAAGTTCGATCTTACCCATTCGATATCAAGCATTTGCAGTCCGATCCTAAGCGTTTACGTCAACAACGACCCGGCCCCGCACCTGTCCGCGCAGGATATCTGCGCCAAGGCGCGGCAAGTCGGCCAGAGTGGCAGGCTCTACCATCGCCTCGAGCTTGTCCATCGGCAAGTCGCGCGCGATGCGTTCCCAGGCGCGCAGGCGGTTGGCATAGGGCTGCATGACCGAGTCGATACCCAGCAGGTTGACCCCGCGCAGGATGAAAGGCGTGATCAGCGCGCCCTCGATCGGGGCGCCACCGGCAAGGCCGACAGCGGCGACGGACGCGCCGTATTTCATCTGCTTGAGCACCCGGCCCAGCATCGGGCCGGAGACCGCATCGACGCAGCCGGCCCAGGTCTCGGCCTCCAGGGGTTTGCGGGTCACTTCGGTCAGGTCCGCGCGCGCAACGATGCGGGCAGCGCCCAGCGAGGTGAGGTAGCCGGCGGTTTCGGGGCGTCCGGTGACGGCGGCCACCTGATAGCCCAGCTTGGCCAGAATGGCGGTGGCCACCGACCCGACGCCTCCCGCCGCGCCGGTGACCAGCACCTCGCCCCGGTCAGGCGTCAGCCCGTGATCCTCCAGCGCCATGATCGCCAGCATCGCCGTCAGGCCGGCGGTGCCCACGGCCATGGCCTGCCGCGTGGTCAGGCCCTTGGGCAGCGGCACCAGCCAGTCGGCCCGCACGCTGGCCTTTTGCGCGTAGCCGCCCCAATGCGCCTCGCCCACCCGCCAGCCGGTCAGCACCACCTTGTCGCCGGGCTGGTAGCGCGCGTCCGAGGATTGCTCGACCGTGCCGGCAAAATCGATGCCGGGCACATGCGGATAGCTGCGCACCAGTCCCGCGCCGGGGCCGATGCAGAGCCCGTCCTTGTAGTTGACGGTCGAATAGTCGACCGCGACCCGCACCTCGCTTTGCGGCAGGTCATTGTCGCTGATCTGCTGCACGGCGGCGGCGGTCTTGCCGCTGGCCTCGTCCTTGGTGACCACAAGTGCGTTGAACATGGGCTTTCCTTTCAGATCCAGAATGTGTCGCGGACGGTCGCGTTGCGCATCCCGTCCTGGGTTTCGACCTCGATGCGGGTGCCGGCATCCCAATGGCTGCGCGCGATCATGCCGATGGCGACATTGGTGCCGAAATCCGGGCTGCGGATGGCGCTGGTGACCTGCCCCACTGTGACCCCACCGGCATGGACATGCCAGAGCCGGTCGCAGGGCGGCAGGTCGCCGTCGATGGCGATGGGCCGGATCATCCGCGCTACCGGGCGGGCGGCCAGCGCCGCCTTGCCGATATAGGCGGCGGGCGAGTTGACGAACCTGCCCAGCCCCGCCTCCAGCGGCGTGTTGTCGCGCGTCATGTCATTGCCGAAGGACAAGAGCCCGCCCTCGACCCGCTCGATCAGGTTGGGGCAGCCGGCGCGCACCTGCAGGTCCTGCCCGGCGGCAAAGAGCGCATCCCAGAGCGGCATCCCGCAGTCGGAGCCTTCGACATAGATCTCGAACCCGCCCTGCCTGGAATAGCCCGAGCGGGCGACGATCATCTCGCGGCCCTCGAAGGCCAGCCGCTTGTAGCGGAAGAACCGGATCTCGCGCACCGCGTCGCCAAAGACCCGCGCCATCAGGTCATCGGACTTTGGCCCCTGCACCGCCAGTGGCGACACGTCGGGCTCGTCGATCAGCACGTCAAGCCCAAGCGCGTCGGCCACCCCCAGCGCGTATTGCAGGAAATCGCCGTCCGCGATCGAGATCCAGAAATGGTCGGGCGCCAGTTTGACCGCCACCGGGTCGTTGAGCATGCCGCCAGCGCGATCCGTCACCGGGATGTAATAGCACTGGTCATCCGCCATCTTCGACAGGTCGCGCGGGCTCAGAAGCGCCATCAGGCGGGCGGCATCGGGGCCCTTGATGCTCACCTGCCGCTCGCAGGCCACGTCCCAGACCTGCACATGGCGCTTGAGATGGTGGTAATCGTCGACAAAGCCGCCGAACTGCGCCGGAAGC
>CAUJIU010000187.1 GCA_963205075.1 Pseudomonadota bacterium | reverse complement strand
TTCTCGGGCCTTGACGACCGCCTGCGCGACGGCATCCGCGACGAAACCCTCGACGTGCTGAAAAGCGAGGGCACGGCGGTGCTGCTGGTCACCCATGAGCCCTCCGAGGCGATGCGCATGGCCGACGAGATCGCGCTGATGCGCAATGGCCGGATCGTGCAGCAGGGCGCGCCCTACAACATCTACAACGCGCCCGTTGACCGCGAGGCGGCGGCATTCTTCAGCGATATCAACGTGATCCGGGGCACCGTTCACGGGGCGCTGACCGAAACCGCCTTCGGGCAATTCCTTGCCCCCGGTTTTGCCGACGGCACCGAGGTCGAGATCGTCATTCGCCCCCAGCACCTGCGCATCGACTTTGACCGGCAGGGGCGCGGGCCGCTTCCGACCGCCGCCGAAGGCTCGCCCGCACGTGGCATCGTCGAGCGCGCCCGCTTCATGGGCTCCGAAAGCCTGGTCGAGTTCCGCATGGATTTCGATGGCTCGCTGCTGCGCGCGCTGGTGCCTTCGGTGTTCCTGCCCAAGGTCGGCACCCCGCTCTGGCTGATGATCCGGCGTGACCGCTGCTTCGTCTTTCCCGCCAACATGGGCTGAGCGCTCAGTCCGCCGCCCCGGCCCGCGCCAGGTAATCGGCCAGCGTTCTGCCCGGCTCGTCGACGAACAGTCCCGGCAGAGCGCGCAGCGCCTCGATCCGGTCGATCCTGAGCACCGTGAAGGCGCCGACCGCCTCGTCCCAGGCGGTGACGGTCCAGAGCCGCCCCCAGTATTCGAGCTGCAACGGCCGCAGGACCGATGCGCGCAGCTCTCCGTCCAGATCGCGGTGATCCGCGGCCAGCTTCTGCCGCGCCCGGATCGCGGCCCGGATCTGCGGCATGTGACGAAAGCCCCGCGCCGCATCGGCCAGCGGATAGACCGCCAGACCCCAGCCGCCCGGCTCCGCCGTCCGGTCTTCGGGCAGCACCGCATCGATCTTGGCGGCAAGGCTGCGCGCCGAGGCCTGCAGATCGGCATCGTCGGACCCGCTCATGATCGCCAGCCCGTGATGCAGCGCCTCCAGTTCGGTCAGGGTCAGGTTGAGCGGGGGCAGGGTGACCGCCGCCGTCGCCATGTAGCCCAGGCCCCGCTCGCCCTCGATCGGCACGCCCGAGGCCATCAGCGTGTCCATGTCGCGATAGATGGTGCGGATCGAGACCCCCAGCCGCAGCGCCAGATCCTGAGCGCGGTGCAACCGCCCGTCACGCAACACCAGGATCAGGCTGAACAGGCGGTCGGTGCGGCGCATATCTCGCTCCGGAATGGCGGTGACTTACTGACACTACCCTGACAGTTGACAGAATAATGTCAATAAATGCGCGCCGCGCGCCGCAAATCGCGCGCTTGCCGCTTCCAACCGCATTGTGCAGCGCGTATTGCGGATACGGAAAACGACGGGCCCGGCGGACGCGGCCCGAAAGGGAGACAGACCATGCTTAACAATATCGGCCTTCCGGGCCTGCTGCTGATCGCCATCGTGATTCTGGTCATGTTCGGCCGTGGCAAGATCTCGTCGCTGATGGGCGAGGTGGGCAAGGGCATCACCGCCTTCAAGCGCGGCGTCGATGACGGCAAGAAAGAGCTTGAGGACAGCGCGGCCGAGGCCGCCAAGGACGTCACTCCGTCGACCGACAAGGACAAGGTCTGACCCCACTGACCCCCGGGTCCCAACGCGGAGAATCGCATGTTCGGCCTTGGCTGGAGTGAATTGGTGCTGATCGGCATCGTGGCGCTGATCGTGGTCGGACCCAAGGACCTGCCGGGCCTGTTCCGGTCCGTCGGGCAGTTCACGGGCAAGGCCCGCGGCATGGCGCGCGAATTCAGCAAGGCCATGGAGGATGCCGCCCGCGACTCCGGCATCAAGGACGTGGAAAAGACCATCCGCGCCGCCGCCAATCCGGCCAAGTTCGGCACCGATGCGCTGCGCAACTCCGCCATGTCGGCGATCAAGCCCGGCGGCGAGACCGAGAAACTCTCGAAAGAGCGTGACGAGATGCGCGCCCGCATCGAGGAGGCCACCGCCAAGGCCGCCACCGACCGCAAGGCCCGCGAAGCCGCCGCCGCCGCCAAGAAGGAGGCGGCCGCCACGCCAGAGCCCGAGGCCAGGCCCGCGCCCCGCAAACGCGCCCCGGCAAAGAAGGCCGCCGCCAAGCCCGCCACAGCCCGTGCCAAACCAGCACCCAAGACGCCAAAGGCCGACCAATGAGCAGCGACGACGAAATCGAGGGCAGTTCGGCCCCGCTGATCGAGCATCTGACCGAGCTGCGCTCGCGCCTGATCTGGTCGCTGCTGGCCTTCATCGCGGCGATGGTGGTCTGCTTCACGGTCTGGAATCCGATCTTCAACTTCCTCACCCGCCCGCTCTGCGACGCGCTGCAGGCGCGCGGCCAGGAAAACTGCGGGCTGGTGCTGATTGCCCTGCAGGAGGGCTTCTTCGTCGCCATCTCGATCTCGCTGCTCGGCGGTCTGGCGCTGTCATTCCCGGTGATCAGCTACCAGATGTGGCGCTTCGTGGCGCCGGGGCTCTACAAGAAGGAAAAGGGCGCCTTCCTGCCTTTCCTCATCGCCTCGCCCTTCATGTTCGTGATGGGGGCGGCCTTCGCCTATTACGCCATCACCCCGCTGGCGTTCAATTTCTTCCTCGGGTTCCAGCAGCCGGGCAGCCTGCTGACCGACGAGGACACGACCGGCGCCATTGCCGGCATCGCCTTCCAGGGCTCGGCCCAGGCCTATCTGTCGCTGACCATCAAGTTCATCGTGGCCTTCGGGCTCTGCTTCCAGCTGCCGGTGCTGCTGACCCTGATGGGCAAGGCCGGGCTGGTCAGCGCCCGCGGCCTGCGCGGCATGCGCAAATACGCGGTCGTGGGCATCCTGATCCTTGCCGCCCTGGCAACCCCGCCCGACGTGGTCAGCCAGATCATCCTGTTCACGGTCGTCTATGGCCTTTACGAGATCTCGATCCAGCTTGTCGCCCGCAACGAGCGCAAGCGCGAAGCCGAAATGCGCGCCGAAGGCCTGCTGGGCGAAGGCGAGAGCCTCTATGGCGACGAGGCCGGGGATCCGGACCCCGCCGGGGAAACCAGGGCGTGAGCGCGCCGGATCTGACCCGGATCGCCGAGGCGCTGGAACGGCTGGCCCCGGCACCGCGTCCGGCTCCGGATTTCACCGCCGCCTCCGCCTTTGTCTGGCATACGGACCCCGATCGCCTGACGGCGATCGCCCGGGTCAACCGGATCGATGTCGGCCTGCTGGTGGGCATCGACCGCGCGCGCGACACGCTCCTGGCCAATACCCGCCAGTTCGCCGCCGGCCTGCCCGCCAACAACGTCCTGCTCTGGGGCGCGCGCGGCATGGGAAAATCCAGCCTGATCAAGGCGGTCCACGGAGCTGTCCAGACCGAGCGGCCCGATCTGAAGATCGTCGAGATCCAGCGCGAGGACCTGTCGTCGATCGGGCGCTGCCTGACACTTCTGCGCGGGGCCGCCGGCCGCTTCATCCTGTTTTGCGACGACCTGTCCTTCGGCCATGACGATGCGCATTACAAGTCGCTCAAGGCGGTGCTCGACGGTGGCATCGAGGGCCGCCCGGACAATGTCGTGCTCTATGCAACCTCCAACCGCCGCCACCTGATGCCGCGCGACATGATCGAGAACGAACGCTCGACCGCGATCAGTCCCTCTGAGGCGGTCGAGGAAAAGGTCTCGCTTTCGGACCGTTTCGGCCTCTGGCTGGGCTTTCATCCCTGCGACCAGGACCAGTATCTGGCGATGATCCGCGGCTATTGCGACGCCTATGGCGTGGCAATCGACGCCGAAACCTTGCGCGCCGAAGCGATCGAATGGCAGGCCACCCGCGGCAGCCGGTCCGGACGCGTGGCCTGGCAATACTTCACCGACCTCGCCGGCCGGCGTGGCGTCACGCTGACGTGATGCAAGAGGGGGGGGGGGCGCT
>CAUJIU010000186.1 GCA_963205075.1 Pseudomonadota bacterium | reverse complement strand
ACGATGATGATCGGGATCAGCCAGAACGGGAAGCTGGCCCGGTCCTCCTCGACCATGATCGGTTCCTCGATGACGACCGGCGCCAGGCCGCCCGCCAAGGCATTGGTCGCCAGCGTCGTTGCCAGCACGATTGCGGCTAGTTTCTTCATGACTCTCTCCTCTGTTGGGCGGCGGCGGTTGGCCCGCCGGCCGCCTGCTTATCGTTCCGGCGACTAATTGGTCACGCATTCGTCTGTTTGCGGGTCGCATTCGTCATGCGGGATCAGCACGAGGATGCCGACGATGATGATCGGGATCAGCCAGAACGGGAAGCTGGCCCGGTCTTCCTCGACCATGATCGGTTCCTCGATGACGACCGGCGCCAGGCCGCCCGCCAAGGCGTTGGTCGCCAGCGTCGTTGCCAGCACGATTGCGGCTAGTTTCTTCATTTGGTCCCTCCACACACGGGCGGTTTTGACGCCGCCTTTTCCGGCCACGAGCACAGGCTCGCGGCGTTTACCGATCCGGACTCTGGCTGCCAGAACGGGCAAGGCCAGCGGCCGGATGTCACCATGGGAATCGCAAGGGAAGGAAGGCACGAACCTTCTGCCAGCGCCTCGTTGGTCCCGGGGCCTGCCGGCGTCGTGTGGCCCTCCCCCCAGAGGTTTGCCCACATGCGCCGATTGCGGCTGGAAAAGGTTAACGAGTCAAGTGTTTGGAATCGTATTTCCCGAAACTGTGGCGGCCCCGTCAGGATTCGAACCTGAGACCTACCGCTTAGGAGGCGGTCGCTCTATCCCCTGAGCTACGGGGCCGTCATGCCTCAATGCCTTCGTTTCGCCGGGGCGTCAACGGCGGCCGCCTAGACCTTGGACAAGACCGCCGAGTGGGGATAACAAGGGGACAGGGACAGTTTCATAGGACCGACAACCGTGACCAACCGGCCGAAACGACCGCTGACGCTGCGCGATGTGTCCGAAGCTTCGGGTGTCAGCGAAATGACCGTCAGCCGGGTCCTGCGCGGCAAGGGCGATGTCAGCGAGGCGACGCGGCTCAAGGTTCAGGACGCGGCCAAGCGGCTTGGCTACGTGCCCAACAAGATCGCCGGCGCCCTGGCCTCGAGCCGTGTCAACCTGGTCGGGGTCATCATCCCCTCGCTGGGCAACATGGTGTTTCCCGAAGTGCTTTCGGGCATATCCGAGATGCTGGCGGGCACATCGCTGCAACCCGTCGTGGGCGTGACCGATTACCTGCCGGAAACCGAAGAAAAGGTGCTGTTCGAGATGCTGTCCTGGCGGCCCTCGGGGGTGATCATCGCCGGTCTGGAGCATTCCGAGGCCTCGCGCGCCATGCTGGCGCAGGCGGGCATCCCGATTGTCGAGATCATGGACGTGGATGGCGATCCGGTGGATGCCTGCGTCGGCATCTCGCATCGCCGCGCGGGCCGGCAGATGGCCGAGGCGATCATCGAGGCAGGCTATCGCCGGATCGGATTTCTGGGCACCAAGATGCCGCTGGACCACCGGGCACGAAAGCGGTTCGAGGGGTTTACCCGCACGCTGGCCAAATCCGGAATCGAGATCGCGGATCAGGAATTCTACTCGGGCGGCTCCGCGCTGGCCAAGGGCCGCGAGATGACGCAAGCCATTCTCGAACGCACGCCGGATCTGGATTTTCTCTATTATTCCAATGACATGATTGGCGCTGGCGGCCTCCTCTACCTGCTGGAAAAGGGCGTCGATATTCCCGGCCAGATCGGCCTTGCCGGGTTCAACGGGGTCGAGTTGCTGGAAGGTTTGCCGCGCAGTCTGGCGACGATGGATGCCTGCCGCCGCGAGATCGGGCAGCGGGCCGCGCGCATCATCGCCGAGGCGCAGGGCAGCCGCAGCGCCGGCGCGCAGCGGATCGAACTGACGCCGACGCTGGCCCTGGGCGACACGCTGATCCGGCACTAGGCCAGCAGGTCGACCTCGACCCCGCTCAGCCGCAGCAGGATGCTGGTCTCTGCGCCGCCATCCACCAGCGCCCAGATGATCTGGCCGCTGGGCTTGTAGATGACGAAGGCCTCGGGCACCCCGGCCTGCCCGGCCCCCGCCGTCTCGGCGTAATTGACCTGGAACTGCGATTTGCTGGCCGTGGCCCCGCCCCAGACCAGCACATCGCCTTCGGACCAGCGATAGTCCTGGATCCAGTCCGAGCCGTGATCGGGAATGCCCTGATGGTAGAACTGATCGGCCCCGGCCCCGCCGTTGAGCCGGTCATAGCCGAAGCCGCCGTTGAGAAAATCGTTGCCGTTGCCGCCATAAAGCATGTCGCCCAGCGCGCCGCCGCTCAGGATGTCATTGCCATCCTGCCCGATCAGCTCGTCGGCGCCAAAACCGCCGATCAGGGTGTCATTGCCGGCGCCTCCATAGACCAGATCGTTGCCATAGCCCGCATCGACCCAGTCATTGCCATCGCCGCCATAGATCACGTCACGCAGATCGGCGCTGGTGGAGCCGCCAAAGATGATGTCATCGCCGCCCAGGCCGTTGAGCGTATCCTGCCCGTCGCCGCCAAACAGCCAGTCCGCGCCATCGTGGCCGCGCAGGATGTCGTCCCCGTCGAGCCCGCGCAGGATGTCGGACAGGCCGCCACCTTCCAGCACATCGTTGCCGGGCGTGCCGGTCAGCGACAGGCCGTTGACCGGCTGGCTGGAGCCGATGCCGCCGCCACGCACCTGAAACAGCCAATAGCCCGCCTGACCGGAATTGCCGTTCAGATCGTCGATCAGCGCCATGTCGGACCCGATCAGGATCGGCTGCGGCAAAAGCGGCGCGGAAATGAAGGCCAGGGCCCCGCCATCGTCCAGCGCCGAGCCGGTGGTCCAGTCGACACGTTCGTAGCGCAGCACGATATCGAAGTCGCCGCCGCCCCGGTTGACCAGTTGCATTTGGAACAGGTTGGTCGCCTCCGCGCCGTAGCGATAGGAACCGACATCGGCCCAGGTGATCGAAACCGTGCCGCTGGCCGGGTCCAGATCGACCCAGATCTGGCCGCTCTCGGCGCCTTCGCCGTCAATGCGGGTATCGATATCGGCCCAGAACGGGGCAATGACCGGCCCCTGGGGCAGCGCGCCCCCCAGCGTCGGATAGCCGGGGGCCGCCGCGCCGAAGCTGAGCATGCCATTGGTATTGACGAAAAGGGCGGTTGCGGCATGGGTCTGGCCGAAGAAATTCAGCCCGCCGGCAAAGATGGCGGAAACATCGATCTGGGCCGCGCCGTCATCGCTGCGCGGCACGGCGATTTCCCCGAAACCCGCAGCGCCCCCCAGGCCTCTCTGGACGGCGCCGTTGCCCGTCGTAGGCATACTGTCCCCCCGAAAGAATAACTCACCCGCTGCAAGTCTCTCACGCGGGCATTGCCAAATGCTGAACCGTCAGAAGACAAAGTCGTCTTGCGTGAACTGCCCGGCGGTCAGGCCGGTGCCCGACATGGTGGTCAGGCGCAGGCTGTGCCCGTTGGCCGAGACGCGGGCGCCATCGGCAAGCGACGTGATCGTCAGGCCCGAGACATGGTAGAGCGGCCCCCAGGCGCTCAGGTCGATCCGGTCCGCCCCCAGCTCAAAATCCATCACCCGGTCCTCGTTGGGGCCGCTATCGGCGATGAAGACATCGGCGCCGCTGCCGCCATAGAGCAGGTCCGCCCCCAGCCCGCCGATCAGCAGATCGTCGCCGCCCATGCCCTTCAGCGTGTCATTGCCGCCCTGCCCGAAGATCAGGTCGTCCTGCCCGGTCCCGGTCAGCACGTTGGCGGCCTCGGTGCCGACAAGCGGCGCGGCGATGTTGGCCACCGGCAGCGTGAACTGCATCAGCCCCGGGGTGGAGCCTGCGGCAAACACCTGCACCTCGGGCCCCATCGCCTTGACGGTGATCGCGGCGACATCGGTCAGCGACCAGCCGGCGAGGCTCTCGATCGACTGATGCAGGTGCAGCCGCCCGTCGGGCAACAGCTCCATCAGCGTCAGCCCGTCATCGCTGCCGCCCGCCAGCACGAAGCCGCGCCCGTTGACCGAAAAACCGGCGACCGCGCCGACATTGGCAAAGCGGGTCTCGAGCGTGTCGGTCACGTGATCGGTCACGAACATGACGCCGAGCGGGTTGACCCGCACCACCGAAAGGCTGCTGGAATTGGTGGCCCCGACGATCATGTAATCGATGCCCAGCGCCTCGACTGTGGCAAGCTGCGACAGGCCGCCGAGCCAGAGCCCTTCCTTGGCGCCGATGGTGTCGACCAGCGCCGCCTGCCCGGTATCGCTGATCGAGAAGGTGCTGAGCGCCCCCTCTGCCATTGACCCGGCAAAAAGGTAGGTGGCGGTTCCGACCGTGACGGTGGCAAGGTCGCCCACATCGCCCACGGCGATCTTGGGCGTATCGGCCACCTGGTGGCGCAGCTGCAATTGCGAGCCCTGGACCTCGAAGATCGACAGCCCCGGCTGGCCCGATTGGCCGGCCGCGACAAAGACCTTGCCGGCGACGGTCACGGTCGCGATCTCGCTGGTGGCGCCGGTGGGGGGCGATGCGTAGGACATCGCCGTCGCGCCGCTCAGGGTGCCGCTGCTGGCCGAAACGGTGTAGCGCTCCAGATGGGTGGCGCCGATATCGGAGATGAGCAGCCTGAGGCTGGCGCCGTCCTGAAAGAACTCCATGTCCCCCAGCCGGAACCCGCTGCCGCGCCCGTTGATGGTGTAGGTGTTGCTCATCGCGGCCAACTGGCCCTCTGCCAGCGTCAGGGTGGCGATGCCGCCCAGCGCCTCGGATCCCGCATAAAGCCGGGTGACGCTGCCCAGGCTCCTGACCTCCATATCGCCGATGGCGGTCAGGAACGGGCTGGCTGACCCGGCTATCTGCCCGCGAAGCCCGAGCTCGATCATGGTGACACCCCATCCTTGACCGTTTCCGGATACGGGGGGTCAGCGGCCCTGCTGGGCTAGGGGCGTGTCAAAACCGGGTCTTTTGCCAAGGATTTTCGGAAAGTCGGCGGGGATCAGAATCGGCCCGCGCGGGCGGCGGCTCGCAAGACCAGGGTCTGCGCCCGGCTTTGCCGGTAGGGAATGCCCAGGGGCAGCGCACCGGCGGCCCACCATTCCCAGGGCCGTTCGCGGCGGGAAAGAAAGGCCTGCAGCTGCCGCCGGTTTTCCTGCGTCAGCAGGTGCCGCCCCTGCCAGAGCGCCAGCGCCTGCCGGCGGACCCATTGCCCATAGGTGCCGTCCAGAACCGCGATCAGCCGCCCGGCAAGAGCGGCCGCACCGCAGGCGGCCCCGAACAGGTTCTGGCCGTGCTGCCGGTAGCACAGCCCCGGTCGCGGCTGGCGCACGATCCGGCCGCCGGCGCCAAGCACGATCTGGCTGAGCCACCAGTCATGATGGGCGGGATCGGGCGGGCCGGACCGCAGCGCATCGCGCGCGAGGCGGGCGGCGGCGGCATTCAGGGTCATGGTATTGCCGGGCGCCAGGTTTTCCAGCAGGGCATTGGCAAATGTCGCGCTGCCCGTGCTCCAGCCGGTCTGCGCGCGCCGGTTGAGCGCTGCATCGGTGACGATCCTGGGCGCGGTGGCAATTGCCGGTTCCCGGATGCCGCGTAGCGCCGCCGTCCCGTCGGCCAGCCGGTGCGGCAGCCACAGGTCGTCCTGATCGGCCAGTGCAAGCGGGCCGTCGGGCGCCGTGGCGAGCAGCGACAGGGCGTTGGCCGTGGCCCCGCGCCCCGGGCCGGACCGCATCACCACCGGAAAGGGGCTGCAGGCGGCAAAGCGGGCGATGATGGCGCGGCTGCCATCGCCCGACCCGTCGTCGCTGACGATCAGCCCGGCGGGCCGCGGCGACTGGCCGGCAAGCGACGCGAGCTGCACGTCAAGATGCCGGGCGCCGTTGAGGACCGGCATCAGGATGGTGACACCGGCCATTCAGCGCATCCACGGCGGCAACTGGCCGCGCATGAGGTGGTCATGGTGCTCGATCGCCTTGTCCACCCGGCTGTAGTAGAACATCCGCCCCTTTTCGAGCACGACTCCGGCATCGCACATCCGGCGCAGCATCTCGGTCGCGTGCGAGACCACGATGGCGCCGGCGCTGCGCAGCCGGTCGCGCAACAGCGCCTCGCTGCGCAGCCGGAAGGCGCCGTCGCCCACCGACGTCACCTCGTCGATCAGGTAGGTGTCGAAGGGCACCGCCATCGAGACGGCAAAGGCCAGCCGCGCCTTCATCCCGGCGGAATAGCTGCGCACCGGCAGGCGCAGATGCGGCCCCAGTTCGGCCACCTCGCCGACGAACCGCTCCATGGCGCGCGGCGAAAGGCCATAGATCCGCGCCACGAAGCGGGCGTTTTCCGCGCCTGTCAGATCGGGGTGAAAGCTGCCCTGAAACCCCACCGGCCAGGACACGGTGCCCTCATGGCGGATCACTCCGGCATCGGGATCCATCAGGCCGGCGATCATCCGCAGCAGGCTCGACTTGCCGGCGCCGTTCCGGCCCAGCAGCGCGACGGACTGGCCCGGCTCGAAGCGAAAGCTGAGGTCGCGCGCCACGATGGTCTCGACCCCGCGCTGGACATACCGTTTATGGACACCCACCAGCTCGACCATGCTCAGCGCCGGTCCGCCAGCCCGGCCGCGCCCAGGCTCACCGTCGCCCAGAGCAGGAACCCGAAACCCGCCACCATGCCCAGCAGCAGCCAGCGGCGCGGGTGCACGGCGCTTTCGGCCCAGGTGGGCGCGATATGGGCCGACAGATAGCGCGTCTGGCGCTGCGCATCCGCCCGCGCGGCCTCGTGGGCGGCCAGCGCGCCCAGATAGGCCTGCTGGGCGAATTCGGTGTTGAGCGTCAGGTCCTCGAACTCCGACAGCAGCGCCACATAGTCCCGCTCCTGCCCGCCGCCGAACTTGGCGCGCTCATCGGCAATGCGCGCCTTGATCGCGGCAATGCCGGTCTCGGCCTCGGCCAGCCGCTGTTCGTCTCCGCGCCGGGCCGGCTGCGCATCGCTGCGCAGGATATCGAGCGCGATCTGATGCTGGGCCAGCTCCTGCTGCAGACTGGCGATGACCGAGAGATCGGCTTGCAGGTCGGCCACCGGATCGACCACGTTGTTGCGGATGCGGAACTCGGCCATTGCCAGCCGCGCATTGCGCAGCCGTTCCATGGCGGTGTCCAGATCGGTGCCGGAGCTGGCGACGATGTCGGTGCGCGCCTCGTTCGAGAGCCGGTTGATCATGTCGCTCGCCTCGTCGAGCGAGGCCGCCGCGATGGCCTGCGCCGCCTCGGCGCTGAAGGCCCGGACGTTCAGCGACAACAGTCCCGAATGGGTATCGAACCGGACATTGAGCATGCGTTGGGCATAACTGGTCAGATCCTCGATCGTGTGCCCGTGATAGGCAAAGACCGGATCCTCGGGCCGCCCGCCCCAGATCGCCGCCAGATCGAGCCGCGCCGACAACCGCTCGACCAGCGCCTGCGAGGTGAGGAATTCGTAAAGGATATCAGTATCGGACGAACTGGCCCCCGACAGCGCGCGCAGCCCGCGCAACAGGTCAAGGCCGCCCTGAACCTCCTCCTTGCGCACCGCGAAGCTGACCCGCGATTCATACTGATCGGCGGCGCGGGTCCACAGATACCAGCCCGCCAGGGCCACCGGCAGCAGCACCATCAGCGCAAAGCTGGCCGCCAGTCGCCGCCGCGACCGGCGCGGGTGTTGGGCCAGCGGCGGCGGAACCGACCGCGCCGCCGGGCCTGAGGGCGCCACCCCCACCGGGCGCAAGGGAATTGCTGACTGGGCCGTGGCGGATGACATGGAATGCCCCCTGGTAATCCGATCTTCACCCACCAGCCCTAAGCAAGAACCGTCAAGGATTGGCTAATGGCAACGAGATGAGCTCACTTACCCAGGCGGGACGCAGCATCGGCGCGCTCATGCTGCGCGAAATGGCAACCACGTTCGGGCGCACTCCGGGCGGCTATTTCTGGGCCGTGGCCGAGCCGGTGGCCGCGCTGGCGCTGCTGACCACGGTGCTGTCGATGGCCTTTGCCCGCCCGCCTCTGGGGACCAGTTTCGCGCTGTTTTACGCCACCGGCTATCTGCCCTTCATGCTCTACACCGATCTGGCGCAGAAACTCGGGGTGGCCCTGCGCTATTCCAGACCGCTGTTCGGCTATCCGCGGGTCTCGTGGCTTGATGCGATCCTGGCGCGCTTCGTGCTCAATACGGCGACCCACCTGGTGGTCATCGCGCTGGTCCTGGGGCCGCTGCTGTGGTTCGGCGGCGCCTCGACCGGCCTGCGGCTCGGCCCGATGTTGCAGGGGCTGGGGCTGGCGGCGCTGCTGGGGCTGGGCATCGGCGCGCTCAATGCCGCGCTGTTCGAGCTGGCCCCGATCTGGGAGCGGGCCTGGGCGATTCTCAACCGCCCGGTCTTCATCGTCTCGGGCGTGATGTTCCTGCCCGAGGCGGTGCCCGCGCCCTTTTCCGACTGGCTGATGCTCAATCCGCTGACCCACGCGATCGCGCTGGTCCGCGCCGGCAGCTACCCGGCCTATCGGGCCGGGCCCGATGGCAGCCTCTACGCGGCGGCGGTGGGCCTGTGCTGCCTTGTCGTGGCGCTGGCGCTGCTCAATGGCCATGCCAAGCGGCTTTTGGCGGAGGGCTGAAAGGGTCGGTTAACCCTGCCGCCCGTAGCGTCGGACTATCCGAGCCAAGAGGGATTCGATGTCAGCGATAGGACCCAGATTGTCAAGACTCGGCCAGGCCCTGGCCTTCGTGTTGCCTGACCCGTCAGAGCTGGGCTATGCGCGCAAGATCCGGCGCAGCGGGCTGTTTGACCCCGTCTGGTATCGCGCCACCCATGCGTCGCTGCATCCGCTGTTCCGCATCCTGCCGCTGCGGCACTACCTGCGCCGGGGCGAGGCGATGGGCCTGCAACCGGGGCCGCGCTTTTCGCCTGGCGACTATCTGCGGCTGAACCCCGATGTTGCGGCTGCCGGCATGTCGGCGCTGCGGCACTATCTCAGCACCGGCGCGCGCGAGGGCCGGACGTTTGCCCCCACCGCGCGCCCTGCCGGCACCCCGCCCTTCGTCGCCCCACCCCTGCGGCTGGACCCGCTGCGGCCGCGCAAGCCTGTCGCCATTCACCTGCACATCTACTACCCCGACCTCTGGCCGCAGATGCGCAAGCGGCTTCTGGGCGCGGGGTTCGAGTTTGACCTTTACGTCACCATCACCTGGCGCGGCGCCCAGACCAGAGATCTGCAGTCCGATATCCGGCAGGCATTCCCCGGCGCATTTGTCGCGCCGATGCCGAACCGGGGCCGCGACATCCTGCCCTTTGTCGAGCTGCTCAATGCCGGCGCCTTTGACGGCTACGCCGCCATTGCCAAGATCCACACCAAGAAGTCGCCGCACCGCGCTGATGGCGCGACCTGGCGCGACCACCTGCTTGACGGGGTGCTGCCGGCAGGCGGCGGCGCGGCGCGCCTTGCCGCCTTCCTCGCCGACCCCGAGGCCGGCATGTGCGTCAGTGACGGCCAGGTCTTTCGCGGCCCGGACTGGTGGGGCACCAACCGCGACAAGACGCTGGCACTGTTGCAGCGGGTCGAGATCGACGGCAGCCAGACCGATCTGGCCTTTCCCGCCGGATCGATCTGGTGGGCGCGGCCGCTGGTCATCGGGATGCTGAAATCGCTGCATCTGGACCCGTCGCTGTTCGAGCCGGAATCGGGCCAGATCGACGGCACGCTGGCCCATGCGGTCGAGCGCGCGCTGGGCGCGCTGACCCAAGGCGCCGGCCTGAAGCTGCGGCAGGTCTCGGAACTGCAGGCTCCGGTCGGGGCTGCACCCCGCCGCCCCGGCCTCGTGACCGCCTTCTACCTGCCGCAGTTCCATCCCATCCCGGAAAACGACCGCTGGTGGGGCAAGGGCTTTACCGAATGGCGCGCGGTGGTTCAGGCCCGCTCGATGTTTCCCGGCCATCTGCAGCCGAACCTGCCCGCCGATCTGGGCTATTACGACCTGCGCATGACCGAAGTGATGGGCGAGCAGGCGCGGCTGGCGCGCGCCTCCGGCATTGGCGCGTTCTGCGTCTATCACTACTGGTTCGGCGGCGCCCGCCTGCTGCAAGACCCGCTGGACCGCCTGCTTGAACGGCCGGAAATCGACTTCCCCTTCTACCTGTGCTGGGCCAATGAAAGCTGGCAGCGCAACTGGGACGGGCTGAGCGGCGAGGTGCTGATGGCGCAGGATTACGCGCCCGGCTTTGCCGAAGGGCTGGTCCGCTCGACCCTGCCCTACATGCGCGACCCGCGCTACCAGCGCCCTGACGGCACCCGCCCGCGCTTTGTCATCTACCGCCCCGAGGACATGCCTGACCCCGATGCCGCCGTCAGCGCCATGCGCGCGGCCTGGCGGCGCGAGGGGATCGGCGAGGTAGAGCTGGGCGCGGTCAGCTTTCATATCCGCGGCAAGGGCAAGACCTCACCCGGCACCTTCGACTTCCATGTCGAAATGCCGCCCCACGGGCTGGTCAGGGGCGAGGACTACCTGTTCGGCGGGCCGGGCGGCAACCAGATGGGCCAGGCCAGCCCCGCCCCCGGTTTCGCCGGCCTGATCTACGATTATCAGGCGGTGGCGCGCAGGTCCTGCTCGGCCGCCTATCAGCGCAGCCTGCCGCCCGACACCATCGCCGGGATCATGCCATCCTGGGACAATACCGCGCGGCGCGGGCCCCGGGGGCATATCGCCAAGGGCGCCAATCCGGCGACCTTCCGCGTCTGGCTGCGCGATCTGCTGGAGCATCGGCTGCCCGGTTCGTACCGCAACGAACTGTTCATCAATGCCTGGAACGAATGGGCAGAGCGCGCGGTTCTGGAGCCGTCATCGGCCTTCGGCCAGCTCTATCTCGATGTCCTGAAGGAGTCGCTCACCGATGGCTAAGGTCGTGTTGCACATGGGCACCCACAAGACCGCGACCACGACGGTTCAGGACACATTGCACGCCAACCGCCCGCTGTTGGAGCGGCACGGCGTCATCTACCCCGATCTCGGGCGGCATACCGGCCATCACGGCCTGCTGACTGACTGGGTGCCGCTGGCACCGGCCTATCATCTGCCCGGTGGCGGCACCGCCACGCTGGCCGAGATTGCCGATCGCCACCGCGCGACCGACCGCACCCTGTTCCTGTCCAGCGAGGAGTTCCTGCGCGCCGGTCCCGGTGCGGGCCTGGTCGACATGGCCGCGCTGGCGCGGATCTTTGACGGCTACAGCGACATAAGGGTGATCGTGCTGTTGCGCGAGCAATGGCAGTTCCTGCAATCGGTCTACCTCGAGATCGCCCGGACCCGCGCACCCGACGCGCCGGCGCAGATGATCGAGGCGGCATTGGCGACCGGCAAGATCGACGGTCTGTGGTGCGACTATCAGGCCATTCATGCCCATCTGCGGACCGGCTTCGCCCCGCACCAGATCCGCATCGTCGATTACGACCGCATCCGGCAGGCGCCGGGCGGGATCATCGGCCAGTTCCTGCGCCTGCTGGGCCTCCAATCCCTCGAGCCGGAGCTGGAAACGGTCAATCGCGGCCGGTCCAACGCCTCACTCGCGCCGATACCGACCTGGGCCGCGCATCTGCTGCTGGGCGGGGGCCATGCCGGGCCGGAGGTGCTGGCGACCGCGCTCGACGCCTTCGGGCGCGAATATGGCCCCGATGCGCCCAGCTGCCTGCTGACCCGCGCCGAGATCGAGCGGCTTTGCGCCCATTTCGGACCGGGCAATTCCCGGCTGGCCGCCGCCCTGGCGCGGGTCCAGCCGGGCTTTCATATCGGCAGCAGCCGCCCGCCCGCCGGCACCATCTACCGCGAAGATATCGGCGCGGCCTTCTGGATGCGCCTGGCGCGGCGGCTCTGGTACCGCCCCATCGAGGCGGCATAGGCGACGCGCGCGGCTGGCCGCCGCCCTGGCACGGGCCCAGCCGGGCTTTCATATCGGCAGCAGCCCGCCCGCCGGCACCATCTACCGCGAGGATATCGGCGCGGCCTTCTGGATGCGCCTGGCGCGGCGCTGCGATTGCGGGGCTCAGACTCCGGTGCCGCGAAACACCGCCGGGATGGTTTGCAGCAGGATCCAGAGATCCAGCAGCAGCCCATCGCGGCGATGATAGAGCCGGTCCAGCCGCCGGCGGCCGGCATGGC
>CAUJIU010000185.1 GCA_963205075.1 Pseudomonadota bacterium | reverse complement strand
AAGGGGCGGACAGGTCCGGTTTAACCGCTTCTTTACCAGATCGCCGCACAGTCGGGACGCGGTACAGGCTGAGGAGCCGATGACCGCCCAAGGTGAAGGGCTCGCCCGGCGCCGCCGATCTGGCCGTGTCTGGCGAGTCCGGACTTCATTTTGGCCCAAATACCTCCCCGCCGGAGGCGTTCTGCCCGTGGTGCGGCGCTGCCCCCTCATTTCTTGCGGCCCTCCAGTTCGGCGTTGAAGCGCCGCAGGTCCTGCGCGAGGCGCTCTGGGTCGGTGATCGCGTCGAAATGCTCGAACAGGAATGACAGTGCCTCGCCCTCGTCGAGCCCGGACTCGGCGGCAAAGCGCCGCAGGCGGCGATAGCCGTCTTCGGTCATCGCCACCGGGAACCTTCGGGTCAGTCTGAAGCGCTTGGGCAAGGGCCGTCCTTTCCGGGGTCAGAAGTTTTCGGCGGCCAGCGCCATCACCGTATCGGCTCCGGTCTGGATGCGCGCCAGGTGCAGCGCCGTGGCGGGCAGGTGGCGGGCCATGTAGTAGCGGCCCGTCGCCAGCTTGGTCTCGTAGAAGTCCTTGTCCCCGGCCCCGTTCTCCAGCGCCTCGCTGGCGGCGATGGCCATGCGCGACCACATCAGGCCCATGCAGACATGGCCTGCCAGATGCATGAAGTCGTAGGAACCGGCCAGCGCGTTGTTGGGGTTCTTGACCCCGTGCTGCATGAAATACATCGCCGCCGCCTGCATGTCCTTGGATGCGGCCTTGAGCGGATCGAGGAAGTCGCGGCGCAGCGCCTCGTCGCCCTCATTGTCCTTGATCAGCCCCTTGACCATGTCGAAGAAGGCCATGACGTGCTTGCCGCCATCCTGCGCCAGCTTGCGGCCCACCAGGTCCAGCGCCTGCACACCGTTGGCGCCTTCGTAGATCATGGCGATCCGGGCATCGCGGGCGAACTGGGACATGCCCTGCTCTTCGATGTAGCCGTGGCCGCCATAGACCTGCTGGGCGGCGACGGTCATCTCGAAGCCCTTGTCGGTCTGGAAGCCCTTGATCACCGGGATCAGCAGCGAAATCAGGCCGTCGGCGGCGGTGTCATCGCATTTATGGGCCCGGTCGATGAGATAGGCGCCCCAGAAGGTCAGCGCGCGCGCGCCTTCGATGAAGCTTTTCTGGTCCATCAGGTTGCGGCGGATATCGGGGTGAACGATCAGCGGGTCGGCCGGCTGGTCGGGAAACTTGGCGCCGGTCACGTCGCGGCCCTGCAGGCGCTCCTGCGCGTAGGCGCGTGCGTTCTGGTAGGCGGCCTCGGCCTGGGCATAGCCTTGCAGGCCGACGCCGAGGCGGGCCTCGTTCATCATGGTGAACATGGCGCGCATGCCCTTGTGCAGTTCACCCAGCAGGTAGCCCTTGGCGCCGTCGTAGTTGAGCACGCAGGTGGCGTTGCCGTGGATGCCCATCTTCTCCTCGATCTTGCCGACGCTGACGCCGTTGCGGTCGCCCAGGCTGCCATCGGGTTTGATGTCGAATTTCGGCACGATGAACAGCGAGATGCCCTTGATCCCCTCGGGCGCGCCGGTGACGCGGGCCAGCACCAGGTGGATGATGTTCTCGGCCAGATCGTGGTCGCCGGCCGAGATGAAGATCTTCTGCCCGGTGATCTGGTAGCTGCCATCGGCCTGCGGCTCGGCCCTGGTGCGCATCAGGCCCAAATCGGTGCCGCAATGCGGCTCGGTCAGGTTCATGGTGCCGGTCCATTCGCAGGTCACCAGCTTGGGCAGGTAGGTGGCTTTCTGTGCGTCGGTGCCGTGGAAGCGGATGGCCGAATAGGCGCCGTGGGTCAGCCCCTGATACATGTTGAAGGCCATGTTGGCGGCCACGAAGGATTCCTGCGCCGCGGTGTGCATGACGTAGGGCAGCCCCTGGCCCCCGAATTCGGGGTCGCAGTCAACCGCGGTCCAGCCGCCTTCCTTCATGGTCTCGAAGGCCGCCTTGAAGCCCTTGGGCGTGCGCACCACCCCGTTCTCGAGCCGGCAGCCTTCCTGGTCGCCGCTGAGATTGAGCGGGGCCAGCACGTCGCGCGCCACCTTGGCGCTTTCGTCCAGAACCGCGGCGGTGAAGTCCCGGTCCAGATCGGCGAAGCCGGGAATGTCCTGTTCGGACACTTTCAGCAGGTCGTGCAGGACGAATTGCAGGTCACGGACGGGGGCGTTGAAGGTGGGCATGAATATCTCCGCAATATGGGCGTGTCTTGGGTCAGGGGGCGTGGCGGGTCGATCAGCGGGGGGTCTTGTGCAGCCGCGCCAGTTCGCGCTCTCCCCAGGCGAGTTGTTCGCGCAGTTCGGCTATCGCCTCGTCAAGTTCGCGCCGCTGGCTTTCCATGTCGGCCAGATGCACCTTGGCGATCTCGTAGGTGCGGGCGAGCTGGGTCTCCTGGGCGTCGTCGAGCTGGTAGAGGTCGAGAAGCTGGCGGATCTCTTCCAGGGTGAAGCCAAACCGCTTGCCGCGCAGGATCAGCTTGAGCCGGGCGCGGTCGCGCTTGGTGAACAGGCGTTTCTGGCCCTGACGGATCGGAAAGATCAGTTCCTTGGCCTCGTAGAACCGCAAGGTGCGCGGCGTCACGTCGAACTCGGCGCACATCTGGCTGATGGTCATGGTCTGGTCTGGCATCGTCACTCCTGGTGCTGTCAAGAACCGGGCAAATCCGGATAAACCGAGGCTTGAGCACCATCATAGCACGAGTTGACGTTAACGTAAGCAGGACGCCGCGTCACTTCTGCGCGATGTGGCGGGGCGCGGGGCAAGCGGGCAGTCGCTAGGAGGTGGCGGTCTGGTCGCGCAGGTCCTGCAATTCGGCAATGGTCTCGTCCAGCTGCTTGCGCTGCTTGTGCAGCTCGACCAGTTGCTTGTCGGCCAGTTGCAGCAGCCGGGCGTTCTGCGCCTCAGTGCCTTCCTTGTTGTAGATCAGCAGCCACTGGCGGATTTCCTCGAGGCTGAAGCCAAACCGGCGGCCGCGCAGGATCAGCGTCATGCGGGCGCGTTCGCGCGGGCCATAGAAGCGCGAGCGGCCTTCCTTGATGGGGGCCAGAAGCTCGATATACTCGTAATATCGGAGCGTCCGGGGCGTCACGTCGAAACGTGAGCACATGTCCTTGAATGACAGCAGATCCTCGGTCATCAGGGCCTCCCTCGCCCCGAATCCTATGCGTTCGGCATCGGCGATTCAACACCAAGACTTGTGGCCGGGCGCCAACTCGCCGTGGACGTGCGCGCAGATTTGCCCTTGCGGCCAACAGTGTGCATGCCAAGTTGGCGCGGCAAGCTAGGGAGGACGCCATGAGCGGCATCACCGACGAGCGCCGGCACAAGCTGGCGCGCCAGTTCATCGACGCAATTCCGCATGCGCGTGCGCTGGGCATGGTGCTTGCCAGCGTCGGCGACGGGCAGGCGGTGATCGAGATGGCCTATGACCCCCGGCTGGTCGGCGATCCGGTCAGCGGGGTGATCCATGGCGGGGCGGTCTCGGCGCTTATGGATACCTGTGCGGGCGCCGCGGTCATGAGCCACAAGGCGATGCCGATGTCGACCGCCACGCTGGACCTCAGGATCGATTACATGCGCCCGGCCACGCCGGGGCAGACCATCACCGCCTCGGCGCAGTGTTACCACGTGACCCGCTCGGTGGCCTTCGTGCGGGCGACCGCCACCGACGAGGATACCGGCCGCCCCGTGGCCACCGCCACCGGGGCCTTCACCATCGAGCGCCGGCCGGAGGTGACCGCATGAGCAAGCGCCCCGAACCGGTGCAGGTCGTCAAGCAGCGCCGCGATGCGGCCTTGCAGTCGCTGGTGGCCAGCGTGCCCTATATCCGGTTTCTGGGGGTGCATTTCGACCGGCGGGGCGACGAGTTGACCTCGGTGATGCCCTTCGACGAGCGGCTGGTCGGCAATCCGCTGTTGCCGGCGCTGCACGGCGGCGCCACCGCCGCCTTTCTGGAAGTCACCGCCATCATCGAGCTGAGCTGGGCCATGATGTGGGAAAGGATGGAGAACGGCGTGCCCGACATGCGCCAGGTGCAGCTGCCGAAGACCATTGATTTCACTGTCGATTACCTGCGCACCGGCCTGCCGCGCGACGCCTATGCGCGGGCGCGGGTCAACCGCTCGGGGCGGCGCTATGCCAGCGTGCATGTCGAGGGCTGGCAGGACAACCGCTCGCGCATGTTCGTGCAGGCGACCGGCCATTTCCTGATGCCGGAACGGCCCGAGTGAGGCAACCCGTCACCCATCGCCGCGTGATGGCCATTGCCGCGCCGATCGTGTTGTCCAACATGACGGTGCCGATCCTGGGGGCGGTGGACACCGCGGTGGTGGGTCAGCTTGGACTGGCGGCACCCATCGGCGCGGTCGGCATCGGTGCCGTCATCCTGGCGCTGTTCTACTGGGCCTTCGGGTTTCTGCGCATGGGCACGACCGGGCTGGCGGCGCAGGCGCGCGGCGCCGGGGACGAGGCCGAGTCCGGCGCGGTGCTGATGCGGGCGCTGCTGATCGGGGGCGCGGCGGGGCTGGTCTTCGTGCTGGCCCAGCCGCTGCTGTTTCGCGCGGCCTTCGCCCTGTCGCCCGCATCGGACGAGGTCGAATCGCTGGCGCGGATCTATCTCGGCGTGCGCATCTGGGGGGCGCCCGCGACCATCGCGCTCTATGCCGTCACCGGCTGGCTGATCGCCATCGAACGCACGCGCGGCGTGCTGGTGCTACAGCTGTGGATGGGCGGGCTCAACATGGTGCTGGACCTGTGGTTCGTGCTGGGGCTCGGCTGGGGGGTCGGCGGGGTGGCGGCGGCAACGCTGGTGGCCGAATGGACCGGGCTCGGGCTTGGGCTCTGGCTCTGCCGGTCGGGGTTCGCGGGCGGCAAATGGCGCGACCGGGCCCGCATTTTCGACCCGGCGCGGCTGCGGCGCATGTTGTCGGTGAATGGCGATATCATGCTGCGCTCGATCCTGTTGCAGGGCGCCTTCACCACCTTCCTGTTCATGGGGGCAAGGCTGGGCGATGTGCAACTGGCGGCCAACCAGATCCTGATGCAGTTTCTCGAGATCACCGCCTATGCGCTGGACGGATTTGCCTTTGCCGCCGAGGCGCTGGTGGGCGCGGCCGTGGGCGCGGGCCAGCGCCAGAGCCTGCGGCAGGCCTCGATCCTGCCCTCGATCTGGGGCGGCGGCGGGGCGGTGCTGCTGTTTGTGGTGTTTCTTGCCTTCGGACCGATGATCATCGACGTGATGACCACCTCGCCCGAGGTGCGCGCAGCGGCGCGGCACTACCTGTTCTGGGCCGCGCTGGCGCCGGTGCTGGGCATTGCCAGCTGGATGCTCGACGGCATCTTCATCGGCGCGACCTGGACGCGCGACATGCGCAACGCCATGCTGCAATCGGTGGTGGTTTACGGCCTTGCGCTGGCGGTGCTGGTGCCGGCCTTCGGCAATCACGGGCTCTGGGCGGCGCTGATGGTGCTCAACCTGACCCGCGCGGCCACGCTCCTGTCACGCTATCCCCGGCTGGCGCGGGCAGTGGGACAGGCGGCCTGAGCGGGCCCGCTCAGAGCCAGCGGTCGCGGTCCGTGCCCACGGCGTCACGCACATTGGCAAACCCGTCGCGCGCCAGCAACCGGTCCAGCCCGGTGGCGATATCCCGCGCCAGCGAGATGCCGCCATAGACCAGCGCGGTGTAAAGCTGCACCGCGCTCGCCCCGGCGCGGATCTTGGCATAGGCATCCTCGGCCGTGGCAATGCCGCCGACCCCGATAAGCGGCAGGCTGGTCAGGGTCGAGAGGCGGGCCAGCACCCGCGTGGACTTTTCCAACAAGGGCGCGCCGGAAAGTCCGCCCTTTTCGCCGGAATGTGCACTTTTCAGACCATCGCGCGACAGCGTGGTGTTGGTGGCAATGATCCCGGCCAGCCGCGCCGATGTGGCGACCCCGGCAATATCGGCCAGTTCGGGCTCCGTCAGGTCCGGCGCGATCTTGAGAAAGACCGGCACCGGACGCGGCAGGCGGGCATTGGCCTCCATCACCCCGGCCAGCAGCGCCGCCAGCGCCGCCTTGCCCTGAAGGTCGCGCAGCTTTTCGGTGTTGGGTGACGAGACATTGACGGTGGCAAAGTCGATATCGGCCCCGCAATGCGCCAGCACCGTGGCGAAATCGGCGGCGCGGTCGGGGCTGTCCTTGTTGGCGCCGAGGTTGAGGCCGATCACCGCGTGCCTCGGTCGCGCGGCAAGCCGCTGGCCGATCGCCTTCATTCCGTCATTGTTGAAGCCGAAGCGGTTGATGGCGGCGCGGTCCTCGGTCAGGCGGAACAGGCGCGGGCGCGGGTTGCCGCTCTGGGCGCGCGGGGTCGCCGCCCCGATCTCGACAAAGCCGAAGCCGGTGCGCGAAAGTGGCGCCAGCGCGGTCGCGTTCTTGTCAAAGCCCGCCGCCAGCCCGACCGGGTTGGGCAGGTCCAGCCCGGCGACCCGGCACCGCAGGCGCGGCGAGGTGACGGGGCCACCGCCGCCCGCCAGTCCGGCGCGCAGCGCGGCCAGCGCCAGCGAATGCGCGGTTTCGGGATCGATCCGGCGCAAGGCGGCCAGCCCCAGTGCCTCCAGCGCCCTCATGTCAGGGGCGGCAACTGGTGGTGGCCGTCAATGAGCGGCATGGGCGCGTCCCAGACGATGTCCGCCAGCCGCAACTCACGGAAAAGATGCGGGAACAGCTGGCCGCCCCGCGACTTCTCCCATTTCAGGTCGGCACCCAGCCCGTCCGCCTCGACGGCCAGCAACACCAGATCGGTCTGCCCGGCGAAATGGCGCGCGGCGGTTTCGGCCACCTGGGCGGCGGTCGAGAAATGGACGTATCCGTCGGCCAGATCGACCGGCGCGCCACGGCTCGCGCCCTGCGCCCTGAGGGCCGCCCATTCGTCGGCGCGGAAAATCTTGAAGATCAGCATGGCCCGGATGTGGCGCATCGCCGGAGGCGGGTCAAGCGGGCGGTAGCACGGTCTGGCCCCCGACCAGGGGGTCCGCAACCGGGCAAATCAGTTGACTCCGGCCCGCTCCAGCACTGAAACTCTTGCGATAGCAATCCTGAAGGGGGATCAAAACCATGAAGACGCTTGGAATTGTTGTGTCGTCGCTGGCGCTTTGCGCCACATCGGCGATGGCGGATTTTTCGCTGACCATCCTGCATACCAACGATTTCCACGCCCGGTTCGAGCCGATTTCGAGCTTCGATTCGGGGTGCTCGGCCGAGGACAATGCCGCCGGCGAATGCTTTGGCGGCACCGCGCGGCTGGTGACGGCCGTGGCCGCGGCGCGCGCCCGGGCCGAGAATTCGATTCTGGTCGATGGCGGCGACCAGTTCCAGGGGACGCTGTTCTACACCTATTACAAGGGCGCCATGGCGGCCGAATTCATGAACAAGCTCGGCTATGACGCGATGACCGTGGGCAACCACGAATTCGACGATGGCCCCGAGGTTCTGCGCGGCTTTGTCGATACCGTCGAGTTCCCGGTGCTGATGTCGAATGCCGATATCTCGGGCGAGGCGCTGCTGTCGGGTGCCATCCACAAGTCGACCATCATCGAGGTGGGCGGCGAGCGGATCGGCCTGATCGGCCTCACTCCGCAGGATACCGACGTGCTGGCTTCGCCCGGCCCCAACGTGATCTTCACCGATCCGGTGGGCGCGGTGCAGGCCGAGGTCGATGCCCTGACCGCCGAGGGGGTCAACAAGATCGTGGTGCTGTCGCATTCGGGCCTGAATGTCGATGAGCGCGTCGCGGCCGAAACCACCGGCGTCGATGTGATCGTCGGCGGCCATGACAACAGCCTGCTGTCCAACACCATCGAAGGCGCCAAGGGCCCCTATCCGGTCATGGTCGGCTCGACCGCGATCGTGCAGGCCTATGCCTATGGCAAGTTCCTGGGCGAGCTGAATGTCGTCTTTGACGACGCGGGCAACATCGTGACCGCAACGGGCGAGCCGCTGTTGATGGATGCATCGGTGACCGAGGATGAAGCCAGCGTGGCCCGCATCGCCGAACTGGCGGCGCCGCTGGAAGAGATCCGCAACCGGGTCGTGGCGCAATCGGCCGGGTTCATCGAGGGCGACCGGGCCGTGTGCCGGGCAATGGAATGCCCGATGGGCAACCTGGTGGCCGATGCCATGCTGGCCCGCGTGGCCGGGCAGGGCGTGCAGATCGCCATCGAGAATGGCGGCGGCTTGCGGGCCTCGATCGACGAGGGCGAAGTCACCATGGGCGAGGTGCTGACGGTGCTGCCGTTCCAGAACACGCTGTCGACCTTCGAGATCACCGGCGCGGTGGTGATCGAGGCGCTCGAGAATGGCGTGAGCCAGATCGAGGAAGGCGCCGGGCGGTTCCCGCAGGTTGCCGGCATGACCTTCACGGTCGATGCCGCACAGCCCGCAGGCAGCCGGATCTCGGATGTGATGGTCGCGGGTGCGCCCATCGATCCGGCGGCGACCTACAGCGTGGTCTCCAACAACTATGTGCGCAACGGTGGCGACGGCTACGCGATGTTCAGGGACGCCGCCAACGCCTATGACTTCGGCCCCGATCTGGCCGATGTGGTGGCCGAATACCTGGCCGCCGTCGGGCCCTACCAGCCCTATACCGATGGCCGCATTACCATGAAATAGGGCGCAAGCCCGCAGCGGGGGGCCCGGATCCCGGGCCCTCCGACCGCAGTTGTGGCGAGGCAAGGACATGTGCGGACGCATGGCGCTGACACTGCCGCACGAGGCGATGGTCCAGCTCTTTGCCGCCAGCCCCGACAACGATCTGCCGCCCGTGCCCAACTACAATGTCTGCCCGACCGTGCAGGTCCATGCGGTCACCTCGCAATCGGGCACCCGGCGCTTGCGCGGGATGCGCTGGGGCTTTGTTCCGCACTGGTACAAGACGCCGGGCGACGGGCCGCTGTTGATCAATGCCCGATCCGAGACCATCGCCGAAAAGCCCGCCTTCCGCGAGGCCTGCCGGCTGCGGCGCTGTCTGGTGGTGGCCGACGGTTTCTATGAATGGGACCGTTCGACCAGGGACCGGCCTTTGCCGTGGTATGTGACGCGCGCCGATGCAGCCCCCATGGCGATGGCGGGCATCTGGCAGGACTGGGCGGGCGAGGGCGGCCCGCTGACGACCGTCGCCGTGGTGACCTGCGCGGCCAACCAGGCGATGGCGCGCATTCATGACCGCCTGCCGGTCATTCTGGAGCCGGAGGACTGGCCGCTCTGGCTGGGCGAGGCCGGATTGGGCGCGGCCCGGTTGATGCGCCCGACGGGCGAGGATGTGCTGGACTTCCGGCGCGTCGGCACCGAGGTCAATTCCAACCGCGCCACCGGACCGGGGCTGATTTCCGCACTGACAGAGTAGGGCGCCCACAAAACAACTTGCGCGTGTATGGCGGCGCATTCAGATTGCCGGAATGACGGCCGGGCATCCCCATCCCTCTGCGCGCGTTTGCGCCCCCCTGCATGGGGCGCGGCTGGCGCTGTCGGGCGCGGCGGCGGCGCTGGCGCTGGTGGCGGCAGGTTTCGCAGCCAACGAAGCGGCGGTGATCCGCAGCCTTGGCGGCACGCAGAGCGGTTTTCTGATCGGGCTGACGCAGGCGGGGGTCAGCCTGCCGATGTCGCGGTCGCTGGCGGGGCAGACCGCGCTGCTGGACCGCTGCGCCCAGGTCCAGCTGGCCTGGATGGCCGGGCCCTTGGGGCAGCCGGACCGCGAGCGCGCCGCGCGGGCCTGCCTCGATCTGGCAGAGCGGGCACTGGCCGCATCGCCCAGCCTGCCCATCGGCCACCTGGCGGTTGCGGTCTCAAGCTACCACCTTGGCGGCCTTGCGGCGGCTCAGGCGGCGCTGGCGCTTTCGCAGGGCTTTGGCCCCAACGAGGGCTGGGTGGCGGAGCGGCGGGTCGATTTCGGGTTGCGTCTGTTTGCCGATCTGGACGGGCCGGCGCGGGCGGCGCTGGCGCGCGATGTCGTGCTGCTGGCAAGCCAGGGCCGGTCCCTGCCGGTGCTGGCCGACCGCTACCTGCGCCACCCCGAGGCGCGCGCCTGGCTGGCGCAGGTGATCGGGACCGCGCCTGCCGAAAGCCAGGGCGCGTTCCTGCGGGCGGTGGCGCGCCGTCAAGGCATGGGCGGCAAATGACGCGGACCGGCAGAGGCCCCTTGGTGAGCGCAGACCGGCTGGACCGGCTGGCGGCGGCGCTGGTGCTGTTGGTGGTGGCGCTGGCACCCTTGCCGGCCGGATCAAACCGCCCTCTGCCCTGGATGGTCTGGGCGGCGGTATTGGGGCTTGGCTATGCCCTGCATCTGGCGGTGATGGTCAGGGCGCAGCCGAACCGTCCGCCGCGCCTCCTCGCCCATGGCATGGTCGTCGTGCTGGCGCTGGCGGCACCCGCTTTCGGGCTGGTGCAGGTCGCGGCGGCAAGCACCGGGATGGCAGCGCCGCTGGCCACCGTCTCAAGTTCGGCGACGGCGCTGGGGGTGGTGCGGATGGTGTCCTATGCCGCCTTTTTCGGACTGGTGGCCGAGGCGGCCGGTGATCCGGGCCGGGCGCGGCGCATGGCCTGGGCGCTGGTCGCGATCGTGGCCGGTTACGCGCTCTGGCTGGTCGCGGCGCAGGCCTGGCAGGGCGCCGGGGAGGGATGGGCGCCCTTCGTCAACCGCAACTCGCGGGCGACTTTTCTGGGCATGGGGCTCTGCGTCGGGCTGGTGCTGGTTCTGGACCGGCCAACCGCGCCTGCTGGAAAAACGGCGCGGTTGCAACGGATGGCATGGGGCCTGGCCCTGTGGCTCGGGCTCGTGCTGGTGTCTGTTGCGCTGCTGCAGACCCGGTCGCGGCTGGGCTTTGCCGCCACGCTGGCGGGGCTGGCGGTGGTGAAATTCGTGCTGCGGCGGCGGATCACGGGCCGGTTCTGGCGCGCCATGGCCGAGACCGGCGCGGCGCTGGCGCTGGCCGCCGGGATCGGGCTGGCGGGTTTTGGCGGGGATCTGGTCGAGCGGGGGGTCTTCATGCAGGCCAATGCCGGGACCCGGGCCGAGCTCTATGCGCAGGTCATCGGCATGATCGGCGACCGGCCCTGGACCGGCTTCGGGCTGGACGGTTTTCCGCTGGCCTTTCAGGGCTACCACGCGCCGCCAGTGTCGCCTTCGCGCAGTTGGGATCAGGCCCATGACAGCTACCTGACGCTCTGGGCCGAACTGGGTCTGGTGGCCGGGAGCCTGCCCTTGCTGGCGCTGCTGATCGCCGCGCTGCGGCTGCGCCGGATCGCGCGGGCAGGGCCGGAGGCGGCGGCGGGCGCCGTCGGGGCACTCGGGGCGATGACGGTTGCCGCCCTGCATTCGCTGGGCGATTTCAGCCTCGAGATCGAGGCCAACACCTTGTTCCTGCTGGCGGTGATCGGGGTCGGTCTGGCGCCCGGCACGGTCCCTGACGGCGGCGGGCCCCAACGGAAGACCTGATCGGAAATCACCGAATTGCCCATGGCTTTTCCCGGCAGAGTTGTTATTGAATTGGTTAACAACTCAGGGTTGATATGAAACGCATCGCGCCCGCA
>CAUJIU010000184.1 GCA_963205075.1 Pseudomonadota bacterium | reverse complement strand
TCCAGTCAAACCGGGGATAGAGGCCATCGACCCGTGGGATTGCCGGCCCATCCGCCGCGTCGCCGCGCAGGGATCGGACGCCGATTGCCGACGCGCCGTCAAGCGCGAACTCCAGGTCCTCGAGGTCGGACCGGCGGAGCGCGCTCTGGCTGACGGGCATGCCGCGCTCCACAAGCACGATCTCGAAGCGCTCGATGGTGGCGGGAAGCGTTGCCGTCAGGACCCGTGCGGTCCGGCCCACCGCCTGTGCGGCCACGGCATAGGTCCGGTTCTCGACCGAGACCCGCGCGGTATCACCCTCGAGCGTCAGGCCATGCAGGGTGATGCCGGTGTCGGCCAGTGCCCGCCGGGTCTGCTCCCGAGCGGTCGATGCCTCGCCGGCAGGCGCACGCACCAAAGGCGGCGCGGTGTCGAAGCCCGAGCCGGCCGGCGGCCGCGCCGGGTCGAGGGCATAGGTCAGCTGAACCCCCAATTCCGAGCCGAAGCGATAATGGCCGCTTACCGTCAGGTGATCGTTGACGGCGTAACTGGCCCCCAGATTGACCGGCGACCTGCGCTCGAAGGAAAACCCGTCCTGATTGGGATAGGCATCGGACGAGTATTCGGCGATCAGCCGCAAGTCCGGCGTTGCCTGCCATTCGATCCCGCCAAACACCGCCGCGTCGCCATGAAACAGCCCATTCAGTTCCGGCGTGCCGCCAAGGCCGAAGTCTATGGGCGGACGGGTCGCGAACTGGTCGCCAAACACCGTCAGCGGATTGGTGAAACCACCGACCCCGGCCAGCCGTCCCCAGCCAAGACCGACGGTCGCCCTTATGTCGGGGCCGAAATGCTTGGAGGCGACGAGGTATTCCGACTGGTCAAATCCGGTGCCGAGGATGTCGTTGACGCCAAGGGCGATGGCGGGGCGCAGGTCGCCTTCCTCGGCGACCCGGACCGAGAAGGACAGCGTGCGGTCGAAAAGAAAATCGGCGGTCGTGACCCCGTCGAAGCTCAGGTCCTGAAAGTGACTGTAGCGAAAGACGCCCGACAGCCACGGCGTCACCTGAAAGAACAGCGCGTTTCGGGTGGTGTTCCGGAACGTCGAATAGGTGTAGCCCAGCGTCCCGTCCGGCTCCATCCAGGCGCCGGGCATGTCGATCAGCCCCGGCTGGCCATAGGAATTGAGCGGATATCCGAGATCCTGCGCGCCAACAGCGGCCGGCCAGGCAAAGAGGCCGACAAGGCAGGTAAACAGGATACGCATGAATGACTGGCTTTCCGAATCCGGCAATGAAAGCAAACTAGGCCAACAGGGTCCGGAACCAAACCGGAAACTGGCCTGCATCTCGGCTGATTTGCGCAGCCGGTTTCATGTTTGGCCGAAACGGCAAATCCGACCGATTTCCCGCAGGACCAGGCCGGTCGATGCCTCCATCAACCAGCTCGCCGAAAATGCGCCGGAATGTTCCGGGCGGAGCAGGCAATCACAGCTAAAGCCCGAATTCCTTGCGGATCGCTGCGGAATGGGCGCCGATCTCGGGCGCGGCGGACGCGGAGCTTCCGCGCGCGCCGTTCACCCGCAGCGGCGAGCGGGTCAGGCGCAGCGTGTTGCCCCTGGCATTCTCGACGCTCTGGAGCATGTCGAGAGTAGCGAAGGCCGGTTCTTGCAGGAACTCGGCCCAGTCGAGCACTTTCGCGCACCAGATGTCATGCGGTTGCAGGATCGCCAGCCAATGATCGGTGGCCGCGGTCACCAGCCTGCCGGCGATCAGGCGCTTGATCTCGTCGCGGTTCCTGAACCATGTGTCAGGACGTTCGGCAAAGTCCTTCAGATCAACGATCTCCAGCAGCTCCGCCAGGTGGTCGATCGGCGTCATGGCGATTGCCAGATAGCCGTTGGCGGTGGGATAGACGCCATAGGGCGCGGACAGGCCAACATGGGCCGAGCGATACTCGGACCGCCGGGGCAGGCGCCCGCCGTCATTCAGATGGGTGGCGAGGACTTCAAACTGGAAATCCACCATGCTTTCCAGCAGGCTGGTTTCCACATGGCTGCCCGTGCCGCTGATGCCCTTCCGCACCAGGGCGGCCAGAACCCCCTGACAGATATTCGCCCCGGCAAACATGTCGGCCACCGCCAGTCCGAACGGCACCGGGCCATCGCCGGCATGGCCGTTCAGCCACATGACCCCCGACTGCGCCTGCGCCAGCAGGTCCTGTCCGGGAAGGCCCGACCAGGGGCCGTCGGGCCCGTAGCCTGAAATTGACCCGTAGACGATATGGGGGGCGAAAGCGCGCACCGCGTCATAGCCCAGGCCCAGCCGCTCGATCACGCCGGGCCGGAAGTTCTGGATCAGCACATCGGCCTTGCCGATCAGCGTCCGCAGCGCCGCCAGGTCGCGGGCGTCCTTGAGATTCAGCGCCAGGCTTTCCTTGCCGCGGTTGATGGCGTGAAAGATGGTGCTGTCGCCATCGACCATCGTGTCGGAAAGGTAGAGCCGGCGCGACAGGTCGCCCCCGTCAGGGCGCTCGATCTTGATCACGCGGGCGCCCAGGTCCTGCAGCCGCAGCGACGCGTAGGGGCCCGCCAGAAACTGAGACAGGTCGATGACCAGCAGGCCCGCGAGCGGCAGGTGATCGGGGCTCATGCTCAGCGTTCCATCAGGAAGATGCGGTCCATTCCGGCCCAGAATTCCCCGTCCTTGCGCGACGCCAGCGGCGCCATCATCGGCATGCACAGGGCCCACCAGTCCTGGGTTCTGGCATGCTCGGCCATCTGGGTCATGTCGGCGTCATGATCGCTGCCATGATACTCGTAATAGGCAAACATCAGGTGATCGGGTTCGTGCAGGAAGATCGAGTAATTGCGGATGTTGCAGGCGCGGATCCGGTCCAGCACCTCGGGCCAGACATCGGCATGGACCCGCTTGTACTCGGCCATGAATTTCGGCTTGACCCTGATGGCAAATCCCATCCGCTCCATGTCACGCGGCCTCCTGCGGCAGGGTGGCGACGGGTTCCAGCGGGCGCCGGGCCGAGGCATAGCAGGCCTCGACGATCGCCATGGTCTGCCAGGCGCTTTCGACCGAGGTCATCAGCACCGCGTCTTCACCGGCAACGAAGCGCTGCATGTTGTTCATCACCAGCTCGAAAGCATCGGGGAACCAGTGCCCTTGCAGGGCCACCTGCTGCATCTGGCCGCCGCGCTCGGCCATCCACAATTCGTCCGGCTCGCCGCGCGGGTAGTCGAGCAGCACCCCCAGCTTGACCACCGCCGCGCCCCGGTCACCCTCGAAGCGGATCGAGGCGTCCTGGTGCGAGCGGCCGAAATCGTGGTGGTGGTTGATCGACAGCGCCACGCGCAGATCGGGACCATAGTCCAGAATGGCGGTGGTGCGCGTATCGGCCAGCCGGGAGCCGGGATGGGAAAAGCCGCGCGCCATGACGCCTTTGGGCGGGCCGACAAGGCTCTGGATCAGATCGATGTAGTGGATCGAATGCGACACGATCTCGACCCGGGGATCCTGTTCCAGCGTCGGGAACAGATGCCAGGGAGTGACGAGGTTCAGATGCACCTCGATCTCGGTCATCCGGCCAAAGAAGCCCTGCGCCATGGCATCGCGCACCGCCAGCATCATCGGCGCAAAGCGCAGCTGGAAGTTGACCGCCGCGGTCAGTTTGCGGCGCCGGCAGGTGGCCAGGATCCGGTCGGCCACCGAGAGATCCGCGCCCATCGGCTTCTGGATCAGCACCGGGGCACCCTCGGGCAGGACGTCCAGCATCTGCGCATGCACATGATGGCTGCTGGCCAGATCGAATATGACCCCTTGCTGGGCGGCGACCTCATCCAGGCTGTCAAAGACCCGCGGGATGGCGAACTGGTCGGCCACCGCCTGCGCCCGGTCGCGGTTGCGGTTCCAGATGCCTGCGACCTCGAACCCGGCCTGCCGATAGGCGGGCATGTGGCTGTCGACCACGATGCCACCGGCCCCGATGATGACGATGGGGCGCGGGGCGCTCGGTCTTGGCCAGGTCTGGTTGAACGCCATGGTCATTCCTCTGGGGGTATCGAAAGGCTCAGCCGACGCCGGTGAGCTGGGTGATGGTGCGTCCGGCGCGAATTGCCGCCTCGCGGATCATCTCGGGGTCAGGCCCGTGGGCGCTTTGCAGCGTGGCCACGATCAGCGCGGCCTTGAGAACGGATGTCGGCGAGCCGATCAGCACCCCGACATCCAGCCCGCCCACGAACCTTTCGCCATGGGCGACCTCGTAACCCCGGTCCCGCACCGACCGGACGCGGGTCAGGAAGGTGTCCTGAACGTCCTGCGGCAGTTTCGAGAACTCGGTATAGTCGCGCAGAAACCCGTCGCGCTCGGCGTCATCCATGGCCGCCAGGATGATCCGGCCCGAAGTGGTGGTGATCGGCGAATGGCGCGAGCCGACCTCGACCGACAGGCGCAAGGGCTTGGGGCTTTCATGCTGGGCCAGCACGACGATTTCGCCGTCGCGCAGGGTGGTCAGATGGCAGGTCTCGCGAACTTCTTCCGACAGGTTGCGCATCACCGGCAGCGCCACGCGCAGCAATTCCTCGTAAGGCGAGTGCATGCGGCTGAGCTCGAACATCTTCAGCGTCGGCCGATACTGCCCCGCCTGGGTCCGGCGGATGTAGCCGCGCGTTTCCAGCGCGGACAGGGTGCGAAAGATCTCGCTGGCATTGCGGCCAAGCGCCCGGCAGATATCGGCCTGCGACATCGACATCGCGTTCTCGCTGAGCAGCTCGATCACATCCAGAGCCTTGTCGAGCGCCGGCACCGA
>CAUJIU010000183.1 GCA_963205075.1 Pseudomonadota bacterium | reverse complement strand
GGAGATCGCCGCGACCGTGAAGGCCGGAAAGGTCGTCGGCGGGCACTACGCGTCGCCGGATCTCGGGCTTGCCTTCCACGGCTATGTCGCCGGCGGGCCTGAGGACGACCACGAAGGCACGCGCGCCGAGGACGCGATCGCCCGCGTGCGGCAGGGCATGAAGGCGATGCTGCGGCTCGGATCGGCCTGGTACGACGTGGCGACCCAGATCAAGGCCGTGACAGAGCAGGGCATCGACCCGCGCAACTTCATCCTGTGCACCGATGACTGCCATTCGGGCACGCTGGTGCATGAGGGGCACATGAACCGGGTGGTGCGTCACGCCATCGCCTGCGGATGCGATCCGCTGGTGGCTCTGCAGATGGCCTCGATCAACACCGCCACCCATTTCGGGCTGGAGCGCGAGCTGGGCAGCATCGCGCCGGGGCGGCGGGCCGATGTGATCCTGACCGGTTCGCTGACCGACCTGCCGATCGAGCGGGTGATCGCGCGGGGCGTTACCGTGGCCTTGGATGGCAAGATCACGGTTGCCTGTCCGCATTACGCCTGGCCGGACGCCGCGCGCCGGACGGTGCGGCTGGGCAAGGCGCTGGCCGAGGCCGATTTCGAGATCGCCGCCCCGGCCGGATCGAACGCGGTGCGGGCCAAGGTGATCGGCGTGGTCGAGAATCAGGCACCGACCCGGGCGCTGACGGCCGAGCTTGACGTGATCGATGGCCGGGTCGAGGCGGCGGGCGAGGTCTGCCAGATCGCCCTGGTCGAGCGGCACCGCGCCACGGGCAAGGTCACCAACGGCTTTGTCTCCGGTTTTGGCTATCGGGGCGAGATGGCCATCGCCTCGACCGTCGCTCATGACAGCCATCACATGATCGTTGTCGGCACCAGCCGCGCGATGATGGCCCGCGCCGCCAACCGGCTGGGCGAGGTGGGCGGCGGCGTCACCGTCTGGAAGGACGGGGCCGAGATCGCGCTGGTGCGGCTGCCCATTGCCGGGCTGATGTCCGATCGCCCGGCGGCGGAAGTGGCCGATGACGCCGCGCGCATGGTGCAGGCGATGCTGGAATGTGGCTGTTCGCTCAACAATGCCTATATGCAGCATTCGTTGCTGGCGCTGGTCGTCATACCGGAGTTGCGGATCTCCGATATGGGTCTGGTCGATGTGACCCGGTTCGAGATCACCGATCTGTTCGAGGAAAACGCATGAATAGCGCTGACGCCAACCTGCCGATCGTCGGTCCCGAAGTTCCCGGCCCCGAGAGGTTTGACGATCCGGCGCAGGCGGTGGCGCGGCTCAGGCTGCTTTACGATGCATCGAGCGACTTCCTGTGTGCCCGGTTCCTCGATGCGGTCTCGCAGGGCAAGCCCGCCGCGCGCTACCGGGCCTTCTATCCCGAGATCCGGTTGACCACGACCAGCTTTGCCACCACAGACAGCCGGTTGTCCTTTGGCTATGTTGCCGAGCCGGGCACCTATGCCACCACGGTCACCCGGCCGGATCTGTTCAGCCAGTATCTGGAACAGCAGATCGGCCTGCTGATCCAGAATCACGGGGTTCCGGTGACCATCGGTCTGTCGGACACGCCGATGCCGGTGCATTTCGCGGTGGCCAACGACGCCAACCTGACGGTGCCGCAGGACGGCGTGCTGGACTTTCCGTTGCGCGATGTCTTCGACGTGCCGGACCTCAGCACCACCCATGACGATATCGTCAATGGCTACGGTTTTGTGTACCCCGACGGCGCCAGCCCGCTATCGCCGTTCACGGCGCAGCGGGTCGATTACTCGCTGGCGCGCCTGTCGCATTACACCGCGACCCTGCCGGACCATTTCCAGAACCACGTCGTGTTCACCAATTACCAGTTCTACGTCGAAGAGTTTGAAACCTTCGCGCGCAAGATGCTGGCCGACAAGTCCAGCGGCTATACCGCCTTTGTCGGGCCGGGCAACCTGGTCATCACCGATGCCGAGACCCCGATGCCCGCGCCCGCCAAGCTGCCGCAGATGCCGACCTATCACCTAAAGCGCAAGGGCGGGCAGGGGATCACGCTGGTCAATATCGGCATCGGCCCGTCCAACGCCAAGACCGCGACCGACCACATCGCGGTGCTGCGCCCGCATGCCTGGCTGATGGTCGGCCATTGTGCCGGCCTGCGCAGCAGCCAGCGGCTGGGCGATTTCGTGCTGGCCCATGCCTACCTGCGCGAGGACCATGTCCTTGACGCCGACCTGCCGGTCTGGGTCCCGATCCCGGCGCTGGCCGAGATCCAGATTGCGCTGGAGCGCGCGGTCGCCGAAGTCACCCAGCTGGAGGGCTACGAGCTGAAGCGGATCATGCGCACCGGCACGGTCGCCACCATCGACAACCGCAACTGGGAGCTGCGCGACCAGTCCGGCCCGGTGCAGCGCCTGAGCCAGAGCCGGGCGATTGCGCTGGATATGGAAAGCGCCACCATCGCCGCCAACGGGTTCCGGTTCCGGGTGCCCTACGGCACCTTGCTCTGCGTATCGGACAAGCCGCTGCACGGAGAGCTGAAACTGCCCGGCATGGCCTCGGAATTCTACAAGACGCAGGTGTCCCGGCACCTGATGATCGGGATTCGGGCGGTGGAGAGCCTGCGCGACATGCCGCTGGAACGCATCCACAGCCGCAAGCTTCGCAGCTTCGAAGAGACCGCTTTCCTCTGATGACCCCCCTGCAAGGGCCAAAAACCACCCCAGATGGCCGAAAAAGTCTTGCATGGTGTGACTATTCGTTGTGGTGATACACAAGATACCGTTAAATGACGGCATTTGAGGCCCAGAGATTGGGCAGTGAGAAGGAGACCTGAAGAATGGCAAAGCCAATGACCAAGGCGCAGCTTGTGGCCGCACTCGCGGACGCAACCGGCAGCGACAAGAAAACCGCCGGCGCCGCACTCGACGCGATCGGTGCGATCATTACCAGTGAAGTGTCCGGCGGCGGCGCGGTGACCATCCCCGGCGTCGGCAAGATCTACTGCCGCGCGCGCCCCGAGCGCATGGTCCGCAACCCCTCGACCGGCGACCAGATCCGCAAGCCGGCCGACAAGGTGGTCAAGATGACCATCGCCAAGGCACTCAAGGACAGCGTCAACAGCTGACCGGTCCTGATCGGGGGTTGAACCCCGCGGGACATTAGGAAAGGGTCGCCCGAGTGGCGGCCTTTTTCATTTTCGGGACCCGATGGATTTTCGCGCAGTAGCTATGGGTCTGGCCTTTGCCGCCATGTGGTCTTCGGCCTTCACCTCGGCGCGGGTGATCGTCGAGTATGCGCCGCCGCTGATGTCGCTGGCGCTGCGGTTCGCGGTGTCTGGCGGCATCGGCATCGCGCTGGCGCTGGCGCTGGGGCAGTCGATGCGGCTGACGCGGGCCCAGTGGCGGGCGACGGTGATCTTCGGCCTGTGCCAGAACGCGCTCTATCTGGGCCTCAACTTCGTCGCCATGCAATGGATCGAGGCGTCGCTGGCGGCGGTCATCGCCTCGACCATGCCGCTCCTGGTGGCGGTGATTGCCTGGGCGGCGATGGGTGACCGGCCGCGCCGCATGGGCGCCGTCGGGCTGCTGGCCGGATTTGCCGGCGTGGTGCTGATCCTCGGGGACCGGATCGGCGGCGGGGTGGACCTGACCGGGGTGGCCCTCTGCATCGTCGGGGTGATCTCGCTGGCGGTGGCCACGTTGATGGTGCGGGGCGCGGCATCGGGCGGCAACCTGCTGATGGTGGTCGGCCTGCAGATGCTGATCGGCAGCGCGATCCTATGGCCGATCTCGCTGGCGACCGAGACCATGACCGTCATCTGGTCCTGGCAGCTGATCGTGGCCTTCGCCTATACCACGCTGGTGCCGGGCCTGCTGGCCACCTGGGTCTGGTTCGTGCTGGTGGGCCGGATCGGCGCGGTGCGCGCGGCAACCTTCCACTTTCTCAACCCGGTTTTCGGCGCGGCTGTGGCCTCGGTCCTGCTGCGCGAAAGCCTCAGCCACTGGGACCTGATCGGCATCGCGGTGGTGACCGTCGGCATCCTGCTGGTGCAGATGTCGAAACAAAACCCACGGTGAAGTGAAGCTGCTCACGGCCATTTTGGCTGACAGCGGCGGCGGCGGCGATCCATGGTCCGGCGATGGAACCTGTGTTCGCATATCTTGCCGGACTGCTGACGCTGATCAATCCCTGTGTGCTGCCGGTGCTGCCCATCGTGCTGGCCAGTGCCTTGCAGGATGACCGGCGCGGTCCGACCTATCTGGCGCTGGGCATGAGCGTCTCCTTCGTGGCCTTTGGCGTGGGGGTTGCCGTCTTTGGCCGCGCGCTGGGCATCACCGAGGACGGGCTGGTGCGCACTGGCGCGCTGGCGATGACGGGGTTCGGGCTGGTGCAGCTGTCACCCGGACTGTCGCGCCGCTTTGCCACCGCGACGGCGGGCCTGTCGGGGCGGGCCGATGCCGGCATCGCCGGGCTGGACCAGCGCCGCGCGGGCGGGCAGGTTCTGGGCGGGGCGCTTCTGGGCATGGTCTGGGTGCCCTGCGTCGGGCCGACGCTTGGCGGCGCCATCGCGCTCGCCTCGGCCGGGCAAAGCATCGGCTGGGCGGCCCTGACCATGACCGGCTTCGCGCTGGGCATTTCAACCGTCATTCTGGCGCTGGGCTATGGCACCGCCGCCGGCATCCGCGCCAGACGCGACTGGATGCGGGCCCTGTCGGGCCGCGCCCGGCCCCTGATGGGCCTGATCTTCATCCTGACCGGGCTGGCGCTCTGGTTTCACTGGTTTCGCGCGGCCGAGATCTGGCTGCTCGATACCCTTCCCTATTGGCTACAGGACCTCTCGGTCCGCTTCTGAAAGGATTTCCCATGAATCGCCGCATATTCCTCGCCTCTGGCGCAGCCCTTGCCGCCCTGGCCCCCGCGCTGGCACAGGCAGCGCCCCTCGCCTACCAGCCCGGTCTGGTCGAAGAACGGCTGGCCGCCGGTGAGACGGTGTTTCTCGATTTCAAGGCCAGTTGGTGCACCACCTGCAAGGCGCAGGAGCGGGTGATCGAGGCGCTCAAGAGCCAGAACCCCGGCTACGAGGCAGCGATCACCTTCATCAATGTCGACTGGGATACCTATGCCAACGATGCGCTGACCAACCGGCTGGCGATCCCGCGCCGCTCGACGCTGGTGGTGCTGAAAGGCGATCAGGAACTGGGCCGGATCGTCGCCGGAACCCGCGAGGCCGAGATCAGGGCGCTGATGGACCTCGCCCTGGCCGCCGCGACCGCCTAGCCGATCCTGCCGCGCAGGCCGCCGGTCTGGGCACGGTCGAGCAGGAACTGGTCGAGGATCACGCAGGCCATCATCGCCTCGCCCACGGGCACGGCGCGGATCCCCACGCAGGGGTCATGCCGGCCCTTGGTGACGACCTCGGTGGGCTCGCCGTCGATGGTGATCGAGCGGCGCTTGGACAGGATCGACGAGGTCGGCTTGACCGCGAAGCGCACCACGATGTCCTGCCCGGTCGAGATGCCGCCAAGGATGCCGCCGGCATGGTTGGACAGGTATTGGGGGCCGTTTGGCCCCATGACGATCTCATCGGCATTGTCGCGGCCGGTCAGCGCGGCGGCAGCCATGCCCTCGCCGATCTCGACGCCCTTGACCGCGTTGATCGACATCATCGCGGCGGCCAGATCAGTGTCCAGCTTGCCATAGATCGGGGCGCCCAGCCCCGGCGGCACCCCGCGCGCCACCACCTCGACGATGGCACCGACCGAGTTGTGATCCTTGCGGCGCAGGAAATCGAGATCGTCCTGCCATTCGGCGGCCATCATGGCATCGGGGCACCAGAAGTCGTTGCGCTCGATCTCGGACCAGTCAAAGCGGGTGCGGTCGATGGGTTTGGGTCCCATCTGCACCATGTAGCCCTTGATCTCGACCGATGGGGCCAACGCCGCCAGCACCTCGCGCGCCACGCCGCCGGCCGCGACCCGCGCGGCGGTTTCCCGCGCCGAGGACCGGCCGCCGCCGCGATAGTCGCGCAGGCCGTATTTCAGATGATAGGTGATGTCGGCATGGCCGGGCCTGAAGGTGGTGGCTATGTCGCCATAGTCCTTGGACCGCTGGTCGGTGTTGCGGATCATCAGCTGGATCGGGGTGCCGGTGGTCACGTCCTCGAACACGCCTGACAGGATCTCGACCTCGTCGGCCTCCTGCCTTTGGGTGGTGTTCTTGTTCAGGCCGGGACGGCGCCGGTCCAGCCAGTGCTGGATCATCGGCGCCTGCAACGGGATGCCGGGCGGGCAGCCGTCGACGGTGGCGCCCAGCGCCGGGCCGTGGCTTTCGCCCCAGGTGGTGACGCGGAACAGGTGACCGAAGGTGTTCAGGCTCATGGACGGGTCCTCTCGCTGACCCGTTTAGCCTGAGCGGCGGCGCAGGGAAAGCGCCAGAGCGCGCGGCATGGGTGCCCGGTGTCATTTCGGGCTTGAGTCATCGGCGCCAAGCGCTATTGATGGCCTCACCTCGGGGTGCTCCGGTCAGGAGCTGAGATGCGCAAGCGAACCCGTTGAACCTGAACCGGTTAGGACCGGCGGAGGGAAGGTCATCATCCACGGTGCCCCCATCCGTCCGGCGCATGAAAGGATGAAAGATCATGAAAGCGATCCATCTGGCTCATGTCGCGGGACTTTGTCTTGCGGCCTCTGCGGCCAACGCCCAAACCCCTGTTCTGTCAGTGCTGACCTATGACAGCTTCGCCTCGGAATGGGGCCCCGGCCCCGAGATCGAGCGGGCATTCGAGGCCATTTGCGGCTGTGATGTGCAATTCACCACGGCGGGCGACGGTGCGGCCCTGCTGGCGCGGTTGCAGCTTGAAGGCCCCGCCACCGATACCGATGTGGTCATCGGGCTCGACACCGCGCTGACCGCGCGGGCGCGGGCCACGGGGCTGTTTGCGCCGCTGGCGCAGGTTGGCAGCTATGACCTGCCGGTCGCGTGGACCGATACCGAATTCGTGCCGTTCGACTGGGGCTATTTCGCCTTTGTGGGCCAGGAGGACACCGCCGCGCCGCGTTCATTCGAGGAATTGGCGGCCAGCGACATCACGGTGGTGATCGAGGATCCGCGTTCGTCGACGCCGGGTCTGGGCCTGCTGATGTGGGTGCGCGCCGCCTATGGCGACCGCGCCCCCGAGATCTGGGCGGCGCTGGCTGACAACATCGTCACGGTCACGCCCGGCTGGTCGGAGGCCTATGGCCTGTTCCTGAACGGCGAGGCGGATGCGGTTTTGTCCTACACCACCTCGCCCGCCTATCACATCATCGCCGAGGGTGACGCCACCAAGCGCGCCTGGATGTTTGACGAGGGTCATTACATGCAGATCGAGGTCGCGGGCCAACTCGCCTCCAGCGACCAGCCGGAACTGGCGGCGGCGTTCCTGCAGTTTCTGACCGGCGAGGTCGCGCAGGCGATCATCCCGACCACCAACTGGATGTATCCGGCCCGGCTTGGCCCCGAGGGGTTGCCGGAGGGCTTCATGGATCCGGCCTCGGTCGCCAGACCGCTGCTGCTGTCGGAGGCCGAGGCCGAGGCCATCTATGCGCAGGCACTGGACGAATGGCGCGCCGCGCTGTCGCGATAGCGCAGCCGCGCTGGCCCGGCACGGCGGTGGCCGTGCTGGTGCTGGCGCTGTTTGGCGGGGCGCTGGCGGCGGTGGCGTTGGCGGCGCGCGCGCCGGTGACGCTGGGCGCGGGCGACTGGGCGGCGATCCGGTTCACGCTGGTGCAGGCGGCGCTGTCGTCGGGGCTCAGCGTATTGCTGGCCGTGCCGGTTGCCCGCGCGCTGGCCCGGCGGCGGTTCTTGGGGCGCGGGGCGCTCATCACCCTGTTGGGCGCGCCGTTCATCCTGCCGGTGATCGTGGCCATTCTGGGCCTGCTTGCCATCTTCGGGCGCGGCGGGCTGGTCAATGCCGTGCTGGTCTGGGCCGGTTTGCCGCCGGTTTCGATCTATGGCCTGCACGGGGTGGTGCTGGCGCATGTGTTCTTCAACCTGCCGCTGTCGGTGCGGCTGATCCTGCTGGGCTGGCAGTCCATCCCTGCCGAAAGATTCCGTCTGGCCGCCAGCCTCAACGCCCCGGTCTGGCGGCACCTGGAGCGTCCGATGCTGGGCCAGATCCTGCCCGGCATCGCGCTGGTGGTGTTCCTGATCTGCCTGACGAGCTTTGCCGTGGCGCTGACGCTGGGTGGCGGGCCGCGCGCCACCACGATCGAACTGGCGATCTATCAGGCGCTGCGGTTCGACTTCGATCTGGGCAAGGCGGCGCTGCTGGCCGCCATCCAGTTTGGCATACTCGCGGCGCTGTGGCTGGCCTCGGCCCGCTTTGCGGTGGCGCAGAGCTTTGGCCTGTCGCTTGACCGGCCCGTGCAATGGCCGCTGCGCGACCGGCTGGTCACCCGGCTGATGGATGCCGCCTGGATCGGGCTGGCGGCGCTGTTCCTGCTGGCGCCGCTCGGGGTCATCCTGGTGCGCGGCGCGCCGGCTCTGGCCGGCCTGCCGGCGCCGGTCTGGGAGGCGGCGGCAAGGTCGCTGGCGGTGGCGCTCGGTTCGACGGCGCTGGCGGTGCCACTGGCCTTGGCGCTGGCGCTGAGAGGAGGGCGGGTCGCGGCGCTGGCGGCGAGCCTGCCGCTCGCGGCGTCGACGCTGGTGCTTGGAACCGGGCTGTTCATCCTCATGCGCCCTTTCGTCAACCCGACCACCTGGGCCCTGAGCGTCACGGCGCTGGTCAATGCCTGCATGGGCCTGCCCTTCGCCTACCGCGCGCTGGCGCCCGAGGTGGCGCAGATCCGGGCGCGCCATGGCCGGCTGGCCGAAACGCTGGCGATGCCCGCCGGCGCCCGGCTGCGCTGGCTGTGGCTGCCCCGCCTGCGCCGGCCGCTGGGCTTTGCCGCCGGCATGATCGCTGCGCTGTCGATGGGCGATCTGGGCGTGATCGCGCTATTCTCGGCCAATGGTCAGGAGACCTTGCCAATGGCCATGTACAACCTGATGGGGGCCTACCGGATGCAGGCAGCAGGCGGCGCGGCCTTGCTGCTGCTGGGGCTTTCGCTGGGGCTTTTCTGGGCTTTCGATCGTGGAGGGCGCGGGCGTGCTGAAGCTTGACGATGTGCTGATAACCGAAGCCGGGTTTTCGCTGGCCGCCGACTGGGAGGCGCCGGAAGGCGGCATCATGGCGCTGATCGGCCCGTCGGGGGCGGGCAAGTCGACTTTGCTGGCGGTGATCTCGGGCTTTCTGGCACCGGACCGGGGGCGGGTGCTTTGGCGCGGTCAGGACCTGACCGGCCTGCCGCCGGGGGGCCGCCCGGTCAGCATCCTGTTTCAGGACAACAACCTGTTTCCGCATCTGGGCGTGGCGCAGAATGTCGGCCTCGGGCTGCGGCCGGACCTGCGGCTGTCGGACGCCGACCGGCGGGCCATTGCAGACGTGCTGGCCACCGTGGGGCTTTCGGGGGCCGGGGACCGCAAGCCCGGCAGCCTGTCGGGCGGGCAGCAAAGCCGGGTGGCGCTGGCGCGGGTGCTGGTCTCGGGGCGGCCGCTGGTGCTGATGGACGAGCCCTTTGCCGCACTCGGCCCGGCGCAGCGGCGCGAGATGCTGGCGCTGGCGCGGCAGGTGCTGGCGGCCAAGGGGCAGACATTGGTGCTGGTCACGCATGACCCGCAAGAGGCCCGCGCCGCCGACAGGGTGGTGGTGGTGGCCGACGGCGTGGCGTCTGCGCCGATCGCTTCGGAACCGGCATTCGCCAACCCCTCGCCGGCGCTCGCGGCCTATCTGGGCGAGGCTGGCCAGAACTGAAAAGGCCCGCCTGAGGGGCGGGCCTTTGGTCAGTCTTGCGCCGTCCGGTCAGGACTTGCGGGGATGCTTGTGCGGCGCCCAGAGGCGCTTGTTGGTCATGTAGAGCAAGACCGAGAAGATGGTCAGGAAGATCACCGCGCTCAGGCCCGCATGCTTGCGCGCCATCATCTTGGGCTCGGCTGTCCACATCAGGAAGGCGGCCACGTCCTGTGCCTCGTGCTCCAGCTCGGTCGAGTGGCCGTCGGCATAGGTGACGTCATCGCCCCAGAGCGGCTGGGGCATGGCGATCCAGCTGCCGGGAACCGTGTGGTGGCCCTCTTCGGTCTTGCACGAGTCGGGGTAGCCGCCGGACGCGAAGGCGGTGTTGTAGGAGCCCTCGAAGTCCTCGGGGGCGCATTCGGGCGGATCGGCGTAGCCGTGCAGGATCGAGGCGATGTATTCCGGGCCGCCCATGCCGCGGACCAGCTGGTTGATGCCGGTGCCGTAGGGCCCGGAGAAACCGGCGCGCGCCTTGGCCATCAGCGACAGGTCCGGCGCGTTCGACAGGGCCGAAGCGGGGAACTTGTCGGCCGGGGTCGCCGGGCGGTAGTCGCCCGCGCCATCGGCCAGCGCCTGGTCGAACACCTCGTAGAACTCGGCATAGGCGCGGACCTGATCCTCGGGCAGCGCCGGGCCGCCTTCGTCACCAAGGGTGCGGAACGCCACATGCTTGAGCCCGTGGCAGGCCGCGCAGATCTCGGTGTAGACCTGCAATCCGCGCTGGAGCTGCATCTGGTCGAAGCTGCCGAAGGGCCCCTCGAACGAGAAGGCGAAATCTTCGACATGGGCAGAGCCGGCGGCGATTGCGCCGGAGCCGATCAGGCTCAGGGCGGTGGCGACGGTAAGGGTGAGTTTGCGGAGCATCTGTCTTTCGTCCTTTCTCACTCGACCGACTTGCCGTCGGCTTTGCCGTAATGAGCATTGAAATCGTCTTCGATCGTGGCGGGCGGCGTGGTCGGCCGTTCGATGATCCCCAGGATCGGCAGGATCACGAAGAAGAAGGCAAACCAGTAGCTCGCGCCGATCAGCGCGATGATCGAATAGGGCGGTTCGGCCGGCATGGCCCCGGCCCACATCAGCACCACGAAGTCGATGACCAGCAGCGCAAACCACCACTTGAACATCGGCCGGTAGCGGCCCGAGCGCACCGAGGAGGTATCGAGCCACGGCGCCAGCGCGATCACGATGATGGCGCCGAACATCGCCAGCACGCCAAAGAACTTGGCGTCGATGATGCCGAAGCTCAGCCAGTTGACCAGCATCACCACCCAGACGTCCGAGGTGAAGGCCCGCAGGATCGCGTAGAAGGGCAGGTAGTACCATTCCGGCACGATATGGGCAGGGGTCGCCAGCGGATTGGCCGGGATGTAGTTGTCCGGATGGCCAAGGAAGTTGGGCATGAAGCCGACGATCGCGGCGAAGACCACCAGGATGACGACCAGCGCGAACAGGTCCTTGATGACGAAATAGGGCCAGAAGGGCAGCGTGTCCTTCCTGGCGTCCTCTTTCGAGGTGCGGCGGACCTCGACCCCGGTCGGGTTGTTGTTGCCGGTGGTGTGGAAGGCCCAGATATGGACGATCACCAGCCCCGCGATGATGAACGGCAGCAGGTAATGCAGCGAGAAGAAGCGGTTCAGCGCCGGCTGGCCGACCGCTCCGGCACCCAGAAGCAGGGTCTGCAGGTCGGGACCGATGAAGGGGATGGCGCCGAACAGGCCGGTGATCACCGCGGTGCCGTGGAACGACATCTGGCCCCAGGGCAGCACGTAGCCCATGAAGCCGGTGGCCATCATCAGCACGTAGATCAGCATGCCGATGATCCAGGTCACTTCGCGCGGAGCCTTGTACGAGCCGTAGAAGATGCCGCGGAAGATGTGGATGTAGACGGCAAGGAAGAACAGCGACGCGCCGTTCATGTGCACGTAGCGGATCAGGTGGCCGCCGTTCACGTCGCGCATGATGTGCTCGATCGAGGCGAAGGCCATGTCGACATGCGGGGTGTAATGCATCACCAGCACGACGCCGGTGGCAATCTGCAACACCAGTGCAAAGACCAGCACGATGCCCCAGATCCACCACCAGTTGAGGTTCTTCGGGGTCGGGATCATCAGGGTATCGTAGAGAAGACCGACAACCGGCAGGCGGCTGTCGAGCCACTTCGCGAAGCGGGTCTTCGGTTCGTAGTGGTCGTGCGGGATACCGGCCATGGTGAACTCTCCTTAACCGAGCTTGATCGTCGTTTCGTCGACGAAAGCGGCGACGGGGATAGGCAGGTTGCGCGGAGCGGGGCCTTTGCGGATCCGTCCGGCGGTATCGTAATGCGAGCCGTGGCAGGGGCAGAACCAGCCGCCGAAATCGCCCTGTTCGCCCAAGGGTACGCAGCCGAGGTGGGTGCAGACGCCCATCTGGACCAGCCAGGTGCCGTCTTCGGACAAGGCGCGGTTTTCGTCGGTCGCGTCGGACCCGTCGGGCAGGTTGGCGTTCTCGGCGCTGCTGTCCACCAGATCATCGAGGCTGACGGCGCGCGCGGCGGCGATTTCCTCGGCGGTGCGCGAGCGGATGAAGACCGGCTTGCCTTGCCACAGCACCGTCAGCTGGGTGCCCGGCTCGACGGCGCTGACATCGACCCGAATCGAGGACAGGGCCAGCACGTCGGCCGAGGGGTTCATCTGGTTGACCAGCGGCCAGACGGCCGCCCCGGTGACAACCGCTCCGGCGCCTGCCGTAGCGTAGTAGATGAAGTCGCGGCGTGTGCCTTGAAGGTCTTCTGCGTGTGACACGGGGTGCATCTCCGATTCTTTGTGGCCCGAGGGGGCCCATGCGCAGGGATGGAGGACGGTTTCCCGCCGTCCGTTCCGGCGTTGTTTAGCCATCAATTCCGCGGCAGTCCAGCAGACAATCGGGCGCGAAGGCCCATTGCCCTTGCGGTGTTGTGTTTGGGGGGCAGATCGTCGTCGCCGGGCGGCCAAGGCCTTGCCGGTGCGAAGAAGGCGGGGGAAGTGGTGAGCCGTGCTGGGTTCGAACCAGCGACCTACTGATTAAAAGTCAGTTGCTCTACCAACTGAGCTAACGGCCCACTGGCGGCCTCATTATTCAGGGCTATTCCGGGGGTCAACCCCCGAAATGGCGCTGCCTCTGGATTCATAACGGCGGCGGGCGTATAGGGCGGCTCATGCAAGATGGACAGGAAACCGGCCTGCCGTTCATGAAGATGCACGGGCTTGGCAACGACTTTGTCGTGATCGACGAACGGACCAGCGGTCCGCGCGTCACGGCCGAGATTGCGCGCGCCATCGCCGACCGGCATCGCGGCGTGGGTTTTGACCAGCTGGCCGCCATTTCCAGCCGCCCCGGATCGGACATTCACCTGAGCTTCTGGAACGCCGATGGCAGCCGGTCGGCCACCTGCGGCAACGCCACCCGCTGCATCGCGCGGCACGAGATGCAGCGCCTTGGCCTGGGCGCGCTGACCATCTCGACCGACCGCGGCCTGTTGCAGGCCGAAGATGCCGGCGGCGGACTGACCTCGGTCAACATGGGCAAGCCGCAGCTTGACTGGCACGAGATCCCGCTGGCGCGCGCGATGGACACGCTCGAACTGCCCATAGACGGCGCGCCGACCGCGACCGGCATGGGCAATCCGCATTGCACCTACTTCGTGCCTGACGCCGAGGCGGTCGATCTGGCCGGCTTCGGCGCGGCGATGGAGACCCATCCGCTGTTTCCGCAGCGCACCAATGTGCAGGTCGCCCAGATCATCGGGCCGGACCATATCCGCATGCGGGTCTGGGAGCGCGGCACCGGGATCACGCTGGCCTCCGGGTCTTCCTCCTGCGCGACCGGGGTTGCGGCCGCCCGCCGGGGCCTGACCGGCAAGAGGGTGACGGTCGAACTCGACGGCGGCACCCTGCAGGTCGACTGGCGCGTGGATGGCGTCTGGATGACCGGCCCCACGGCCCATACCTTCGACGGCATCTGGCGGGGCTAGGCGATGGACGGGAAGGCTCCGATCTTTGCCACGCTCGGCTGCAGGCTCAACGCCTATGAGACCGAGGCGATGAAGGATCTGGCTAACCGCGCCGGAGTGCACGATGCGGTCGTGGTCAACACCTGCGCCGTCACCGCCGAGGCCGTGCGCAAGGCGCGGCAGGAAATCCGCCGCCTGCGCCGCGAAAACCCGTCAGCCCGGATCATCGTCACCGGCTGCGCGGCCCAGACCGAGCCGCAGACCTTTTCGGCCATGTCCGAAGTGGATCTGGTCATCGGCAATACCGAAAAGATGCGCGCCGAGACCTGGGCGCAGATGACGCCTGACCTGATCGGGGCGACCGAGGCGGTGCAGGTCGATGACATCATGTCGGTGACCGAGACCGCCGGGCACCTGATCGACGGTTTCGGCACACGCAGCCGTGCCTATGTGCAGGTCCAGAACGGCTGCGATCACCGCTGCACCTTCTGCATCATCCCCTACGGGCGCGGCAATTCCCGCTCGGTCCCGGCGGGCGTGGTGGTGGACCAGATCAAGCGGCTGGTGGGTTCTGGCTACCGCGAGGTGGTGCTGACCGGCGTTGACCTGACCAGCTGGGGCGCCGATCTGCCGGGCGAGCCGCGCCTGGGCAATCTGGTGATGCGCATCCTGCGGCTGGTGCCGGACCTGCCGCGCCTGCGCATCTCGTCGATCGACTCGATCGAGGTGGACCCGGACCTGATGGCCGCCATCGCCACCGAGCCGCGCCTGATGCCGCATCTGCATCTGAGCCTGCAGGCGGGCGACGACATGATCCTCAAGCGCATGAAGCGGCGGCATCTGCGCGACGATGCGATCCGCTTCTGCGAAGAAGCCTTGAAGCTGCGCCCCGACATGACCTTTGGTGCCGATATCATCGCCGGTTTCCCGACCGAGACCGAGGCGATGTTTGCCAACTCGCTGGATCTGGTGCGCGCGTGTCACCTGACCTGGCTGCATGTCTTTCCCTATTCGCCGCGTCAGGGCACCCCGGCGGCGCGGATGCCGCAGGTCAATGGCAAGGCGATCCGCGACCGCGCGGCGCGGCTGCGCGCGGCCGGCGCGGCGCAGGTTGCGGCACATCTGGAGGCGCAGGTCGGGCGGGAGCATCAGGTGCTGATGGAAAGCCCGCGCATGGGCCGCACGGAACAAGTCGCCGAAGTGATTTTTGCAGCCGACCAGCCGGTGTCGCGGATCGTGGCGGCGCGGGTGACTGGCATCGAGGGACAGCAACTGCGGTCTGACGGTCTCGGCGGCGTGGCCTGAGCCTTGCATCCGGTGCCTTGGAGGAACCGATGACGGGCGGACCCAGAATCCTTGTCACCGGATCGACCGGCAATGTCGGCTCGGCGGTGCTGCGGCAGTTGCGTGAAACCGGGGCGGAGGTTGTGGCGGGCGTCCGGGCGCCTGCGCCGCAGGCCGCGCCGGATGCCCGGCAGGTGAGGGTGGACTTCGAAACCGGCGTGACCCCGGACGAGGCATTTGACGCCATCTTTCTGGTGCGCCCGCCGCATCTGATGGACCCGGCGCTGTTCCGGCGGTTTCTGGAGCCGTTTGACCGGCGCACCCGCATCGTCTTTCTCTCTGTCGTCGGCGCCGAGCGGCTGGCCTTCCTGCCCCATGCCAAGATCGAGCGGGTCATCGAGGAACTGGGGTTTGCCCACACCTTCGTGCGTCCCGGCTACTTCATGGACAACCTGACCACGACGCTCTGGCCCGAGATGCAGCGCAACCGCCGGGTCTATCTGCCGGCGGGCAGGCTGGCGCTGGATTATGTCTCGGTCGAGGATGTCGCCGCCCTTGCTGTCGCGGCCTTGCTTGGGCGCACGACCCGCAAGGCGCTGGTGGCCAGCGGCGGCCGCAAGACCGGGTTTGCCGAGGTGTGCCGGATCATCAGCGCCACCGCCGGGGTCGAGGTGCGCTACGTTCCCGCCACGCTGGTGGGCTATATCGGCTACAGCCGTGGGCGCGGGATGGCGTGGAACATGATCTTCGTCATGCTGATGCTGCATTTCCTGCCGCGCTTCGGCAGGTCACGCCCGCCCGTGCCCGGTGATGTCGCCCCGGTTCTGGGCCGCCCGCCCGAGACGCTGGAAGCCTTCGTGGCGCGGCGCGCCGAAACGTTCCGCACACTGGCGCCGCCGCCGCCGCCAGGCAACGGCCGAGGCCCGGTCAGCGCAGCGCCCGGCCCTTGAGGATCGCGTCCTTGCCGAACTTGTCGCGGATCCTGTCGGCGGCGGCTTCGGCCTTGGCCCGCCGCCCGGCATCCGGGTCCAGCAGGTCGCCCTCGCGGTCGGCGTCGCGGTCGGTGGTGATCTCGCTCAGCCCGACGCCCAGCAGGCGATAGGGCCCCCGGTCGCCCAGTTCGTCTAACAGCGCGCGGGCGGTGCGGTAGATGGTATCGGCAAGCTGGGTCGGCTGGCGCAGGCTCAGGCGGCGGCTGAGGATCTTGTGATCGGCGCGCTTGAGCTTGAGCATGACGACGCGGCCGGCCCTGTCGCGCGCCTTGGCGCGGGCGCTGACCTGCTCGGCCAGCCGCCAGATATGGCCATCGAGAATGTCGGGGTCCGAGGTATCCTCAAAGAACGTGGTCTCATTCGAGATGCTCTTGACCGGGGTATGGGCCGAGATCCGCCGCGCATCCTCGCCGCGCGCCAGATGCCAGAGCCTTTCGCCCATGCCGCCGAAACGGGCAGTCAGGTCAGCCTTGTCCCAGCGGTGCAGGTCGTTGAAGCTGCGGATACCGGCGGCGGCGAGGCTTTCCTGCGCCGCCGGGCCAATGCCCCAGATCAGCCGCACCGGCTTGTGGCGCAGAAACTCCACCGTTTCGGCCTTGCCGATCACCGAGAATCCGCGCGGCTTGTCGAGGTCGGAAGCGACCTTGGCCAGGAACTTGTTGTGGCTGAGGCCGATCGAGCCGGTCAGGCCCAACTCGTCGCGCATGCGCTTGACCAGCCGCGCCAGCATCACCGCCGGCGGCGCGTGGTGCAGCCGCGCGGTGCCCGACAGGTCCATGAACGCCTCGTCGAGGCTGAGCGGCTCGACCACCGGGGTCAGCTCGTCCATCAGCGCCCGCACTTCGCGCGAGGCCGCGACATAGGCCTCCATCCGGGGGCGGACGATGACCGCCTCGGGGCAGAGCTTGAGCGCCTGGAACATCGGCATGGCGGATTTCACGCCCTTGATCCGGGCGATGTAGCAGGCGGTCGAGACCACGCCGCGCTTGCCGCCGCCGATGATCACCGGCTTGTCGCGCAGCTCGGGATTGTCTCGCTTTTCCACCGAGGCGTAAAAAGCGTCGCAATCCATGTGGGCGATGGTCAGGTCGAACAATTCGGGATGCGAGGTCACGCGCGGCGAGCGGCAGCGCGGGCAGCGGGTGCCTGCTTCGAAGGTGGTCAGGCAGTCGCGGCACAGGGCGGGCATGATGGGCGCAGGATAGGCCCGGGCCCGCCACCCGACAACGTCAATCCGATTGATCGGCGGCGCGACCGGTGGCTAGATCGGGCTATGCCGGACCAAGATCGCATCGCCTGCCGCACGCCTGCAAATCCGGCGGCGGCCACGCGCATACCGCGCTGGAAACATGACCTGCTGCGCGGCCATATCCTGGAGCTGGTGCGCGAGGCCGGCCCGGAGGGGCTGTTGTTTTCCGGGCTTGCCGACAAGGTCGCGGCGCGGCTTTCGGATGGCGAACGGGCGCGGCTGGGATCGGTCAGCTGGCACGCGACCACGGTCAAGCTGGAGATGGAGGTTGCGGGCGAGCTGACGCGCCTGCCGGGGCCGGGGCTGCAAAGGCTGGTGTCAGGCCGCCGCTAGTGAAACGTCACGCTGTCCGACATGCGCAGGGCCTGCTGGGTCAACCCCATGCGGACCAGCTCGATATCCATCGTTTCGGGCCCGCTGATCTGGCAGGGATAGCGGAAGGTGGTGCCGTTGCGCTCGATATCGACCCGGGCCTGAAAGGCGCCCAGCCGATCATTGTATGAAACGCTGCCAAGTCTGATACCGCTCATCGTCTCGCTCCTTCAGGTTGCACCGCCCCCGCGGAAGTCTTGACTACATATTGGGCCGATCCGCCCGGAAATCGAGAACAACCGCCTTGGTTTGCCATCAATTTTTCCCACTGTTGCGGAAACAAATCGTTACCGCGCCGTTCGTGACTGCGGTTGATTTGTGGAGAATTGACCGCATCAGCCGCGTCGGCCCGCCACTTGGACCGACAGGCGGCTTCCAATCCGTGGCGGATGGGCCATATTGGCCGGGTGAATCCAAATGGTAGGTCAAGTCATGAGATCCGGAGACATCTTTCTGAACATGCTGAGCGGGAACATCGTTCTGATCCTGCTGGCCCTGTTCATCATCATCTGCATCCTGCTCGGGGTGCGCATCGTCCCGCAGTCGGACAAGTTCGTGGTCGAGCGGTTCGGGCGCCTGCGCGTCGTGCTCGGGCCGGGCATCAACTTCATCGTGCCGTTTCTGGACCGGGTCCGGCACAAGATCTCGATCCTCGAGCGCCAGTTGCCGACCGCCAGCCAGGATGCCATCACCAAGGACAACGTGCTGGTGCAGGTTGAAACCTCGGTCTTCTACCGCATTCTCGAGCCGGAAAAGACCGTCTACCGGATCCGCGACGTGGATGCGGCCATTGCCACCACCGTGGCGGGCATCGTGCGCTCGGGCATTGGCGAGATGGAGCTGGACGAGGTCCAGAGCAACCGCCAGCAACTGATCGCGCGGATCAAGCAGCAGATCGCCGACGCGGTTGACGACTGGGGCATCGAGGTGACGCGGGCCGAGATCCTCGATGTCAATCTCGATCAGGCCACCCGTGGCGCCATGCTGCAACAGCTCAACGCCGAGCGCGCGCGGCGCGCCAACGTCACCGAGGCCGAGGGCAAGAAGCGCGCGGTCGAATTGCAGGCCGAGGGCGAGCTTTACGCCGCCGAGCAGCAGGCCAAGGCCCGCCGCATCTCGGCCGATGCCGAGGCCTATGCCACCGGAGTGGTCGCCCAGGCGATCAAGGAAAACGGGCTGGAGGCGGCGCAGTACCAGGTGGCGCTCAAGCAGGTCGAGGCGCTGGTGTCGCTGGGCAGGGGCGAGGGCAAGCAGACGATCGTGCTGCCGGCCGATGCCATTTCGGCCTTTGGCGCCGCGTTCCAGATGCTGAAAGGCAGCAAGGGATGATGTGGGCAACCTGGTGGATCTGGGGCGCGGCCTCGCTGGTTCTGGCGATCCTCGAAGTGGTCATCCCCGGCTTC
>CAUJIU010000182.1 GCA_963205075.1 Pseudomonadota bacterium | reverse complement strand
GCGGCGCACCGGCCCCGAAGGCGAGACCGTGGCGCGGATCGAGGTGACGCTGTTGCAGCCGCGCGCCGATGGCACATGGGCGGCGCTGGTCAAGCCGCTGAAGAAGCTGCGCGACGGCGAGACGGTCGCCTTCGCTCCGGGTTTTCACGCCACCATCGAGGGCCGGGCCGAGGGTCAGGCGCATCTGCGCTTCAACCTGACGGGGGCGGCCTTCGATGCCGCGCTGGCGCAGTCCGGCTCCATGCCGCTGCCGCCCTATATCGAGGCGCTGCGCAAAGCCGACGCGGCCGACCGCACCGACTATCAGACCCTCTGGGCCCGCGCGCGCGGCGCCGTGGCCGCGCCCACCGCCTCGCTGCATTTCGACGAGGCGCTGCTGGAGCGGCTGGCCGCGCGCGGGGTGAATTTCAGCCATGTGACGCTGCATGTGGGCGCGGGCACTTTCCTGCCGGTCAAGGTCGACGACATATCCGAGCACAAGATGCATGCCGAATGGGGCGAGGTGACCGCGCGTGCGGCCGACGAGATCAACGCCACCCGCAAGGCGGGGGGGCGGATCATCCCGGTGGGGACCACCGCGCTGCGCCTGATCGAAAGCGCCGCGACCGAGAACGGAGTGCAGCCCTGGCGCGGCGATACCGACATCTTCATCACGCCCGGCTATCGCTTCAGGATCACCGACGGGCTGGTCACCAATTTCCACCTGCCGCGCTCGACGCTGCTGATGCTGGTCTCGGCGCTGATGGGGGTCGCGCGGATGCGCGGCATCTACGCCCATGCGCTGGCCGAGCGCTACCGGTTCTTCTCCTACGGGGACGCCTCGCTGCTGATCCCCTGAGCCGCTAGCCCGCTGGACAAGCTGCGGCAAAGCCGCTAGCGGGCCGGACACCGGCACCCGCGACAGCGCAGGCAGCCGCCATAATGTCGTTTGCGGTCCAGAACCCGGCCGCGTCGCGGTTATCATCGCGCCCAGAACCGCGGAGAAGGCATCATGCTGCAGGTCATCAGTTCAAGCTGGGCGCTGCTGTTGGGCATGTTCATGCTCATGATCGGCAATGGCTTGCAAGGCACGCTGCTGGGGATCCGGGGCGAACTGGAGGGCTTTACCACCATCGAGCTGTCGGTGGTGATGTCGGCCTATTTCGTGGGTTTCCTCGGCGCATCGCGCATTGCCCCCGGCATGATCCGCCGGGTCGGCCATGTGCGGGTTTTCGCGGCGCTCGGCTCGACCATCTCGGCGGTGCTGGTGATGTATCCGACACTGACCGAGCCCTGGGCCTGGACGCTGGGCCGGGTGGTCATCGGCTTTTGCTTCTGCGGGGTCTACATCACCGCCGAAAGCTGGCTGAACGCGGCCGCCTCCAACGAGAATCGCGGCAAGGCGCTGTCGCTCTACATGATCATGCAGATGGCCGGGATCGTCACCGCCCAATATATCCTCGTGCTGGGCGACGTGTCGGGCTACGTGCTGTTCATCATCCCCTCGATCCTGGTCTCGCTGGCCTTCGCGCCGATCCTCTTGTCGGTGCAGCCGACGCCGGCCTTCGAGCTGACCAAGCCCCTGTCGATCCGCCGCCTGATCGATGCCTCGCCCCTGGCCTGCGTGGGCATGTTCCTGCTGGGCGGCGTGTTTTCGGCCCAGTTCGGCATGTCGGCGGTCTATGGTGCCAAGGTCGGCCTGTCGATCGCGCAGATCTCGCTGATGGTGTCGGTGGTCTATATCTCGGCGCTGGTGCTGCAATTCCCGATCGGCTGGATGTCGGACCGGATGGACCGCCGCCGGCTCATTCTGGTTCTGGCGGTGATCGGCGGCCTGGGCGCGCTGGTTTCGGTGGTGGTGCCGGGCTATTTCGGCCTGATCCTGTTCAGCGCCGCGGTCATGGGCGGCACCTCCAACCCGCTCTATGCCCTGCTGATCGCCTCTACCAACGACTATCTCGAGCGCGAGGACATGCCCGCCGCCTCGGGCGGGTTGCTGCTGATCAACGGGGTCGGGGCGATCACCGGACCGCTGATTGTCGGCCAGATGATGGACTATTTCGGGCCGCAGGGCTTCTGGCTGTTCACCTCGGTGCTGATGCTGATGCTGGCGGTCTACGCGGTCTGGCGGATGCGGCGCCGGCCCAAGCGGGTGGTGGTCGGCGATCAGGCCGCCTATGCGCCGATCAGCGCCTCCTCGACCATGGTTGCGGCCGAGGCGGCGCAAGAGGTTTATGCAGCGGCCGAGGATCGGGCCGGCAGACACGAGGATTGATTGCTCCATGACCGATTTGGTGGCAGTCTGAATCAGGGCAGACGGGGAAGAAAATGTCACAACGCATCGCGCCGGAGGACTTGCTCCGGTTCTGGTTCGAGGACGTGGGGCCGAAAGGCTGGTTCGAGGGCGGCGAGGCGCTCGATGACCGGATCCGCGATGCCTATCTGGAGGCCTGGCAAGAGGCCGCGGACGGCGCCTACGGGCTCTGGCTCTGCTCGGCGCGCGGCACGCTGGCCTATCTGGTGCTGACCGACCAGTTGCCCCGCAACATGTTCCGCGGCAAGCCCGAGGCCTTTTCGACCGACCGCATGGCGCGTGCCGCCGCCAAGGTCGCCATCGACCGCGACTGGGATCTTCAGCTCGACATGCCGGCGCGGTCGTTCTTCTACCTGCCCCTGATGCATTCGGAAAACCTGGTCGATCAGGACCGGGCGGTGCGGCTCTATTGCGGCCGCACCAAGATCGAGTCCCCCGAGGATCTGATCCATGCCCGCGCGCACCGCGAGATCGTGCGCCGCTTCGGCCGCTTTCCGTTCCGCAACGAGGCGTTGGGCCGGGTGTCGACCCAGGCGGAACTGGCATTTCTGGCCAGCGGCGGCTACGCGGCCATGCTGCGTGAACTGCGCGCCGCCAGCAACGCGGCCTGAGCTCGGCTAAATTTCGATCTATTGCGGCCGCCGGCATTAAGGCGCCTGCAACCTTGCGCCGTCATCCTGCGAACCAGTCGAAATCAGGTTCAGGGTCATCAGTGAAACATCAGCAAATCGGTCTGGTCGGGGCGCAGGCCCCGGCGGCAAATGCCGCGCGTCCGGAAAATCTGGCCAGCGAAGTCCTCAACATCATGGAGCAGGGCGTGCTGGTCTGGTCGCCCGAGGGGGTGTGCGAATTGCACAATACCCGCATCTTCAACCTGCTCGAGCTCGAGGGCGACGATCTGCGCATCGGCATGACCCGCGAGGAGTTCCGCGCCCGTGCCGTGGCGCGGGGCGAATTGTCGCGCGAGAACGAGGAGCGTTCGGCGGGCCTGATCCGCGCGGCGCAGCCCTACTGCTTTGACCGGGTGCTGCCCTCGGGGCGGGTGGTGCTGACCAACGGGCGGCCCACGCGGGGCGGCGGCTATGTGGTGACCTTCACCGATGTCACCGATGCCCGCCGCGCCGCCGCGGATCTGGATCTGGCCAAAAGGGGCGCCGAGGAGGCCGAGGCGCGCGCCAAGCAGGTCCTGGCCGGCGAGCGTCAGCGCCAGAACGAGGCGCGGATGCTGGCCGAACTGGATGAATGGCTGCAATCGTGCAAATCGCTGGACGAGCTGTTTGTCATCGTCACCCGCTTCATGGACAAGCTGCTGCCCCATTCCAAGGGCGAGCTGTACATCTACTCCAACTCGCGCGACGCGCTCGACGGCATGTGCAAGTGGAACACCAGGGACCTGCATACCTCGATCCAGTCCGACAGTTGCTGGGCGCTGCGCCGCGGGCGGTCCTACGAATACAATTCCGATACCATCTGCTTTCAGTGCGAGCACGTCGAGGCGCACCAGCACGGGGTCGAGATCGAGGAATACATCTGCGTGCCGATCATCGCCCATGGCGACACCGTCGGGCTGTTGCATATCCGCTTCGACCGCCGCTGCGAGGAAGCGGCCCATATCACCGGTTCGGCGCAATTCGCCATCCGCTGCGGCGAGCATATCAGCATGGCCATCGCCAACGTCAAACTGCGCGACGAGTTGCACGACCAGTCAATCCGCGACCCGCTGACCGGCCTCTACAACCGCCGCTACTTCGTCGATGCGCTGCGGCGCGAGATCTCGATCGGGGCGCGCAACTCCGGCAGCTTCGGGCTGATTTCGGTCGATGCCGACCGCTTCAAGGCCTTCAATGACAATCACGGCCACGATGCCGGTGATACGGTGCTGCGGGCGCTGGGCGACAAGCTGCGCGAGCAACTGGTGGCCGGGCAGGTCGCCTGCCGCATGGGGGGCGAGGAATTCGCGGTGCTGGTTCCGGGGGCCGACAGTGCCCAGACCATGGCGCTGGCCGAGCATCTGCGCCAGGAAGTGTCGAAGATGCAGATGTCCTACATGGGCAGCAAGCTGCCCTGCGTCACCATCTCGTCGGGCTGCGCCGTCTGGCCGATGCAGGGGGCCACGCCGCAACTCTTGCTGCGCAACGCCGACAAGGCGCTCTACCTCGCCAAGGAGGAGGGGCGCAACTGCGTGCGCTCCGCCGAGGCGGGCGCGGCGGCCGCCGCAGCGCCCGGCCCCGGTTGAGCGGGCTTGCGCAGAGGCGATAGCAGGCATGACCTCAGGTCACTGGCGGCGCGGGGAAAACTAGTTTAATGTCAAACTAGTTTTTCACCGGAGGAGGGCAGCATGGCCGCCAAATCGTATGACCTGATCGTGATCGGCGCTGGCCCCGGCGGCTATGTCGCCGCGATCCGCGCGGCCCAGCTGGGTCTCAGCGTCGCCTGCATCGAGCGCGAGCATCTGGGCGGCATCTGCCTCAACTGGGGCTGCATCCCCACCAAGGCGCTGCTGCGGTCCTCGGAAGTGTTCCACCTGATGCACCGCGCCAAGGAATTCGGGCTGAAAGCCGATGGCATCAGCTATGACCTCGACGCCGTGGTGGCCCGTTCGCGCGGGGTGGCCAAGCAGCTTTCGGGCGGCATCGGGCATCTGTTCAAGAAGAACAAGATCACCGCGATCATGGGCGAGGCCAGGCTGGCCGGCAAGGGCAAGGTCGCCGTCACCACCAAGGACGGCACCGATGAGCTGACCGCCAAGTCGATCATCGTCGCCACCGGCGCGCGGGCCCGCGAATTGCCGGGGCTGGAAGCCGACGGCGATCTGGTCTGGACCTACAGGCACGCCCTGACCCCCAAGCGGATGCCCAAGAACCTGCTGGTCATCGGGTCGGGCGCCATCGGCATCGAATTTGCCAGCTTTTACAACACTTTGGGCGCCAAGACCACCGTCGTCGAGGTGATGGACCGCATCCTGCCGGTCGAGGATGCCGAGATCAGCGCCTTCGCCAAGAAGCAGTTCGTCAAGCAGGGCATGACCATTCTCGAAAAGGCCGGGGTCAAGAAGCTGGACCGCAGGCCAGGCAAGGGCGTGACCGCCCATATCGAACAGGGCGGCAAGATCACCACGCAAGAGTTTGACACCGTCATTTCGGCCGTCGGCATCGTCGGCAATGTCGAGGGGCTGGGGCTGGAGGAGGCGGGCGTCAAGATCGACCGCAGCCATGTGGTGACCGACGCGTTCTGCCGCACCGGCGTCGAGGGGCTCTATGCCATCGGCGACATCGCCGGCGCGCCCTGGCTGGCGCACAAGGCCAGCCATGAGGGCGTGATGGTGGCCGAGCTGATCGCCGGGCTGCACGCCCATCCGGTCAAGCCCGGCGCCATCGCCGGCTGCACCTATTGCCACCCCCAGGTCGCCTCGGTCGGCCTGACCGAGGCCAAGGCCAAGGAGGCCGGCTTCGAGGTCCGGGTCGGCCGCTTCCCCTTCATCGGCAACGGCAAGGCCATCGCGCTGGGCGAGCCCGAGGGCATGGTCAAGACCGTGTTCGACGCCAAGACCGGCGAGCTCTTGGGTGCCCATATGGTCGGCGCCGAAGTGACCGAGCTGATCCAGGGCTATGTCATCGGCCGCCAGCTGGAGACCACCGAAGAAGACCTGATGCACACGGTCTTCCCGCATCCGACGCTGAGCGAGATGATGCACGAATCGGTGCTCGACGCCTACGGGCGCGCCATCCACTTCTAGGCGGGCGGCCAGACCGGCAGGCAGGACAAGGGGGGCGCGGCCATGACGGGCGCGCCCCCGCTCCGTTCAGTCCGCCGTCACCGTCAGCGGGATCCGGCCCAGGATGCGGGCATCCTGGTTCATCACGTAGCGGATCTCGTAATTGCCCGCCGCGGGCGGCAATTCCATGTCGATCGGATTGCCGCGCTGGGTGTATTCGTAGGTCAGGTAGCGGTCCTCGCCGGGCACGGCGATGGCCAGATAGTCGCGCTCGTAGCCGGGGCCGTCCCAGCCGACCATGATCCGCCCGGCACTGAGGCTGATCGTGGGTTGCGCCACCAGCTGCGCCTTCACATCGGTGACCGTGATCGGGATCCGGGCCTTGATCTCGTTGCCCTGGTTGATCTGGTAGCGGATCTCGTAATTGCCGGGTGTGGAGGGCATTTGCAGCCCCAGCGGGTTGCCCTGCTGGGTATAGGTATAGGTCAGGTAGTCGTCTTCGCCCACCTGACCGACCGATATGAAGTCGCGTTCATAGTCGGGGCCGTCCCAGCCGATCTGGACCGTGGCGCCGGCCGCAGCCTCGGCCGGTCCGGTCAGGCCGACCTTCAGCGGCTCGATGGTGATCGGCCGGGTCGCCATGACCTGTTCGTCCTGGGCCAGCACATAGCGGATCTCGTAAGTGCCTGCCTCGGTTGGCATTTCCAGACCGAGCGGGTTGCCCTGCCTGGTATAGGTGTAGTTGATGTAGCCGCGTTCTCCGGGGCGGGCCACGGCAATGTAGTCCCGTTCATAGTCCGGCCCGCTCCAGCCGACCTGCACCGTGGCGCCGGCAATGGCGCTGTCGGGGCCGGTCAGTTGCGCGCTGACCGGGGTCACGCGGATGGCCTGGCGCACCAGCACGCTTTCGTCCTGGCTGAGGACATAGCGCAGCTCGTAATCGCCCGGATCGGCCGGCATCAGCAGCTCCAGCGGATTGCCGCGCTGCACATAGGTGTAGTTGACATAGGACCGCTCGCCTGGCCGCGCGACCGCGATGTAGTCGCGCTCGTAGCCAGGCCCGTCCCAGCCGACGGTCACGGTCGATCCGGCCTCGGCCTCGGCCGGTGCCACCAGCTGGCCGGTGATCTTGGTGGCCTCGATCGGGCGGGTGGCCAGAACGGTGGCGCCCTGGTTCATCACGTAGCGCAGCTCGTAACTGCCCGGATCGGCCGGCATCGTCAGGTCGAGCGGCTGCCCGTTGCGGGCATAGCTGTAGTTGATGTAGTCCCGCTCGCCCGGCAGAGCGATCGCGATATAGTCCAGATCGTAGTCCGGCCCGGTCCAGTCGACCGAGATCACCGCGCCGGCCGCGGCGGCATCGGGCGCGGTCAGGGTTGCGGTGACCGGCGTCACCTCGATGGCCGCGGTTGCCAGAACCGTGCCGCCTTCGTTGCGGACATAGCGCAGCTGGTAGCTGCCCGGCTCAACCGGCATGACCAGTTGCGCCGGGTTGCCGCGCTCGGTGTAGGCGTAGTTGGCGTAGGTGGTATCTCGGTCGGCCGGCTCGGCCACCGAGACATAGTCGAGCGGTTCATCCGGCCCGGTCCAGTCGATGGCGACGGTTGATCCGGCGACGGCGCTGGCCGGCCCGCTGACGGAGGCGCCGGGCAGGGGCTCGTCGAAATGGACGGTGACGGTCTGCGACCCGGTCTGGGCGATGAAACTGGCATCGGCCTCGGTCTCGGCCTCGGTCCAGTAGGCGCGCGCGGTATAGGACCCGACGGCGAACTCGCTGGCCCGGGCCGCATCCGCCCCGGCAAGGGTCACGGTGCCCTCGGGGCCGGTGATTTCCCAGGTGACGGCGGCGCTGATGTCGCGATCCGCCTCGCCGGCGGTGGCAAGGAAGGCCACCTGCGGCAACGGCACCGGCTCGGGTTCGGGGGCAACCGCCACATCGGCCAGTGCCGCGGTCAGCTCCGAGGCGTTGGCGGCGGTCAGGAAGCGGCCGCCGGTCTCGTCGGCGATGCATTGCATCTGGCGCAGCGCCTCGGGGTCGGTGATGTCAAAGCCGATGACATGGGCGGTGAAGTTGATCCCGGCCTGCTCGAGCGCACGCGCGGCGGCGCAGGGATCGGGGTTGCAGGTCTCGACCCCGTCCGAGACCAGGATGACGGTCGCGGCCTCCTCGGTGTAGCGCAGCGACTCGGCGGCGGCGATCACCGCGTCGGTCATCGGCGTCTTGCCCAGCGGCTGGATGGCGGCCACGGCGGCGGCGATCTCGTCCCGGGTGCCGGGCGCGGGGGCCACGACGGTCTCGATATCGGCGCAGTCGCCACGGCGGCGATGGCCATAGACGGTCAGGCCAAGCGACTGGTTGTCCGGCAGGGTCTGCAACAGCCCCGTCACCACGTCCTGCGCGATGGTTATCTTGGCCACGCCGTCGATCTGGCCCCACATCGAGCCTGACGCGTCCAGCACCAGAATGGTATTTGGCCGGTCCTGCGCCTGGGCCGCCAGGGGCAGCGCCATCAGGGCAAGCAGGGAAAAAACAAACCTAAACATCGTACACTCCACAATCCTGATCGTCCGTGCCATTGCAACACGCCCGCGCCGATCTGACCACCATGAAAATCGTCGCGCAAGGCAGGCAAGGAATCGTGACCGATGTTCCCGATGTGTTCTCATTTTGCGCTTGGAGAGTGCGGCGGCATAAACTATCTGTTAAGGGCGGGGCCCGGGGGACGCGATGGCTGAGTTGAAACATATCGAGGTGCGCGGCGCGCGCGAACACAACCTCAAGAACATCGATGTGGATATTCCGCGCGACCAGCTGGTGGTGATCACCGGGCTGTCAGGCTCGGGCAAGTCCAGCCTGGCCTTCGACACCATCTATGCCGAGGGCCAGCGACGCTATGTCGAAAGCCTGTCGGCCTATGCGCGGCAATTCCTCGACATGATGGAAAAGCCCGACGTGGACCATATCTCGGGCCTGTCGCCGGCGATCTCGATCGAGCAGAAGACCACGTCGAAGAACCCGCGCTCCACCGTCGGCACCGTGACCGAGATCTATGACTATCTGCGGCTGCTGTTCGCCCGTGTGGGCACGCCCTACAGCCCGGCCACCGGCCTGCCGATCGAGGCCCAGCAGGTTCAGGACATGGTCGACCGGGTGATGGCGATGGAGGAGGGGACGCGCGGCTACCTGCTGGCCCCGATCATCCGCGACCGCAAGGGCGAGTATCGCAAGGAGTTTCTGGAGCTGCGCAAGCAGGGCTTCCAGCGGGTCAAGGTCGACGGGCAGTTTCACGAGCTGGACGAGCCGCCGGTGCTCGACAAGAAGTTCCGCCACGATATCGACGTGGTGGTGGACCGGATCGTGGTGCGGGCGGGGCTGGAAACCCGGCTGGCCGACAGTTTCCGCACCGCGCTCGACCTGGCTTCGGGCATCGCGGTGCTGGAAACCGCGCCCAGCGAGGGCGAGGGCGAGCGGATCACGTTTTCCGAGAATTTCGCCTGCCCGGTCTCGGGCTTTACCATCCCGGAGATCGAGCCGCGGCTGTTTTCCTTCAACGCGCCCTTCGGTGCCTGCCCCGATTGCGACGGGCTGGGGGTGGAGCTGTTCTTTGACGAGCGCCTGGTGGTGCCCGATGTGACGCTCAAGATCGCCGATGGCGCGGTCGCGCCCTGGCGCAAGAGCAAGACCCCCTATTTCCTGCAAACCATCGAGGCGATAGCCAAACATTACGGCTTCAACAAGAACGCCCGCTGGAAGGACCTGCCAGAGGAAGTCCAGCAGGTGTTCCTGCGCGGCTCGGGCACGACCGAGATCCAGTTCCGCTATGACGAGGGCGGGCGCATCTACCAGGTCAAGCGCGCCTTCGAGGGCGTGATCCCCAACATGGAACGGCGCTACCGCGAGACCGACAGCGCCTGGATCCGCGAAGAATTCGAGCAATATCAGAACAATCGCCCCTGCGGCACCTGCGGCGGCTTCCGGCTGCGGCCCGAGGCGCTGGCGGTCAGGATCGCCGGCCTGCATGTGGGCGAGGTGGTGCGGATGTCGATCCGCGAGGCCCATGACTGGATCGAGACGGTTCCGGCCCGGCTGAGCGCCCAGAACAACGAGATCGCCCGCGCCATCCTCAAGGAAATCCGCGAGCGGCTGGGATTTCTCAACAATGTCGGGCTGGAATACCTGACCTTGTCGCGCAATGCCGGCACGCTGTCGGGCGGCGAAAGCCAGCGCATCCGGCTGGCCAGCCAGATCGGGTCGGGGCTTACGGGGGTGCTCTACGTGCTCGACGAGCCCTCGATCGGCCTGCACCAGCGCGACAATGGCCGGCTGCTGACCACGCTGAAGAACCTGCGCGACCAGGGCAATACGGTGATCGTGGTCGAGCATGACGAGGAGGCGATCCGCGAGGCGGATTATGTCTTTGACATGGGGCCGGGCGCGGGGGTGCATGGCGGAAGGGTGGTGGCGCAAGGCACGCCCGAGGCCATCATGGCCCATGCCAGTTCGGTGACGGGGCAGTATCTGTCGGGCCGGCGCGAGATCGCGGTGCCCGCCCGGCGGCGCAAGGGCAACGGCAAGGTGCTGAGCGTGGTCAGGGCCACGGGCAACAACCTCGACAATGTGACGGCCGATTTCCCGCTGGGCGAGTTCGTCTGCGTGACCGGGGTTTCGGGTGGCGGCAAGTCGACGCTGACGGTCGAGACCTTGTACAAGAACGCCGCCTCGCGGCTCAACGGCGCGCGCGAGACCCCGGCCCCGTGCGAGACCATCAAGGGCTTCGAGCATCTGGACAAGGTGATCGACATCGACCAGCGCCCGATCGGGCGCACGCCGCGCTCGAACCCGGCCACCTATACCGGGGCCTTCACCCCGATCCGCGACTGGTTTGCCGGCCTGCCCGAATCCAAGGCGCGCGGCTACAAGGCGGGGCGGTTTTCCTTCAACGTCAAGGGCGGGCGCTGCGAGGCCTGCCAGGGCGACGGGCTGATCAAGATCGAGATGCATTTCCTGCCCGATGTCTACGTGACCTGCGAGACTTGCAAGGGCCACCGCTACAACCGCGAGACGCTCGAGGTGAAGTTCAAGGGCAAGAGCATCTCCGACGTGCTCGACATGACGGTCGAGGATGCGCAGGAATTCTTCCGCGCCGTGCCCTCGATCCGCGAAAAGATGGATGCGCTGGTGCGGGTCGGTCTGGGCTATATCCAGGTCGGCCAGTCGGCGACGACGCTGTCGGGTGGCGAGGCGCAACGGGTGAAGCTGTCCAAGGAGCTGGCGCGCCGCGCCACCGGGCGCACGCTCTACATCCTGGACGAGCCGACCACGGGCCTGCATTTCGAGGATGTGCGCAAGCTGCTGGAAGTGCTGCATGAACTGGTCGACCAGGGCAATTCGGTGGTGGTGATCGAGCACAATCTCGACGTGGTCAAGACCGCCGACTGGATCATCGACATCGGCCCCGAGGGCGGCGATGGCGGCGGGCGGATCGTGGCCGTGGGCACGCCGGAGGCGGTGGCCGAGGTCGAGGCCAGCCATACCGGGCGCTATCTCAAGCCGCTGTTGCGGTCGCGCGAGGTTGCCGCCGAGTAGGGGGCGCTGCCCCCGGCTGCTGCCGCAGCCTCCCCCGAGGTATTTGGGCCAAAATGAAGGGCAGGCAGCGCCTGGGCGGGGACCACGCAGGCGCGCCAAAGCGTCCGGGGTCGAGGCGGGCCGGTGGCTGGGCCGGGATGCGGGCGGCACAACTGCCGCTGGCAGCGGGCGGGGTCGGCCAGTGGCCGCCGCTGTCCCCGCGCTCAGGTCAGCGGCGCTTCATCGGGCAGGTCGAGATGCCCAGCATGGAATAGGCCGGGCAGCTGCCGATCAGGCCGGTTGCAAGCGGGATCAGGCCGAGCAGGTAGGCCCAGCGGTAGCTGGCATCGGTATCGACGAAGAAGGCGGCGACCAGCGCCAGCCCGATGATGATGCGTATGGCGCGGTCGATGGTTCCCTGGTTGGTCTTCAGCATGGCGCTCTCCTGTGTTCGTCGCGGAACATGCGGCATCTGTCCGGTGATTGCGGTGACTTAGTCACCAAGCGGACCGGATTTCTGCGCCGCAACCTGCAACGCCTGCAGGACCGCAAGCGCGGCCCGCGCCTGGGGCGCGGGGACAAAGACGTGGTCGTGGTGGAAGGCCGCGACCATGTTGCAGGGGATGCCGGCGCCGGCCAGCGCGGAGGCCACGGCGGCGGTCAGCCCGACCCCGTCCAGCGCCGAATGGACGCTGAGCGTGATGCGGCGCATCACCGGGCCCGCGTCCAGCCCGGCGGCACGCGCGGTGGACCGGTCCAGGATCAGCGTCAGCCCCTCGGCCTCGCGGAACCAGCCCAGCGCCGGCAGGGTCAGCCAGTCGCGCGCCTGTTCGTCCACGCTGCAGAACAGGTAATCGGGCGCGGCCAGCTCCGGCTGCATTGCCGCGATCATCGCCCGGGCCTCGCGCAAGGCGGCCATGTCAGCCGCGCCCGCGCTTTTCGAAACGGGGCAGCATGGCCGAGAAATCCATGCCCCGGCCGCCTTCCTCCTCGACAAACCGGCGGTAGAGATCGGCGGCGGCGGCCCCCAGAGGCGTATCGGCATCGACCGCCCTGGCGGCCATCTGGCTGAGCGTCAGGTCCTTGAGCATCAGTTCGGCGGCGAAGCCGGGCTTGTAGCCGTTGTCGGCCGGCGATTTGGGGCCGATGCCGGGGGCGGGGCAATAGCTGGTCAAGGACCAGCTCGACCCCGACGAGGTCGAGACCACGTCGAACATCGCCTGCCGGTCCAGCCCCAGCTTGTCGGCCAGCGCGAAGGCTTCGCAGGTGGCGATCATGGTGACGCCGAGGATCATGTTGTTGCAGATCTTGGCGGCCTGGCCGTTGCCCGAGGCGCCGCAATGCACGGCCCTTTGTCCCATGACCTCGAACAGCGGCCTGACGCGGGCGAAAGCCGCCGCGCTGCCGCCGGCCATGAAAGTGAGCGTCCCTGCCGCCGCGCCGCCGACGCCGCCGGAAACCGGGGCGTCCATGGCCTCGATCCCGCGCGCGCGGGCCTGTTCGGCCACAGCGCGGGCGCTTTCGACATCGACTGTCGAGCAATCCAGATGCACCGCGCCCGCCGGCATCGCGGGCAGGATCTGGGCTGCGACCTCGCGCAGGATGGCGCCGTTGGGCAGCATGGTGATGACAACGCCGGCATCGCGGGCGGCATCGGCGGCCGTTGCCGCCCGGGGAATGTCGGACGCCTGGGCGACGGGGTCATAGCCTGCCAGATCATAGCCGGCCTTCAGGAGGTTGAGCGCCATCGGCGCGCCCATATTGCCCAGACCTATGAAACCGATCCTCATTGCGCATCCTCCAGTTGCAGTTCGTCCTTGCCCAGCGGCGCCAGCATGGCCTCGATCTCGGGCCGCGTCACCCCATCCAGATCGTGGCGCCAGCGGGGCTGGCGGTCCTTGTCGATGATCATGGCGCGGATGCCTTCGATGAAATCGCCGTGCTGCATGGCGCGCGAGGTGAAACGGTATTCGAGCGCCAGCGCCTCGCGCAGGCCGGCCCGCGAGGACCGCAGCCGCCGCAACATCTCGAGCGTGCAGGCGGCCGACAGGGGCGAGACCCGCGACAGGGCGGCGAGCGCCGCGCGGGCCATCGGCTGATCGTCGGGCGCGGCATTGCGCAGGCCGGCCAGCAGGCCGGGCAGGTCATCGGCGGCAAACAGGCGGTCGATCCGGGCAAGATCGGCCCGGCGTTGCGCAGTCAGTGGCGGGGGCGAATGTTGCAGGAGCGCCGTGTCGCCGCTTTCGGCCAGTGCGGCGATCAGCCCCGGCCAGCGCGCCTCGTCGATCAGGTGGTCGGCAAAGCCCGCATGGATCACCTCCGCGCCGGTCAGCCGCGCGGCGGTGGTGCCGAGCCAGGCCCCGAGCCGCCCCGGCGCGCGTGCCAGGATCAGCGAGCCGCCGACATCGGGCACCAGCCCGACCCCGCATTCCGGCATCGCCACCACGGATCCCGGCCCCACCACCCGATGCGCCGCGTGACAGCCAACACCAACCCCGCCGCCCATGGTAAAGCCCTGCATGAAGCTGACCACGGGCTTGGGAAACCCGGCCAGTTCGGCGTTCATCGCGTATTCGTCGCGCCAGAAGCGGCGGCCATAGTCGAAATCGCCCGCCGCGCCGGTTGCATGCATCTCGCCCAGGTCGCCGCCCGCGCAAAAGGCCCGCTCGCCCACCGCGTCGATCACGATGACCGCCACGCGGGCCTCATCGCGCCACTCGCGCAAGGCGCTGCGGATCGCCAGGCACATCGCGTAGGTCAGCGCATTCAGCGCCCTGGGCCGGTCCAGCGTGATCCGCCCGGCGCGGCCCTCGATGCGGACATGGATGTCGGTCATTTGCCGATCAGCGACCGGGCGACGATCATCCGCATGATCTCGTTGGTGCCCTCGAGGATCTGGTGCACCCGCAGGTCACGGACGATCTTTTCGATGCCGTAATCGGCCAGGTATCCGTAGCCGCCATGCAGTTGCAGACACTGGTCGGCCACCCTTGACCCGGCCTCGGTGACAAAGGCCTTGGCCATGGCGCAATACTTGCCGGCATCCGGCGCGCCCTGGTCGAGCTTCCATGCCGCCTGCCGCAGGAACACCCGCGCCGCCTGGAGCGAGATCTCCAGATCGGCGAGGCGGAATTGCAGCGCCTGGAACTGGTCGATGCTGCGCCCGAAGGCCTGCCGCTCGGACATGTAGACCAAAGTCTGGTCGAGCGCCGATTGCGCGGCCCCCAGCGAACAGGAGGCGATGTTGAGCCGCCCGCCATCGAGCCCGGCCATGGCATAGCGAAAGCCCTCGCCCTCCAATCCCAGCAGGTTTTCGGCCGCCACCTCGACCCCGTCGAACTGGACCTGCCGGGTCGGCTGGGCGCGCCAGCCCATCTTGTCTTCGAGGCCGCCAAAGCTCAGGCCCGCGCTGCCATCCTCGACCACCAAAGCGGATATGCCGCCGGGGCCGCCGCCGCCGGTGCGGGCCATTACGATATAGGCGTCCGAATAGCCGCCGCCCGAGATGAAGGCCTTGGTGCCGTCAAGCAGGTAGCTGTCGCCCTCCGGCCGGGCGGTCATGCGCAAGGCGGCGGCGTCCGAGCCGCTGCCGGGCTCGGTCAGGCAGTAGGAAAACACCGTTTCCATGGCAAGCGCGCCGGGCAGGAACCGCGCCCTGAGATCGTCCGAGCCGTAGCTGTCGATCATCCGGGTGCACATGTTGTGGATCGAGAGAAAGGCCGCGACCGCCGGGCAGGCCATCGACAGCGCCTCGAAGACCAGCGTGCCGTCAAGCCGGGTCAGGCCGGCCCCGCCCGAGGCCTCGCGCACGGTCAGCCCGCCAAAGCCCAGCTCCGCCAGCCTCAGCCACAGGTCGCGCGGGATGGTGCCCTCGGCCTCCCATGTGCGCGCATGCGGCGCGATATGGGTGGCACCGAAGTCACGCGCCACGTCGAAGATCGCCTGTTGTTCCTCGCTGAGCGCGAAATCCATGGTTGATCCTTTCCTTTGATCCGCGATTGGCTAATCTGGCTGAAACCTGTTGATAATACATAGCATGACCTAATGCGGACCAAAGCCCAATGACCAGAATTGCCGTCGGGGTCGCCACGCGCAGGCGCGCTGAAATGCTCGGTGTGTTGCTCGACTCCTACGTGGCGATGAAGCGGCCGCGAGATGCGGAAGTGATCTTCCTGATCGTCGAGAATGACGATTCCCCGCGCCAGGCGCCGGTGGTCGATGCCTTTCGCGCCAGGGTGCCCGAACAGGTGGTCCATGTCTGCGAGACCCGCACCGGCATCCCTTTCGCGCGCAACCGCGGGCTCGACGAGGCCACGGCGCTGGGGGCCGACTACCTGACCTATGTCGATGATGACGAGCGGGTGGACGCGGACTGGCTGGTCGAACTGATGGCGATGATGCAGCGCAGCGACCTCGATCTGGGGGGCGGCAGGGTGCCGGTGGAAGCGGCCGGCACGGTCGAAACCCTGTGGCAGGCCGCGGTTCTCGAGGCGATGCAGACCCGAAGGGCCCGGGCGCTGGCGCGCCGCCTGCGGCAGAGGTCCGAAGGCGACGAGGTCGAGCACGCGATCTTCACCAACAACTGGTGCCTGCGGCTGGCATTCGCCCATGAGCAAGGTCTGCGCTTCGATGAAACACTGGTGGACACCGGCGGCTCGGACACCGCCTTTGCCATCGCGCTGCGCAACGCTGGCGGACGGGTCGGATGGACGGAAACGGCGATCGTCCATGACCGGATGCCGCCCCGGCGGCTGACCCTGCGCTACATGGCCGGTCAGGCCAGGGCGCATGGGGCGGGCATGGTGCGCTGGGGCGTGCCGGAGGGGCGCGAGCGGTTTCGCCGCCCCTGCGTGTTCATGTGGCGGGGCTTTCAGCGAATGACCGCCGGCCTCTGGAAGGGGCGGGCCCATTTTGCCGACGGGTTGCGCGAATTCGCCTTTGGCTGGGGCGAGTTCTGGGCGCTGTTCGGCCGGCAGGTGCATCTTTACGGCGCCAAGAACGATGGCTGGCATTTCGATGACTGACGGGCTGGCCCGCCCCTGACGGAGCGGGCCGCCGCTGTGGTTATTCCATCACCGGGATCGAGAAGGCGGAGCCTTCCTTGATGCCGCTCGGCCAGCGCGAGGTGATGGTCTTGGTGCGGGTATAGAAGCGGAAGGCGTCCGGCCCGTGCTGGTTGAGATCGCCGAAGGCCGATTTCTTCCAGCCGCCGAAGGTGTGGTAGGCCAGCGGCACCGGGATCGGCACGTTGATCCCGACCATGCCGATATTGATCCGGCTGGCGAAGTCGCGGGCGGTGTCGCCGTCGCGGGTGAAGATCGCGGTGCCGTTGCCATATTCGTGGTCCATCGCCAGCTTGAGCGCATCCTCGTAGGACTTGGCGCGCACGGTCGACAGCACCGGGCCGAAGATCTCCTTGCGGTAGATCTCCATATCCGGGGTCACGTGGTCAAACAGGTGCGGCCCGACGAAAAAGCCCTTCTCGTAGCCCTGAAGGCTGAAATTGCGGCCATCGACCACCAGTTTGGCCCCGGCGGCAACGCCGGATTCGACCAGCCGCAGGATGTTGGCCTTGGCGGCGGCGGTCACCACCGGGCCGTAATCCACGTCCTTGCCGCTGGTATAGGGGCCGACTTTCAGCTTTTCGATGCGCGGCACCAGCTTTTCGATCAGGCGGTCCGCGGTTTCGTCGCCCACCGGCACCGCGACCGAGATCGCCATGCAGCGTTCGCCGGCCGCACCGTATCCGGCACCGATCAGCGCGTCGGCGGCCTGATCCATGTCGGCGTCGGGCATGACGATCATGTGGTTCTTGGCGCCGCCGAAGCACTGCACCCGCTTGCCGTTCGAGCAGCCGCGGCCATAGATATACTCGGCGATCGGGGTCGAGCCGACAAAGCCGATCGACTGGATCACCGGATGATCGATGATGGCGTCCACGGCCTCCTTGTCACCGTTGACCACTTGCAGGATGCCCTTGGGCAGGCCGGCCTCCTCGATCAGTTCCGCCAGCATCAAGGGCACCGAGGGGTCACGCTCGGACGGCTTGAGGATGAAGGCGTTGCCGCTGGCGATGGCGGGGGCGAACATCCACATCGGGATCATGGCGGGAAAGTTGAAGGGGGTGATGCCGGCGGTGACGCCCAGCGGCTGGCGCATCGAATACATGTCGATGCCGGGACCGGCGCTGTCGGTGAACTCGCCCTTGAGCATCTGCGGGGCGCCGATGCAGTATTCGACCACTTCCAGCCCGCGCTGCACGTCGCCGGCGGCATCGGGCAGGGTCTTGCCATGCTCGCGGCTGAGCGCCTCGGCCAGCTTGTCGATATCGCGGTTGAGCAGATCGACAAAGCGCATCATCACCCGCGCGCGCCGCTGCGGGTTGACCGCGCCCCAGGCCGGCTGCGCCCTGGCGGCGACCTCGACCGCGCGGGCCATCTCGGCGGCGGAGGCCAGCGGCACGCGGGCCTGCACCTCGCCGGTGGCGGGGTTGAAGACATCGGCAAAGCGGCCGGACGTGCCGGCAGTGCGGGTGCCGTCTATGTAATGATACAGGTCCTGCATGGGATCCTCCGTTGGGTCTGTGCGTCGGGATTGCTGCATCATAGCCTTGCAATATTCGGGGTAAAAGCGTCCATATTCCAAAATGGCTTTGCAATAATGCAGGTATGAGATGGAAAATTGGGACGATCTGCGGGTATTTCTGGCGGTGGCCCGGGCCGGGGGCCTGTCGGCGGCGGCGCGCGGCCTGCGGCTGGACCCGGCCACGCTCGGCCGCCGCATCGGCCGGCTGGAAGACCGCATGGGCGGGGCGCTGTTCGTGAAATCTCCGCAAGGCTATGCACTGACCGATCTGGGCGCGCGGATGCTCGACAATACCGCGCGCGCCGAGGAGGCGCTGGCGCAGGCCCTGGAGGAGGGGCAGGGCCGCTCGTCCGGGCTGTCGGGCCTGATCCGCATCGGGGCGCCCGACGGCTGCGCCAACTACCTGCTGCCGCAGATCTGCGCCACGCTGCAGGCCCGCAACCCCGGTCTGGAGGTGCAGATCCTGGCGCTGCCGCGCGTGGTCAACCTGTCCAAGCGCGAGGCGGACATGGCGATCACCGTCAGCCCGCCCGATGCCGGGCGGCTGACCGTGCAGAAGATCACCGGCTATCACCTGCATCTGGCGGCCCGCGCCGATATCGCGGCACAGGTGCGGGGCCTCGGGGATGTGCTTGCCCTGCCGATCGTCGGCTACATTCCCGACATGATCTTCGACAAGGAGCTGGACTATCTGGGCGAGATCGGCGCGGCCTCGGTGCATCTGGCGTCCAACTCGGTGGCGGTGCAGATCATGGCGATGCGGGCCGGGGCCGGGATCGGCATCATGCATGACTTCGCCATGCCGCTGTCGCCCGAACTGCGTTTCGTGCTGCGCGACAGAGTGTCGCTGCGGCGTGCCTTCTACCTCGTGCGCCATGCCTCGGATCGCCGTTCCGAGCGGCTCAACCGCTTCGCCGCGGCGCTGGTGAGCGAAATGCAGTCGGAAGTGGAGCGCCTTGAGCAGCTTGCACGCTTGACAGGGGCGGGACGGAAGGGGGACGCTGGGGGTGACAACAGCAGCAGGGAGGTCGGACATGCTCGTGCAACAGATCCTGAAATCCAAGCCCAGCGGTGATGTGCAGACCATCGAGCCGCAGGCCCGGATCAGCGAAGCGGTGGCGATCCTGTCCTCGCGCAAGATCGGGGCGCTGGTGGTGTCTTCCGATGGCGGCAAGCACGCCATCGGCATCCTGTCGGAGCGTGACGTGGTGCGCGAGCTTGGCCGCTCCGGCCCCGGCGTGCTGCAGCACAAGGTCGAGGACATGATGACCCGCAATCTGATCACCTGCGCCCAGACCGATACCGCGCTGGGGGTGCTCGAGGTGATGACCGAGGGCCGGTTCCGTCACCTGCCGGTGGTGGAGAACGGCCAGATGGTGGGCCTGATCTCGATCGGCGATGTGGTCAAGGCCCGGCTGGCCGAGCTGGCGATGGAGAAAGATGCCCTTGAAGGCATGATCATGGGCCACTGACGGCTTGCCATCGGGGGCGCACTATTGTTGCCTGCGGGCATGATGACCACCACCCAGGGAGGCGCCATGCGCACCGGCCTTTATCCAGGCACCTTCGATCCCGTCACCCACGGCCATATCGACATCATCCGCCGCGCCGCCAGCCTGGTGGACCGGCTGGTGATCGGCGTCGCGATCAACCGCGACAAGGGGCCGCTGTTCTCGCTCGAGGAGCGGGTGGCGATGATCGAGGCCGAGTGCCTGCCCGTGGGCGACAAGACCGGGACCGAGATCGTCGTGCATCCGTTCGAAAACCTGCTGATCGACTGCGCCCGCGATGTGGGGGCCGGGGTCATCATCCGCGGCCTGCGGGCGGTGGCAGATTTCGAGTATGAATATCAGATGGTTGGCATGAACCGTGCGATGGATTCCTCCATCGAGACCGTGTTCCTGATGGCCGAGGCGCGCCACCAGGCCATCGCCTCGAAACTGGTCAAGGAAATCGCCCGGCTGGGCGGCGACATCACCAAGTTCGTGCCTGCCTCGGTCAAGGAGGCGCTGATCGCCAAGCTGGCAAGGAAATAGGGCCGCCCGGAAGGACGGCCCCGATACCCGCTTGCCGGGCTTTGGCTCAGATCAGCTTGCCCATCGCCACGGCGGTATCGGCCATGCGGTTGGAAAAGCCCCATTCGTTGTCATACCAGGTCAGGATCCGGCACATCCGGCCTTCCATCACCTTGGTCTGGTCAAGGTGGAAGATCGACGAATGCGGGTCGTGGTTGAAGTCCGAGCTGACATTGGGCTGGTCGGTATAGCCCAGAATGCCCTTCAGGCGGCCCTTGGCGGCGGCGATGATCGCGGCGTTGATCTCTTCGACAGTGGTATCGCGCGCGGATTCGAACACCAGGTCCACCGCTGACACGTTGGGGGTCGGCACCCGGATGGCCACGCCATCTAGCTTGCCCTTCAGTTCCGGCAGCACCAGTCCCACGGCCTTGGCGGCACCGGTCGAGGTCGGGATCATCGACAGGGCCGCGGCGCGGGCGCGGTAGAGATCCTTGTGCATGGTGTCCAGCGTCGGCTGGTCGCCGGTATAGCTGTGGATGGTGGTCATGAAGCCCTTGGTGATGCCGATGGCATCGTTGAGCACCTGGGCCACCGGCGACAGGCAGTTGGTGGTGCAGGATGCGTTCGAGACCACGATATC
>CAUJIU010000181.1 GCA_963205075.1 Pseudomonadota bacterium | reverse complement strand
AAGATCGACCGCATCGCCTGCCCCTGGCTGATCCGCCGCTTTGTCGATCCGGGCGCGCAGATCCTCTACGTGCCGCCAACCACGGTGACAGAGGTGGCCGAACGGTTTGACGCCATCCCCTTCGATATCGAAGGCGTGGCGTTCTCGCATGACGGTCCGCGCTGCACCTTTGACCTGATGCTGGACCGGTTCGGCCTGCATTGCGAGGCGCTGGACCGGCTGGCGCTGTTGGTGCGCGGGGCCGACACCAACCGGCACGATCTGCATCCCGCTTCGGCGGGCCTGCTGGCAGTCTCGGTCGGGCTGTCGCGCCTCCATCGGGATGATCTGGCGCAGCTGGAGGCCGGAATATCGTTGTACGACGCCTTCTACCGCTGGGCGCGCGACGGCCATGACGAGGGTCATGACTGGCCTGCGAGCCGTCCGGAATGAGTCGCCCCATGGGCGATCTTGCCCGGGTCTTCGGGCGCATTGGCCTGTTGTCGTTTGGCGGGCCGGCGGCACAGATCGCGCTGATGCACCGCGAGCTGGTCGACCGGCGCGACTGGCTGACAGAGGCCGAATTCCTGCGCGCACTGTCCTTCTGCATGCTCTTGCCCGGACCCGAGGCGATGCAACTGGCGACCTATGCCGGCTGGAAGCAGCGCGGCCTGGCGGGCGGCCTTATCGGCGGCGGACTGTTCGTGCTGCCGGGAGCGATTGTCATCATGGCTTTGGCGCTGGCCTACGGGCAGTGGGGCCAGCTGCCGCTGGTTCAGGCGGCGTTCCTTGGCATCAAGGCGGCGGTGGTGGCGATCGTCATCGAGGCGATCCTGCGCGTGGGGCGGCGCGCCTTGCGCGGGCGCGAGGACTGGCTGATTGCGGCCCTTGCCTTCCTGGGTATTTTCGCCTTCAACCTGCCTTTCCCGGCAATCATCGCACTGGCGGCGCTCTGGGGCTTTGTGCGCCACGCGCCCGCAGCCGCGCTGCCTGTCGCCGCCCCTCCGCTGCGCGGGCTGTTTGCAGCGCTCGGGATCGGCCTGTTGCTCTGGGCGATGCCGGTGATCGGGGTCTGGCTGGCGGGTCAGGACTTTCTGGTCGATGTCGGGCTGTTCTTTTCCAAGCTGGCGGTGGTGACTTTCGGCGGCGCCTACGCGGTGCTGGCTTATATGACGCAGGAAGTGGTGGCCCGGTATCACTGGCTCAGCACCGCGCAGATGATCGATGCGCTGGGACTGGCCGAAACCACGCCGGGGCCGCTGATTCTGGTGACCGAGTTCGTGGCGGTGGTAGGGGGCGCGCAACTTGGCGGGGTCTGGCTGGGTGTGGCCGGGGGGCTCCTGAGCCTCTGGGTGACCTTTGTGCCTTGTTTCATATGGATTTTCGTCGGCGCGCCCTATCTGGATTGGCTTGCGGGCAAGCCCCGGCTCAGCGGTGCGCTGGCGGCGATCACCGCCGCCGTCGTCGGGGTGATCGGCAACCTTTCGGTCTGGTTCGCGGCGCATGTGCTTTTTGCCCGCGTCGCGGTGGTCGATCTCTGGCCGCTGCATGTCCTGTCGCCGGACTGGGCCAGTCTGGACCCGCTGGCGTTGGGACTGATCACACTTGCCGCCTACCTGTTGTTGCGCCGTCACTGGTCGCTTTTCGCGGTTCTCGGGCTGATGGCCGCCCTTGGCCTTGCCGCGGCGGCAAGCGGCATCACCGGCATCTCACCAAATCGGCCGGTCGCCTCTTTTCACTGCCACGATTTGTCCTATGCTGGACCCAATCAAGCGGGGGGCACCACGTGAGCCGGGCAATCGACTATGGAAACCTGATGCACCGCGCCATGCGCGGATTGATCCAGGAAGTGCTGGAAGGCGTTTCCAGGACCGGCCTGCCCGGCGAGCACCATTTCTTCATCACCTTCGACACCATGCATCCCGAGGTCGAGATCGCCGACTGGCTGTCGGACCGCTATCCCGGCGACATGACGGTGGTGATCCAGCACTGGTTTGCCGATCTCAGCGTCACCGATGACGGCTTCAGCATCACGCTCAACTTCGGCGACAACCCCGAGCGGCTCTATATCCCGTTTGACGCCATTCGCACCTTTGTCGACCCTTCGGTCGAGTTCGGCCTGCGGTTCGAGACCCAGACCAGCGACGAGGACGAGGATGACGGCGAGGACGAGGCGCCGATGGACGAGATGGCCGAGGCCAGGTCCGAAAAGCGCGGCGACGCCGAGATCGTCAGCCTCGACCGGTTCCGCAAGTAGTTTGCGTCAATCTGACCGTTGCGGCATCGCGCAACCGGCGCTAAACGGCATGCAACGGCATACCAAAGGATGACCCAGATGACGCAGACCCGCACCGAATCCGACAGCTTTGGCCCCATCGAGGTGCCCGCGGACCGCTATTGGGGGGCGCAGACCCAGCGCTCGATCCAGAACTTTCCCATCGGCTGGGAAAAGCAGCCGGTAGCGATCGTCCGGGCGCTCGGGGTCATCAAGCAGGCCTGCGCGCAGATCAACCAGCGGCTGGGCAAGCTGCCGGACGACATGGCCGACGCCATGATCGCCGCCGCCGCCGAGGTGGTCGCGGGCAAGCTGGACGGGCATTTCCCGCTGGTGGTCTGGCAGACCGGATCGGGCACCCAGTCGAACATGAACGCCAACGAGGTGATCTCGAACCGCGCCATCGAGATGCTGGGCGGCACCATCGGCTCCAAGAAGCCGGTGCATCCCAATGACCATGTCAACATGGGCCAGTCCTCCAACGACACCTTCCCGACCGCCATGCATGTGGCCGTGGCGATGACGGCGCGCGATGTGCTGCTGCCGGGGCTGAGCAAACTCCATGCGGCGCTCAAGGCCAAGGAGGCCGAGTTCGAGGGCATCATCAAGATCGGGCGCACCCATACGATGGACGCCACGCCGCTGACGCTGGCGCAGGAGTTTTCCGGCTATGTGCATCAGGTGGCGATGGGCATCCGGCGGGTGAATGCGGCGCTGCCGGCCATCTACGAGCTGGCGCAGGGCGGCACCGCCGTTGGCACCGGGCTCAACAGCCCCAAGGGCTGGGGCGAGACCGTGGCGGCCGAGATTGCCGGCATCACCGGCCTGCCCTTCGTCACCGCGCCCAACAAGTTCGAGGCGCTGGCCGCCCATGACGCGCTGGTCGAGATGTCGGGCGCGCTCAAGACTGTGGCGGTCAGCCTCTACAAGATCGCCTGCGACATCCGCATGCTGGGCTCGGGCCCGCGCTGCGGGCTGGGCGAGCTGATGCTGCCCGAGAACGAGCCGGGCTCGTCGATCATGCCCGGCAAGGTCAACCCGACCCAGGTCGAGGCGCTGACCCAGGTCTGCGCCCATGTGCTGGGCAACGATGCCGCTGTCGGATTTGCCGGCAGCCAGGGGCATTTCGAGCTGAACGTGATGAAGCCGATGATGGCCTATAACGTGTTGCAATCCATGCAGCTTCTGGGCGATGCCTGCGTGGCGTTCACCGACAATTGCGTGGTCGGCATCAAGGCAGATCGCACCCGGATCGAAAAGCTGATGCGCGAATCGCTGATGCTGGTGACCGCGCTGGCCCCGACCATCGGCTATGACAATGCCACCACGGTCGCCAAGACCGCGCACAAGAACGGCACCACGCTGAAGCAAGAGGCGATCCGGCTCGGCTTCGTGGACGAGGCGACCTTTGACCGGGTGGTGCGGCCCGAAGACATGATCGGCCCGTCATGACCGACGAGGCGCCGCTCAACCTCAACAAGGCCCGCAAGGAGCGTCTGCGCGAGGCCACCAAGGCGCAGGCCGATGCCAACGCGCTGAAATTCGGGCGCACCAAGGCCGAACGTCTGCTGGAGGCCGCGCGCAATGATCTGGCGCGGCGGCGGCTCGATCAGCACCAGTTCGACGAGGAATAGCGGTGGCCGGCGCGCGCCCGGTCAAGCATTCGCTGACGCTGCGGGGCCATCGCACCTCGGTCAGCCTGGAGGCGGAGTTCTGGGCGGCGTTCCGGGCGCTGGCCGAGGCGCGCGGGCTGACGCTGAACGCGCTGGCCGCAGAGATCGACGCCGGGCGCGGCGATGTCGGGCTGGCGTCAGCGATACGGGTAGAGGTGTTGCGGGCGGCTCAGGCGCGTTCGCGGGCGTGAAGCGCCAGCCGCAGGTCCGCCATCTCGCGCCGCTCGGCGGCCTCGACCCGGCTGAAGGCGGTGATGATCATCGCCATTTCGCCGGCAAGCGCGCTGGTTTGCTCGGGCCGGGCGCGCCGCCCGAACAATTGGGCAAGGCGGCGGCGGGCCATCGTGAACCAGGACGGCGTGCCGTAAATGTTGCGCTTGCGCAGTGGGCGACTCATCAAAACCACCTGAAAAACCTTTGTCCAACCTAACCCATTGCGGCGAAAAACGGCAGCCGGCACCGATGCAAGATTGCGTGAAACGATGCGAGGTTCGCCTGCTAGAACCCTGAAATTAATACTTTATCAATGCCTGCGATAAACTCCGGAAACCGGGCGGAATATGGGCGCAATCGTGATGGATTGTTGCCCCCGCCGACAGAGTTGGCAACCACGCGGCCCACTGTTCACCCCCGCGGATCAATCAGCGCCGTTATTGCCGCGCGGCGTGATTCGGAGCCAGATGCCGTCGCGGGCCCGCACGGTCAGATGCGCGACCGGAACGGGCGTCTTGCCAATCACGGTTTCAAAGCGGAAACGACGCAGCAGCATGGCCATGAGCAAAGGCCCCTCGATCATCGCGAACCCCGCCCCGGTGCAGACGCGCGGGCCGCTGGAAAACGGCATGTAGGCATCGCGCGCGCAGGCGCGGCCGTTCTCGGTGGCCCAGCGGCCGGGATCAAAGGCATCGGGCTCGACCCAGAGCCGTTCGTGCCGGTGCAGGTGCCAGGGTGAGAGCACCACCTGCGAGCCCGGCCGGACCGTCCGGCCTCGGAACTGGTCCGGGCAGGTGGTCTGGCGCACCAGCATCGGCACCGGCGGATAAAGCCGCAGCGCCTCGCGGAACACGTCGCGGGTGACGCGCAACCTGCCCACCGAGGCAAAGTCCTGCGTCAGCCCCGCAGCCTCTGCCGCGACCCGTTCCTGCCAGTCCGGAAACAGCGCCAACAGGTAGAGCGTCCAGGCCAGCGCCGAGGCGCTGGTCTCATGCCCGGCCAGAAAGAAGATCGCCACCTGATCGACCATCTCGGACAGATCGAAACGCGCGCCGGTTTCGGGGTCGGCGGTGGTCATGATCTTGGTCGCCAGATCGTCGGGTGCGGCGCCGCTGGCGATCTCGGCCAGCCGCGCCTCGGTCAGGTCGCGGATCAGGCGGCAGATGGTGCGCGCGGTGCGCCGGGTCTCGCGGCTGAAAAACCGCGGCATCCAGCGCGGGCCGGGGATGAAGGCGGCCAGGTTGAGGATCGGCTGGCTGCGCTGATGGGCGCGGAAGGCATCGAACACCTGCGCGGCGGTCCGATGCTCGATCGGGATCGAGAAAAGGGTGCGAAAGATCACGTCGGCGGCGGCATGGCTGGCCTCGGCCTCGATCTCGACCGGGGCGCCATCGGCCAGCCCCGCCAGCCGCGCCACGGAGGCCTCGCCCGCGGCCCACATGGCGGCGAAGGTGTCGCGCAGCCGCCCGCCCTCGAAGGCCGGATCGATGATGCGGCGCTGGCGCTTCCAGGTCTCGCCATTGGTCAGGAACACCGAATTGCCCAGGATCGGGCGCAGCCCGGCGCCAACCCGGTCGGATTTGGGGAAATCATCGGGGCGCTCGCTCAGTACCCGGCGGATCAGGGCCGGGTCATTGACCATGTAGCTGCGAAAGAACGGGGTGCGGAACTCGGCCATCCAGGCGCGGTAGAGCTTGGCCGGCTGCGCCGAAAGAATGTCCTGCCGAAACAGCCGCAGATAGCGCCAGAGCGAGACCTTTTCCGGGCGCGCGGCCGGTTTGGGCGGCAGCGTCATGCGGCGACGGAGGTGTATTTCGACGCGGCGATGTCGATGCGCGAGCGCGAGGGCGGCCGCCCGGCATAGCGCTGCGCCAGCGTCAGCGGCCCGGCGGTGATCTGGAAATAGTCGTAATCCTTGGGCCGGTCGAAGGCGCACAGATACTGGAAATGCAGCCGGAAGAACCGCCAGCGCAGCTCTTTCCAGCGTTTGGGGCTGAGCGACTGGGTGAACGAGGCCGAAACCACCAAGGGCCACAGCTTGCTGTCGCGCCCGACGCCGCTGACCATCACCGGATCGCAGAGCGCGAAGGCGCAGCCGTCGCCGGGCGCGGTGACATCGACCCAGGCCAGTTCCTCGCGCTCTGACAGATAGGCCAGATCGGCCCGCAGCCGCTCGGCGCGCGGCAGGAACGACACCATCGGCACCACCTGCCCCAGCGAGAGAAACCCCAGCGCCGGCCCGCCCGGCCTGACCGCCCCCTCGCGGATCAGGTCGGCCAGGATCGAGACCGCCAGATGTGCGCCCGACGAATGGCCGACCACCAGCACCTCGTCCACCCGGTCGCGCAAGGCGCCAGCAATCATGGCGCGGAACTCGGACATGCGCTGTTCCAGCGCCGGGGGATTGGCGCCCAGATAGCGCGCCGAATAGGCGTAATCATGCATCAGGTAATAGGCGTAGAGCCGGTTGTCGCGGGCCTTGAACCAGCGCAGCACCAGCACCGCGATCACGCAGAGCACCGGCCAGCGGATCAGCACCGCGAAGGCCCCCAGCGACCAGCCGAACAGCCCCAGGCCCGCATTGATCCCCCGCACCGCCAGCGCGCCCGCCAGCGCGCCGGTCAGCATGGCGAGCAGCAGTTGCAGCAGGAGCATGCCCACCGGGTAGAGCGCCGCGATCACTGGCCCCTTGCGCAGCCACATCAGGCGGCGCAGCGTGCCGGTGGAGATATAGATCCATGCGGTGCGCAGAAGCTGCATGTAGGTGGCGGGGATCGAGTTCGACATCGAATCGCGCACGATATCGGACCAGACCAGCGCCTCGACGGTGGCCTCGACCGGCTGCCCGTCGATCCGCGCGGTGACATCCCAGCCATAGGTGCCGGCGCCGGTGCGCGGGCTGAGCGCGATCTCGTAACCGCTGATCGCGGCCTGATCGGCGCTTTCCTTGCGGTACAGCTCGCGGTAGCGGCGCGGGTGAATGGGATCGTAGCCGGGAATGTAAAAGACCCGCCGCCGCCGCACCTGTACTGGCCTGGTATCGCCTGCCATATCCGCCTCCGAGCCTGCGCGAGCCTAGCGGGGAAATCGGGCCAGATTAAGCCCCATCAGGCCGCGTCAGCCCAGCGAGGCCAGAAACGGCACGTTTTCCAGAAGCCAGTAGCTGAAGGCGCTGAATTGCCCGGTCAGCATCATCAGCCCGACGGTCCACAGCAGCAGTCCCGAGATCCGCTCGATCCGCCCCATATGCCGGCGCATCCATGCCATCGGACCCTTCAGGCCGGGAAAGAACGCCGCCACCAGCAGGAACGGCACGCCCAGCCCCGCCGCATAGGCCGCCAGCAGCACCGTGCCGCGCGCCAGATCGGCCTGCGAGGCGGCCAGCCCGAGAATGGCGCCGAGTATCGGGCCGAGGCAGGGCGTCCAGCCAAAGGCGAAGGCCAGTCCCAGCAGGTAGGCGCCAAAGGCCGAGCCGCCGCGATCCCCAGCATCCACGCGCATTTCACGGTCCATGAACGGCAGGCGAAAGACCCCGATGAAATGCGCGCCAAACACCATGATGACGATGCCGGCGGCGGTGACGAACCCGTCCTGCCAGGTCAGGAACAGCCGCCCGAACACGGTTGCCGCCGCCCCCAGCAGCACGAAGTCGGTCGACAGGCCCAGCACGGAGAACAGGGCCGCCAGGGTAGCCCGGCGGCGGGCCGAGACCGTGCCGCCCATCTCGGTCACCGAGACCCCGCCCATATAGGCCAGGTAGGGCGGCACGATCGGCAACACGCAAGGCGACAGGAAGGATAACAGCCCCGCCACGGCCGCCACCAGCATGGCGCCGATCAGCGGGGCATCGAATATCAGACTGGTCTCGAGCATGGCGGCCTCTCCCTGGCACCGGGATAAGCGATCGGCGCGGGCGCGTCACGCCCCGGCGGTGTCACATCTGAGTGGACAAGCCGAAATTTCCGCCCTACGAGCCGCACCATGCAAAGCCCAGACGCCGAACTCGACGCGCGCGGCCTGTTGTGCCCGCTTCCGGTGCTCAAGGCGCGCAAACGCCTGCAGGGGCTGGCGCCGGGCATGGTGCTGCGGGTGCTGGCCGACGATCCGGCGGCGATCATCGACATGCCGCATTTCTGCGCCGAGGCCGGGCATCGCCTGATCGAGATGGCCGATGCCGGGCGCGCGCAGGCCTATCTGATCCGCAAGGGCTGAGCCGGAATGCAAGACGCCGCCCCGAAGGGCGGCGCTTCTGTCTGCTCCGCGAGGTGCGATCAGCGGGCGATGGACCACCAGCCGCGCTTTTTCGGCTGCGGCTCGGCCTCGCCCGGATCCGGGATCGCGGCCGGAGCGGCCCTGGCCGGCTTGGCGGCGACGGGCTCGGGTGCGGGCTCGGGTTTGGGCGCGGGTTCCGCTTCGGCAACCGGGGCCTCCGCAACCACCGTTTCCTCGGCAACCACCTCGGCCTTCGGCTTGCGGGCGCGGCTGGCGCGCTTGGGCTTGGCGGGGGCTTCCGGCTCGGCGGGGGCTTGCGGCTCGGCTTCGGCCACCGGAGCAGCCTCGACGACCGCCTCCGCGACGGCCTCGGCCTCTTTGGGCTTGCGGGCGCGGCTGGCGCGCTTGGGCTTGGCGGCAGCTTCCGGCTCGGCGGCGACCGGAGCGGCCTCGGGCGCAGCTTCGGGCGCGGCCTCTGCCGGAGCCTCGGTCACGGCCGCATCCGGCGCGGGTTGCTTGCGCCCGCGCGAGCGGGTGCGGGCACGGCGCGGCTTGGCCTCCTCTGCGGGGGCTTCGGCCTCGTCCTCGCCGGCCTCGGCCTCGTCGTCGCCCGACTCGTCGGCGCCACCCGCCTCGGCACCGTTCTCGCCCGGCTGGCCATCGGGGGCACCGCCCCGCCGCCGACGCCGGCGCCGGCGGCGCTTCTTGGGCTTGTCGTCGCCGTCAGCTGCGCTCTCGACGCTCTCGGGGGCGGCAGCGGTGGTCTCGTCCTCGTCCTCCTC
>CAUJIU010000180.1 GCA_963205075.1 Pseudomonadota bacterium | reverse complement strand
TTCGAGAACGATTTTGCCGGCCGCATCGCCAACCGGATCATGCAGACCCCGCCGGCGGCGGGCGACGTGATCTACCAGATCTTCGATGCGGTGACCTTTGCCATCGCCTATCTGGTCGGCGCGGCGGTGATGCTGGGCGATGCCGATCCGCGCCTGATCGTGCCGATGCTGGTCTGGCTGGTCCCCTATATTTTCCTGATGCGATGGGTGGTGCACCGCGTCGGCGTGGCCTCTCAGGCCTCATCCGATGCGCGCAGCGCCGTGACCGGGCGCGTGGTCGACAGTTACACCAACATCCATTCGGTCAAGATGTTTGCCCATCATGACCGCGAGGTGAACTATGCCCGCGAAGCGATCGAGAACACCCGCCAGACGCTCCAGCGCGAGATGCGGCTCTATACCATCATGGAGCTGGGGCTGGTCAGCCTCAACGGGGTGCTGGTGGTCGGCGTCGTCGGCTGGGCCATCTGGCTGTGGTATGGCGGCTCGGCCTCGGTCGGCATCGTCGCGGCGGCGGCGGCGCTGACGCTGCGGCTCAACGGCATGTCGGGCTGGATCATGTGGGCGGTGTCGAACCTGTTCCAGAACCTCGGTGTCGTCAAGGAAGGGATGGAGACCATCGCCCAGCCGGTGCTGCTGGTGGACGAGCCCGGCGCGGTGCCGCTGCGCGTCACCGATGGCCAGATCGAGATGCAGGACCTGACCCATCACTACGGCAAGACCCGTGGCGGGTTGCAGTCAGTCAACCTGACCATTCACAAGGGTGAAAAGGTCGGGCTGGTCGGGCCGTCGGGGGCGGGCAAGTCGACGCTGGTCAAACTGTTGCTGCGGTTTTACGACGCCGAGGCCGGGCGCATCCTGATCGACGGGCAGGATATCAGCCACGTGACGCAGGACAGCCTGCGGCAGGCCATCGGCATGGTCCAGCAGGATTCGTCGCTGTTGCACCGCACCGTGCGCGAGAACATCCTCTACGGCGCCCCCACCGCCAGCCCGGAGGAGTTGATCCGGGCCGCCGAAAAGGCCGAGGCCGCCGAATTCATCCGCACGCTGGAAGACGCCAAGGGCAACAAGGCCTATGACGCCCAGGTGGGCGAGCGTGGTGTCAAGCTTTCGGGCGGCCAGCGGCAGCGGATCGCGCTGGCCCGCGTCATCCTCAAGAACGCCCCGATCCTGCTGCTGGACGAAGCGACTTCGGCGCTCGACTCTGAGGTCGAGGCGGCGATTCAGGATACGCTCTACCGGATGATGGAGGGTAAGACGGTGATCGCCATCGCGCACCGCCTGTCGACCATCGCGCGCATGGACCGCATCGTGGTGATGGACAAGGGCCGCATCGTCGAGGATGGCAGCCATGACGCGTTGCTGCGCCAGGGCGGGCTCTATGCGCGGCTCTGGTCGCGGCAATCGGGCGGCTTTCTTGCCGATGATGATGCAGAGGCAGCGGAATGAGCGCTTCGGAACCCACGCAGCCCCAGATCCTGCGGCTGATGGCCAACTGGATCCCGGCATTCGACAGCCAGCCGCTTGGCCAGCCGCCATCGCGGCTGATGCCCTTCATCCGCTGGTGCCTGACCGGGACCGGGCTGGTCATGGGCGCGGCCTCGGTCGTCTCGGCGCTGGCTGGAACCTTCGAGGTGATCGCCGCCATCTGCCTTGGCTGGGTGATCGATGCGGCGCTGGCCAGCGGACCGGACCGGCTGTTTGGCGACAACGCCCTGATGTTTGGCGGGATCGTCGTGTTCCTGCTGGTGCTGCGCCCGGCGATCTTCGGGCTCAGCGCGGCGTTTCAGTCGGTGGTCATCAGTCCCAACCTCAACGTGCTGATCCTGTCGCGGCTGCATCGCTGGACGCTCGGGCAGGACGTGACGTTCTTTGACAACGATTTCGCCGGGCGCATCGCACAAAAGCAGATGCAGGCCGCGCGGGCGCTGACCGAGGCGGTGGTCGAATCGATCAACACCGTGGTCTTTGCCGTGGCTTCGATCGTTGCCACCGGGCTGCTGGTGCTGACCATTGACTGGCGGGTTTCCGGCATCCTGGCCATCTGGCTGGCCTGCTACCTGCGCTTCATCACCTACTACCTGCCGCGCATCCGCGTGCATGCCGAAGGCCGCGCGGCGGCGCGGGCGGGCGTGACCGGAACGGTGGTCGACACCATTTCCAACATGCGCACGGTCAAGCTGTTTGCGCATATGGAGCATGAAGATCAGGCGGCGATCGACTCGATGGGCCGCTACCGCGACCGGACGCTGGGCTTTGGCTATGCCTCGACCACCTTCCGGTTCCTCCTGATGATGATTGCCGGCACCGTGCCGGTGCTGATGGTGGGCATGACGCTCTGGCTCTGGTCCATCGGCCACGCCTCGACCGGCGCCATCGCCGCGACCGCGACCGTGTCGCTGCGGATCGCGCAGATGACCGGCTGGGTCAGTTTCACCGTCATGGGGCTTTATGCCAATGTCGGCGAGGTCGAAGACGGCATGCGCACCCTGACGCCGCCCTACCGGCTGACCGACGATCCCGGCGCGGTGGTCCTGGGTCCGGCGCAGGACATCCGCTTCGAGAACGTGCAGTTTGCCTATGGCCGCGAAAGCGGCGGCGTGACCGATCTCAACCTGTCGATCAGGGCCGGCGAAAAGGTCGGGATCGTCGGCGCCTCGGGGGCGGGCAAATCGACGCTCGTTTCGCTGCTGTTGCGGCTCTATGACACGGAAGAGGGCCGGATTCTGGTCGGCGGTCACGATGTCCGGTCGGTGACGCAGGAATCGCTGCGGCGCAATATCGGCATGGTCACGCAGGAAACCGCGATGTTCAACCGCACCGCGCGTGACAACATCCTTTATGGCCGACCCGGCGCCAGCAATGACGAGGTGATCGCCGCCGCCAACCGTGCCGAGGCGCATGAGTTCATCCTGCATCTGCGCGACTACAAGGGCCGCGCGGGCTATGACGCCTTTCTGGGCGAGCGCGGCGTCAAGCTTTCGGGCGGGCAGCGGCAGCGCATCGCACTGGCGCGCGCGCTGCTCAAGGATGCGCCGATCCTGGTGCTGGACGAGGCGACTTCGGCGCTCGATTCCGAGGTCGAGGCCGCGATCCAGACCGCGCTGGAAACCGCCATGGAGGGCAAGACCGTGCTTGCCATCGCGCACCGGCTGTCGACGCTGGCGCGGATGGACCGGATCGTGGTCATGGAAGCCGGGCGCATCGTCGAGGAGGGCACCCATCAGGAGCTTCTGGCGCTGGACGGGCTCTATGCCCGCTACTGGAACCGCCAGTCGGGCGGCTTCATCCTGACCCAGGAAGCGGCGGCCTGAGATGAAGATCGTTTCGCTGACCCATCTCGGCCTTGGCCGGGCCGAAGACGGCACGCTGATCCCGCGGGTGCTGGCTGGCGAACAGGTCGAGCGCGGCCCGGACGGCGCGGTGCGCATTCTTACCCCCTCCAGTCACCGGGTGGCGGCGCCCTGCCGCCATTACCGGACCTGCGGCGGCTGCGCGATGCAGCATGCATCCGAGCCCTTCGTGGCCGAGTGGAAAGCCGGCATCGTGCGCCGCGCCCTGTCAGCGCAGGGGGTCGAGGCGGTGATCGGGCCAGTCGTCACCTCGCCGCCACGCTCGCGCCGCCGGGCCAAGCTTTCCGGGCAGCGCACAAAGAAGGGGGCAATGGTCGGGTTTCACACCCATGGCTCCAACCAGCTGGTCGCCGTGCCGAACTGCCAGTTGCTGTTGCCATCCCTGATTGCCGCCCTGCCCGGGCTTGAGGCGCTGACCGTGCTGGCCGCCTCGCGCAGGTCCGAGATCGGGCTGACGGTCACCGACAGCATGACGGGCCCCGATATCCGGGTCGAGACCGAGCGCGAGCTGACGCCGCAACTGCGGGTCGAGCTGGCGGCGCTGGCGCAGAAGTTCAGGTTTTCGCGGCTGGTCTGGCAGGATGAGCAGGTGGTGTCGCTGAAACCGCCGACGCAGCAGTTTGGCAGCGCGATTGTCATTCCGCCCCCCGGCGCGTTCCTGCAAGCCACCCGCGAGGGCGAGGCGGCGTTGCTGGCGGCGGTCAGGCACCACACCGCAGGCGCCGCGCGCATCGCCGATCTGTTTTCCGGCTGCGGCACCTTTGCCCTGCCGCTGGCGGCGGCGGCCGAGGTTCATGCCGTTGAAGGCGATGCGGCGATGCTGGCAGCGCTTGACCGTGGCTGGCGCGAGGCCAAGGGGCTCAGGCGTGTCACCAACGAGACCCGCGACCTGTTCCGCCGCCCGCTGGAGCCTGACGAGCTGGCCCGATTCGACGCGGTGGTGATCGATCCGCCGCGCGCCGGGGCCGAGGCGCAGGTTGACGCGCTTGCCCGCTCGACCGTGCGCCGGATCGCCATGGTCAGCTGCAACCCCGTCACCTTTGCCCGCGATGCGGCGCGGCTGGCGGGCGCGGGCTATGCCATTTCCGAGGTTACCGTGGTTGACCAGTTCCGCTGGTCGGCGCATGTCGAGCTGGTCGCAGGCTTCGCAAGGACGTGATTGGGTGCTGGCCCGGTGCCATGCCATGGTGTATGACGCTCCCAATCGGCGGCAGACCGAGCAACATGAGGCAGCGATGCGTTTTCTTCACCTGATCGTCCTTCTGACGGCATTGCTCGGCGTGACCGGCTGCGCCAGCAAGTTCCGCACCTATAACGGACCCGAGGTCACCAGCATCGTCGTCCACAAGGCCGAGCGTCGGATGTATCTGCTGCACGATTCCGAAGTGCTGAAGGCCTTTGACATCGAGCTGGGCTTCACCTCCGACGGCCCCAAGCAGTTTGAAGGTGACGGACGCACCCCGGAAGGCGCCTATTACATCGACCGGCTCAACCCCAACAGCAGCTACCACCTGTCGCTTGGCATTTCCTATCCCAACCAGGCGGATCGGGAGTTTGCCCGCGCCGCCGGCCGCCAACCGGGCGGCGACATCTTCATTCACGGCACGCCAAAGGTGGTTCGGCGCTCGCCGGACTGGACGGCGGGCTGCATCGCGGTCTCTGACCGCGAGATCGAAGTGATCTATTCGATGGTCAAGGTCGGAACCCCGATCTTCATCCGCCCCTGACCGTCAGGTCAGACACCCAGGACCAGCGTCCACCAGATCTTGCCGCCGTCTTCCTGGAACCAGGAAAAGCCCATCAGCCGGGCATTGGGGTCCAGCAACACGGCGCGGGTATCGGCCTGCGCCATCCAGGCGCCCAGGGTCTCGATCTCGGTTTCGAAGGTTTCCGAGATGGTCTCGCCCAGGATGCGCCCGGTAAAGCCGACGCGCCGCGCCCGGTCCAGCGGCGAGGACCCGTCCGATCCGAAGTGCCAGGGCCGGTTCTGCACCGCCATGTCGCGCGAATGGGTGGCGGCGGCGGCATTGAGTTGCGCATTGGGCCGCAAGGCCGGTGCGCCGGCGGCGGCGCGCAGCGAGTTGAGCCCGTCCAGCATGCGGAACTGGATTTCCGCCGTCTGGCCGGGGTCGATCCGGTAAAGCTTGGGCAGCGGCAAGCCGTCGGGTCCGAGCTGAGCCGGAGCGGGCGCGCAGGCCGCAACCGTCGCCATCGCCAAACCCAGTACCGCCGTGCGCCTGTTCATTCCCGAACTCCTGTCTGCCAGTTGGCCCGTCATTACCCGGTCATGCGGGGCAGCACAAATGCACAATCAGCGAATCCCGGCCGACGCACGGTGCTGTGAATTGAACAAATGCCATGGCAAGTTCTATGACAGGGGCGTATTGAGCGCCAAAACAGGCACGAGGCGGAGAAAAACATGGCACAGAACATCTCCAGGCGGCTCAGCCGCCGCGGATTTCTGGCGGCGTCGGCAGCCGTGATCGGCAGCCAGGCGATCGGCCAGACCAACAACTCGACCGAGATCGAGGGCGATATCTCGCAAAGCGTCCGGCGCAACATCTCCAGCTTCCGGACGCTGGAATGGCAACCCTATTTCGCCAACCTCGATCGCGGCGCGATTCTGGTCGATATCCAGTCGCGCGCCCTGCATTTTTGGTCAGCCGATGAAAGCATCTACCGGCTTTACCCGACCAGCGTGCCGCTATCCGATGACCTGACCCGCCTTGGCAAGACCGAGGTGGTGCAAAAGGTCGTGGGCCCGGAATGGCGCCCCACGCCGGCGATGCGCGAACGCAACCCCGAATGGCCCGAATATATCGGTCCCGGCCCGGAAAACCCGCTGGGAACCCACGCGCTTTACCTGTCATGGCAGTATTACCGGATCCACGGCACCCACGACACGCGCAAGATCGGGCGCCGCTCGTCCAATGGCTGCATCGGACTTTATAACGAGCATATCGCCGAACTGTTCGGGATGACCGAGATCGGCACCCAGGTGCTGCTGATCTAGCCGGCGGCACCGTAACCGTAAAACTACACAATTCAGCCTTTGTTGCCGGAATCAAAGCCACTATTGCCAGTTTGACCTGGTCACGGTATCCGAACTACGCACGCATCAGCTTCGGAAATCCGGGGCCCTGCGAAGTTGGAGAAGTGACATGAAAAAGTTTGCCCTCGCCGCCGCACTGGCCGCAACCGCCTCGACCGCCTTCGCCGGCGGTATCGCCCCCGTCGTCATCGAGCCCGAAGTGATCGTTCAGGAAGCCCCCGCCACCTCGATGGCTGGCTGGCTGATCCCCCTGATCATCGTTGGCGTGATCATTGCCGTCGCTTCGTCGACGAGCGACGAAAACGTCTAAGCTCACCGTAAACCGGATCCGGACGCGCTGGTTGTTCCGGTACGCTGTCACCAACTGATAACCCCGTAGACCTTGATGAAGAAGTTTGCCCTCGCCGCCGCTCTGGCTGCCACCGCCTCGACCGCTTTCGCCGGTGGCCTCGCCCCCGTCGTC
>CAUJIU010000179.1 GCA_963205075.1 Pseudomonadota bacterium | reverse complement strand
AGATTGACCCAGCCCGCATGGGGCAGGATATAGCAATAGCCTTCGCTCATCTTCCGTGGCCCGATGCCGAATGTCGCCGCCCGGTCGCCCAGGCGGATGGTGATGCAGGCGTCCGGATCGACCGATAGCAGCAGTTCCCGCAGCCGGATCGTGACGGGCCGCACGGCCTCTGGCGTCATTTCCACGATGTCGGCAAATGTGCCTGTTTCAGTGTCTGGCATGGCGCCTCCTGCAACCGGCCCCTCAAGACCGGATTGACGCTACTCCCGGAGGCCGGTTCGGAGCAATCCAGACGCCGCTGCCCGCATTGGTCGCAGAACCGGGGAGTTTCGGCCTGTCCCGGAAGACCTGCCCGCGAAGGTCATCCGATCCGCATCTCCTTCGCCATCTCGTTGTAATTCCGCACAAACTCGGCCTGCAACCTGTCAGTGAACTCGCGCGCGTCGGCCTCGGTGAGGCCGGCGGTCGGCACGGGCGCGCAGAACCGGATCCGCACCTCGCCGGCGCGCGCGCGCACACTCCCCAGCGGCATCGCCCGGTGCCCGCCACAGAACACCACCGGGATCACCGGCGCCTGTGCCCGGATGGCGATGAGGCTGGCGCCGACCTTGAAGCGGCCGATGCCGTCCTTGCCATGGAGCCGCCCCTCGCCGCCCCAGGCAACCCGCGCGCCCTGGCCGACAGCGGCGACCATCCGCTCCAGCAACAGGTCGGTGCCCTGCCGGTTGCCGCGCGGGACCAGCTCGATCGCCGCCCGCCGGCAGGCCGCGCGGGCGAAGGGCAGATAGGCATAGAGATCGGCCGCCGCCGCCCAGTCGACATGGGGCCAGAGCGTGGAACAATAGGCCGCAACATCGACAAACGAGGTTTCGTTATAGCACAGGATGCAGCCCGTTCCCGGCGCGGGCATGTCGCCCTCGACCGACACGCTGACATCGCAGGTGACCAGAAATCTTGCGAAATGCCGCGCCAGCAGGTCGCGCGCCGCGTCACGCCCTTTGGCGCCGAGCACGATCCGGGCATTGACGAACGGGACGCCCAGCAGAAAGCCCAGCGAGGCACGGATGCCACGCCAGTATTCGAGTGCCGTTCGTGCTTGGGAGTTCAAGTGATGCTTACCTTTGGCCGGCACTCTGGGCCAAGTCCGCGCCGGAAGCAAATCCCGGTTCCACCACAACCGGCCATTTCCGGGCTTTGGCTAGTTGATCTGCACCTGCGCGCGCTCGAAGGTGACGCTTTGGCGCGCCCCGTTATCGTAGGTCACCTCGACCGTCACGCTCTGGATGCTGTCGGGCGGCAGGGTGACATAGGGCAGGAAATGCTCCACGTCGGTCATCGCGTTGGGGGTCAGGCTGTCGTCATGGCAGGGCTCCATGTCGAAACGCTCGGTCGGGGCGGCGCCGTTCAGGCCATAGTGAATGTCCCACAATCCGCAGCGCCAGCTCAGCAGCTGGGTGAAGTAGAGCAGGTCCTGCCCCTCGTAGAGCCGCACCGCGACCCAGCTGGCGCTGGTGGCGTCGACAATGGGGCGGACCTCGGTGGCGGTGGTGAACAGGCCGGTCGGGACCTGCGGCTCGGGCACACGCACGGCCTGCGCCGCGATGGCTGCCGGCGCCGCGCCGGGCGCGACCTGCGGGACCGGGGCGGCGATGCCCAGGGCGGTGCCGACGAGATAGGGAAGAAAGAGCTGAAACATCATGTCCTCCAGACGGGTATGACGGCTTTTGCCGCGCGCCCACTGGCGCTATGGTGCCGCAGGCAGGGCGGCGGAATGCAGGCATAATGACCCGAAAACCAAAAACCGGCGAGTCACAGACGCAAGCGGACTACGATATCCTCATCGTGGCCCAGGGCGGGCGGCTGCAATACGAGGCCATCCTGTTTGCCGCCTCGCTGCGCGCGCAGTCGCCGGATTTTGCCGGCCGCCTGGTGGTGGCCGAGCCGCAGCCCGGCCCCTTGTGGGACCGCGCGCCGACCATGTCGGGTGACGCGCGCGCGACCCTGACCGAACTGGGCGCCGAAATCGTGCCCTTCGAGAACCGCCTGTTCGGCCAGTCCTATCCCCACGGCAACAAGATCGAGGCGCTGGCGGCGCTGACACCGGGCAAGCCCTTCGTGTTCTTCGATACCGATACGCTGATCCTGTCGGACCTCGCGCGCCTGCGCTTCGACTTTTCGCGCCCCTCCGCCTCGATGCGGCGCGAAGGTACCTGGCCCGAGGAAGACCTCTACTGGCCCGGCTATACCCGCACCTGGAAGTCGCTCTATGACCGGTTCGGGCTGGATTTCGCCGCCTCGCTCGATCTCGACCAGCCCGACGAATACTGGCAGCGCTACCTCTATTTCAACGCCGGCTGGTTCTTTGGCGCCGACCCGGCGGCCTTTGGCCAGCGCTTTGCCGAATGGGCGATCTCGGTGCGCGACGACCCTCCCCCCGAACTGGCGCTGCAATCGCTTGATCCGTGGCTCGACCAGGTGGTGCTGCCGCTGGTGATCCATTCCTTCGGCGGCGGGCGGCCGGGGCGGGAGCTTGCCGGGCTCGATGGCGAGGTGACCTGCCATTACCGCACCTTCCCGCTGCTCTACGCGCGCGAAAGCGACGCCGCCGTCGCCGTGCTCGATGCGGTGGCCGCGCCCAACAGGATCAAGAAGGTGCTGAAATCCTACGAGCCGATCAAGCGGATGGTGTATCAGGGGCGCGGCGCCAAGGTGCGCGAGCTGTTTGACCGCGACAACCTGCCGCGTTCGGAGAAACAGATCCGCAACAAGCTGCGCGCCGAAGGCTTCTGGATGCGATAACGTCCGCGCGAGCCGGCCCTTGAAACCGGCCGAACCCGCACCAGATCATCGGCAACAGGCATCAAGACGGGGGCGCCCATGCGCAAGATCCTGATCGTTCTGGCAATTCTGGCCCAGCCGGTGCTGGTCCAGCCGATTCTGGCCCAGCCGGTGCTGGCCGAGGAGGCGGTGCCGCAGAGCCTGGCCCAGATGCAGCTGAGCTTCGCGCCGGTGGTGGCCGAGGCCGCGCCGAGCGTGGTCAACATCTATGCCAGACGCATCGTGACCAGCCGCGCCAGTCCCTTTGCCAGCGATCCGTTCTTTTCCCAGTTCTTCGGCCAGATCGATGCCGCGCCGCGCATCCAGAACTCGCTCGGCTCCGGCGTGATCGTTTCGCCGGACGGGCTGGTGGTGTCCAACTTCCACGTGGTCGGCGGGGCCGAGGATATCCGGGTGGTGCTGTCGGACCGGCGCGAGTTTTCGGGCAGCGTGATCCTGTCGGACCGTGACAGCGATCTGGCGATCATCCAGCTGGAAGGCGCGCAGGACCTGCCCGTGCTGACCATGGCCGATTCCGATGCGGCCGAGGTTGGCGATCTGGTTCTGGCCATCGGCAATCCCTTCGGCGTCGGCCAGACCGTGACCAGCGGCATCGTTTCCGGGCTGGCGCGGTCGGGCGGGATCGGCGGTCAGGGGCAAGGCTACTTCATCCAGACCGATGCCGCGATCAATCCGGGCAATTCCGGCGGGGCGCTGATCGACATGGAGGGGCAGCTTCTGGGCATCAACACCTCGATCCTGACCCAGTCCGGCGGCTCGAACGGCATCGGCTTTGCCATCCCCGCCAACCTGGTGCGCCAATATGTCGAGCAGGCCGGCGACGGGGCGGCCACGCTCCAGCGTCCCTGGGCCGGCATCGCGGTGCAGACGGTGGATGCCGCGCTGGCCGAGGCGCTGGGCCTGAGCATTCCGCGCGGCGTGGTCATCACCGACCTGCACCCCGACAGCCCGTTTCTGGCCGCAGGCCTGACGGCCGGCGACGTTATCCTGACCTTCGACGGCCTGCCGGTCGATGCCGAGGCCGAGCTGCGCTTTCGTCTTGCCACGCAAGGCATTGGCGGCACCGCTACCGTCACCTACTGGCGCGACGGCGCGGAGCGGTCGGTCGATATCGCCATGATGGCGGCACCCGAACAGGTACGCCAAAGCCTCGAGCCGCGCCGCCTCTCGACCGACACGGTCTTTGACGGGTTGCTGGCGGCGGAACTGACCCCCTCGATCCGGACCCAGCTCGGGCTTGCGCCCGACACCGCCGGCGTGCTGGTGCTGTCAGCCGATGGCGCCTCGCGCCGCCTGCGGCTGCAGGAGGGCGATGTGCTGGTCTCGATCAACGGCGCCCCGACCGGGTCGCTCGCCGCGCTCGAGACCCTGGCGGCCACCAAGACGCGCCGCGTCACGCTCGAGGTCATCCGCGACGGGCGGCGGCTGATGATGCAGCTTCTGAGCTTCTGACCGGGCAGAAATGCCCGCAAGGGCCGTTGTGCCGCCGCGCAAGCTCGCCTAGGGTCACCCCGGCCATTCAAACCGGGAGTCCCTTCATGTCCGCCACCTACGGTTTCGACACCTTGCAGATCCATGCGGGCGCCAAGCCCGATCCGGCAACGGGCGCGCGCCAGACGCCGATCTATCAGTCGACAGCCTATGTCTTCAAAGACGCCGACCATGCCGCCCGCCTCTTCAACCTTCAGGAAGTGGGCTATATCTATTCGCGCCTGACCAACCCGACCGTGGCCGTTCTGGCCGAGCGGATCGCCACGCTGGAAGGCGGCGCGGGCGCGGTCTGCTGCTCGTCCGGCCACGCGGCCCAGATCATGGCGCTGTTTCCGCTGATGGGACCGGGGCGCAACCTGGTGGCCTCGACCCGGCTCTATGGCGGCACCGTCACCCAGTTCAGCCAGACCATCAAGCGCTTCGGCTGGTCGGCCAAGTTCGTCGATTTCGACGATCTGAACGCGGTCAAGGCCGCCATCGACGATGACACCCGCGCGGTATTCTGCGAATCCATCGCCAATCCGGGCGGCTATGTCACCGACATTCCCGCCATCGCCAGGATCACCGATGACGCCGGCGTGCCGCTGATCGTCGACAACACGTCGGCCACCCCCTATCTGTGCCGCCCGATCGAGATGGGGGCGACGCTGGTCGTTCACTCGACCACCAAATACCTGACCGGCAACGGTACCGTCACCGGCGGCTGCGTGGTCGATTCGGGCAAGTTCGACTGGCTGAAGAGCGACAAGTTCCCCTCGCTCTCCGCGCCCGAGCCCGCCTATCACGGGCTGGTTTTCGCCGAGGCGCTGGGGCCGATGGCCTTTACCTTCCACTCCATCGCCATCGGCCTGCGCGACCTTGGCATGACCATGAACCCGCAGGGCGCCCATTATACCCTGATGGGGATCGAGACCCTGTCGCTGCGGATGCAGCGCCATGTCGAGAATGCCACCAGGGTCGCCAAATGGCTGGAAAAGGATCCCAGGATCGAGGCGGTCACCTATGCCGGGCTGGAATCCTCGCCCTATTACAAGCGCGCCAAGGCCATCTGCCCCAAGGGCGCGGGCGGGTTGTTCACCATCGCCGTCAAGGGTGGGTATGACGCCTGCGTCAGGCTGGTGGACAGCCTCGAGATCTTCAGCCACGTCGCCAATCTTGGCGATACGCGCTCGCTGGTGATTCATCCGGCCTCGACCACCCATCGCCAGTTGACGCCCGAACAACAGAAGACCGCCGGCGCCTCCGCCACCGTGGTGCGGCTGTCGATCGGCATCGAAGATGCCGATGACCTGATCGCCGATCTGGACCAGGCGCTGACCAAGGCGCTGGCGAAGTAGGCACCCGGCCCCGGCGCCAGCGCGCCGGGGCCCGCCCGCCGTTTCAGTCGCCGATCTGCCAGACGATCACCACATCGGCGCCGATGCTGATCTCGCCCCCCGCGACCGGCATGGACCCGGCGCGGTCAAAGGCCATCTCCATCATTACCGGCTGCGGCCCGCCATAGCCCGGCTCGCTGATCGACAGGATCGGGCCAAGCGTGACGCCCGCCGCCTCCGCATAGAGCACGGCCTTGGCGCGCGCATCGGCCACCGCCTCGGCCCGCGCCTGATCCAGTGCTGCCTGCGGCTCCTGCACATCGAAGCTCAGCCCGTAGAGCCGGTTGGCCCCGTCCTGAACCACCGCGTCCAGAATCGCGCCGACGGCGACGATGTCGCGCACCCGGACCGTCAGGGTCGAGGCCGCGGTATAGCCCACCGGCTTGGGCATCTGGTCGCTGTCAATCTGCTCGTAGCGCTGCTCCAGCCGCAGACCGCTGGTTTGCAGGTCGCGATCGGCGATGCCGCTGGCCGCCAGCCGCTCCATGACCGCCATCAGACTGACCGACAGCGCATTGAACGCGGCGGCGGCGGTTTCGGCCTCCTGCTCGACCCCGATCTGGATCACCGCCATGTCGGGCTCAAGTTCGACATGCCCCGCACCCGACATGGTGAGACTGCGCAAGAGCGTATCGGCCGGCGCTGCCAGCGGCAGACTCACCAGCGCCAGAACCGCGAGAGAAATGAGACGTGATTGCATGAAAACCCCCTCCAAGGGCATGGTTTGAAACACTTGCACCGAGTATGACGCGCGCCGCGCCGCCAAGCTTGGCCAAAATCGCAACATTTCTTGGACTAGGCGGGAAATTGCTATAGTTTCGGCCTGTCTCGCCTGGGCGGTTTCGCCCTCTGAATTGGGGTGCTAAGTCCACCGGATGAAAACAAATTTCGCGCTTTCGCTGTCGCTCGAGGGAATCCGGTTGCTGCACCGGGTCAAGGGCGGATGGCATCTTGCCGGCGAGGCCGCACATGATGCGCCGGATCTGACCGCGCGCCTGGCGCTGTTGCGCAAGACCGCGCTGGCGCTCGAGCCGGGCGGGATCCGCACCAAGATCCTGCTGCCCAAGGACCTCATCAAGTACATCTCGCTCGACACCACCCGGGCCGGTGAAGACGAGGTGCGCGCCGCGCTCGATGGCGCCACCCCCTACGATGTCAGCGAACTGGTCTGGGATTTCTCCAAGGGCGGCGGGCGCACCTATATCGCCGCCGTCGCACGCGAGACGCTGGACGAGGCCGAGGCCTTTGCCACCGATAACCGCTTCGCGCCGGTCTGTTTCGCCTCGGTGCCCGAGCCGTTCACCTTCGTGGGCGAAGTGTTCTTTGGCCCGACCGCCGCTGCCATGGCCGGCCTTGCCGAAGGCGACAGCATCCTGCGCGACGACGAGCCGGTGCATGTGATCGGGCGTGCCCATCTGCCGCAGAACCAGGAGCCGGTCGCGGCGGGGCCAGAAGCCGCGCCCGAAACCGCGCCAAAGCCCGCGCCAAAGCCCGTGCCAGCGACTGTGCCAGCAGCTGGCTCGGCGCCGAGCCCCGAGCCGGACGCGCCGGCGCCAGAGCCAGAGCCAAAGCCAGCGCCAGAGCCTGCGGCAATTCCAGCCACGGCCCGCCCCGATCCGGTCGAACCGCAAGAGCCCGAGCCGCCGGTTGCGGTCTTTGCCTCGCGCGCGCGCCCCAGCCTCGACCAGCGCCCGGCGCCCGCCAGTCCCGCGCCGCCGTCGCCGGATGCGGCAGCGCCGCTGGCCTCCGACGGCACCGGACAGCCGCTCTTTGCCCATCGCAGCGCCCCGGGCTCCGCGCCCCGCCCGGTGGAAATGCCCCCCGCCGAGCCCGCCGCCGCGCGCGCGCTTGGGGCCGCCGCCCGTGACCCCGACCTGCCGCCCCCGGCCCGGACCACGCCGGTTGCTCCGGCGATGGCCGCGCCGTCAGTGACGCCGCCCGCGGCCCCTTCGGCGCCGCGCCGGATCACGCCCGCGGTACCCGAAGACCCGGCCCCGGCCGCCATCACGCGCACCCCGTCGGCCCAGGCCGTGACCGAGGCCGAAAAGCTGACCATCTTCGGGGCGCGCAGTCCGGCGCCGGTGCGCGGCAAGCCGCGGTTCCTCGGCCTGATCCTCACCGGGTTGCTGCTGCTGTTGCTGGCGCTGGCGGCGTGGTGGGCATCGACGCTGCCCAGCGACACCCTGTCGCGCTGGTTTGGCGGCACCGCCCGGACCGAGGTTGCCGCCGCCCCCGAGGCCGCCGTTCCGGCCGCCGATTCCGGCGATCTGAGCGGTCTGGCCATCGATCCCGAGGAGCTGGCCGATCTGGCCGAGGCCGCCAGTCAGGACAGTCCGGGCAGCCAGATCACCAACCCCGATACCGAGCCGGTCGCCAACCTGGCGGCGGAACTGCCCGATATCGGCGCCGAGGCGACAGTGCCCGCCCTGGTCCCCATGTCGCTGGCAGAAGCCGAACGGCTGCATGCGCTTACCGGCGTCTGGCAACGCGCCCCGGTCGCGCCGCGCGTCCCGCATGTGGATACGACCGACGATCTCTATTCGGCCGCGATCGACCCGGTGACGCTGGGCTCGGATGCGGTGGCGCTGGCGCCCGCCAACAGCCTGCTGGCCGATACGCTGATGCTGCCGCCGGGCGATCCGCCGCCGCCGGGCAGCAGTTTCGAGCGGGACGCCAACGGCTTCATCCTTGCCACCGCCGAGGGCACGGTGCTGCCCAACGGGGTCATCGTCTATGCCGGGCGGCCGCCGGTCGAACCGGTGGCCCGCGCCGTGCCCGAAGCCGTGGCGAGCACCGCGCCCGAAGCCGTGGTGGCCTTTGTCGCCGACCCGGCGCTGGCCGGTTTCCGGCCCCGGTCGCGGCCCGCCGATGTCGCCGTCCAGATCGAGCGCGCCGCACTTGGCGGGCTGACGCTGGACGAACTTGCCGGCTTCCGCCCGCGTCCCCGCCCCGCGGGGTTGCAGATCGTCACCACCGACACCGATGCCATCGCCGCCGCCGTGGCCGATGCCGCCGCGCCGCCGAACTTTGACGATGCCAGCCAATATGCCGTCGCGCTGTCGCCGCGCCCCGGAGCCCGCCCGCGCAATTTTGACCGGGTGGTGGCGACCGCGCGTGCCTCCAACCAGCAGGCCCCCGCCGCGGCAGCGGCATCGCTGGCCTCCGCCGCCCCGGCGCCGCAGGTGGCAGTCCCCTCCGGCCCGATCCCGGGCGGAGTGGCGCGGGCCGCGACCGAGGAGAACGTCATCGCCCTGCGCGAAGTGACCCTGATCGGGGTGTTCGGCACCTCCGGTTCGCGGGTGGCGCTGGTGCGGCTGGCCAATGGCCGGGTGGTGCGGGTCAGCGTCGGCGACAGCCTCGACGGCGGGCAGGTGGTCTCGATCAGCGAGACCGCGCTCAACTACGTCAAGCGCGGCCGCACCTATACCCTGGCCTTGCCGGCCTGAAGCAGGCGTCAGGCGGCGTTGGGGTCCAGCACGCCGCGCGCGACCTGATCGGCCTCGATCGACTCGAACAGCGCCTTGAAATTGCCCTCGCCAAAGCCGTCATCACCCTTGCGCTGGATGAACTCGAAGAAGATCGGTCCGATCACGGTCTTGGAGAATATCTGCAGCAGGATCCGGGTCTCGCCGCCATCGACCACGCCCTCGCCGTCGATCAGGATGCCATGCTTCATCAGCGCATCCCTGGGCTCGTCATGGCCCGAGACCCGCTCATAGCTCTGGTCGTAATAGGTTTCGGGCGGCTTGGGCATGAAGCGGATGCCGTTGTCGAAGATGGCATCGGTGGCGCCGTAGATATCTTCGGTGCCCACGGCGATGTGCTGGATACCCTCGCCGTTGTAGCGGCGCAGATATTCGACGATCTGCCCGGTCTCGCCCCGATCCTCGTTGATCGGGATGCGGATGCGTCCGCAGGGCGAGGTCAGCGCCCGGCTCAGCAGGCCGGTATACTTGCCGGCGATGTCGAAGAAGCGGATCTCGCGGAAATTGAAGATATCGCCGTAAAAGCGGAACCACTTGTCCATGTTGCCCTTGTGGACGTTGTGGGTCAGGTGGTCGAGATAGTAGAAACCCACCCCGCCCGGATGGGCGTCATGCACCCAGTTGAATTCGGCGTTGTAGGGGCTCTGGTCCCAGTAGGTGTCGATGAAGTAGATCAGCGAGCCGCCGATGCCGACGATGGCCGGCGCGTCGATGACCTTGCCCGGCCCGGTGAACTCGGTCGCGCCTTTGGCCAGCGCATGGGCCAGCGCATGGCCCGCATCCACGACCCGCCAGCCCATCGAGGCGGCGCAGGGGCCGTGCTCGGCCGCAAAGCTCTGGGCCTGACTGCCCGGCTCGGCGTTGAGGATATAGGTGATGTCGCCCTGCTGCCACAATTCGACCGCCCGGGTCTTGTGGGTGGCGACATGGACATAGCCCATGCGGGCAAAGAGGTCGCGCAGCACCTGCGGATCGGGATGGGCAAATTCGACAAACTCGAAGCCGTCGGTCCCGGCGGGATTGTCGGGGCTGATTGTCGCACGCGGGGCATGGTGCGGAAATGGTCCCATCTGGATCTCCTGTTCGCAGCTTGATGCGCAAGATACAGCCAAATTCCTGCGCATTTCGCGCGAAATGCTGGCGTTTGACGTGATTTTGTGCGAACATCCCGCATGTTTCCGCGTCCATATGGGGTTTTGTCGCATGCTCGACCCGATCGATTCACGGCTGCTGGCCGCCCTGCAGCAGGACGGGCAACTGACCGCCCACCAACTGGGCGACCGGCTGGGGCTTTCGCCCAGCCAGGCCGGGCGGCGGCGGCAGCGGCTGGAGGCGGATGGCTACATCACCGGCTACCGGGCGACCCTGTCGCCGGAAAAGGTCGGGCTGGCGGTTCAGGCCTTCATCCGCATCGTCATGGCCACCCATACCGAGCAGAATGCCCGCGACTTCGTGCGCGTGATGCGGGCGCAGCCGGAGGTGACCGGCGCCTGGACGCTCACCGGCGAGGCCGATTACCTGCTCGGGGTCTATTGCGCCGATCTTGCCGCGCTCAACCGGCTGGTCCAGCAGGTGCTGCTGCCGCATCCGGCGGTCAGCCGGGTCCAGAGCCAGATCGTCATGGAACGGGTCAAGCCGGACTCGCCGCTGCCGGTCTGAGAGCGGCCAGTGTTTCAGGCCGGACACAATACGTTTTCGGCAATCAGTTGTCATCCGAACCCCCGCTTGCGATAGGTCATTGATGGAAGAATTTCTGTTTCAGGCGACGATCTACCTCGGTGCCGCGGTGGTGGCGGTGCCGCTCGCCGCGCGCCTCGGGCTGGGCTCGGTTCTGGGCTATCTTGCCGCCGGGATCCTGATCGGGCCGATCCTCGGACTGGTCGGCACCGAGACGCAGGAATTGCAGCCTTTCGCCGAATTCGGCGTGGTGATGATGCTGTTCCTGATCGGGCTGGAGATGGAGCCGCGGGCGCTGTGGGACATGCGCGACCGTCTGGTCGGGCTGGGCGGGCTGCAACTGCTGCTGACCGGCGGGGCAATTCTGGGCGCCAGCCTGCTGCTGGGCTACAGCTGGGAGATCTCGCTGGCCATCGGCCTGACCTTTGCCCTGTCTTCCACCGCTATCGTGCTGCAATCGCTTACCGAAAAGGGGCTGACGCAGACCAATGGCGGCCGGTCGGCCTTTTCGGTGCTGCTTACCCAGGATATCGCCGTCATCCCGATGCTGGCTGTCCTGCCGCTGCTGGCGGTGCCGGTCACCATGGTGCTGGGGCCCGATGGCTCGGTGCAGCGCGCCGAGGTGATCGCCGACAGCCACACGACCTTTGTCGACGGCCTGCCCGGCTGGGGGGTGACGCTGGTGACGCTGGGCGCGGTGGCGGTCATCATCCTGGCCGGGGTGTTTCTGGCCCGGCCGGTGTTTCGCTACATCCATCACGCCCGCCTGCGCGAAATGTATACCGCGCTGGCGCTTCTGATGGTGGTGGCCATCGCGGTGCTGATGGAGTTCGTGGGCCTCTCGCCCGCACTTGGCACCTTCCTGGCCGGCGTGGTGCTGGCCAACTCCGAATTCCGCCACGAGCTGGAAAGCGACCTTGAGCCGTTCAAGGGGCTGCTGCTTGGCCTGTTCTTCATCACCGTCGGCGCCGGCATCGACTTTGGCCTGCTGTTCGACCAGCCGTTGCGGATGCTGGGCTACACGCTCGGGGTGATCTCGATCAAGGGCATCGTGCTGTTCCTGCTGGCGGTGCTGTTCCGGCTCAGGCATCGGGACCGCTGGCTGTTCACCCTCGGGCTGGCGCAGGCCGGCGAGTTCGGTTTCGTGCTGGTCTCGTTTGCCGCGCAGCTGGGGGTGTTCGGGGGGCGGCTGGCGAGCACGCTCCTGCTGGTGATCGCGCTGTCGATGCTGGCCTCGCCGCTGCTGTTCATCCTCTACGAGTCGCTGGCGCGGCGCTTTTCCGAGGAGACCGACCAACCCGAGGACGAGATCGACGAACAGGGCACCGTGATGATCGCCGGGATCGGCCGCTTCGGCCAGATCGTCAACCGGCTGGTCCAGAGCGCGGGCTTCACCACCGTGGTGCTCGATAACGACCTGGCGACGGTGCAGATGATGCGCAAGTTCGGCTACAAGGGCTTTTTCGGGGATCCGACCCGCCCGGACCTGCTCAAGGCCGCCGGGATCGACAAGGTCAGGGTGCTGGTGGTGGCGCTGGACAGCAAGGAGTCCACCGTCAAGCTGGTGAGATATGCGCGCAAGATGCGGCCCGACCTGCACATCGTGGCGCGGGCGCGCGACCGGGTGCATGTCTACGAGCTGTATGGGGCCGGCGCCGATGACATCGTGCGCGAAGTGTTCGATTCGAGCCTGCGCGCCGGGCGCTACGCGCTGGAAAACCTTGGCCTGTCCGAATTCGAGGCCGCCGAGGCCGAAACCATGTTCTATCACCATGACCGCAAGGTGCTGCGCGAACTGGCGCCGCTGTGGAAGCCCGGCGTGCCGGTGGCGGACAATCCCGACTATGTCGCCCGCGCCCGCGAACTCGACAACGATCTGGAAACCGCCCTTGCCGCCCGCCAGCAGATGTCCGACAGCGAGCGCAAGGATATCCGGCGGCGGCCGGGCGACAATTCGGCCAGCCGCGGCTAGCCGTCCGAGACGCCGGCCTCGGCAAAGGTGGCCATGCCGGAATGGCAGGCAACCGCGCCCTTGAGGATGCCGATGGCCAGCGCCGCGCCCGAGCCCTCGCCCAGTCGCAGCCCCAGTTGCAGCAAGGGCTCCTTGCCCAGCGCCGCCAGCAGGCGGCGATGGCCGGACTCGGCGCTTTGATGGCCCGCAACCGTGTGGTCGAGCGCGCCGGCCACCGCGCGTTCCAGCACCGCGGCGGCGGCCGTGCAGATGAAGCCGTCAAGAATGACCGGGATGCGGTGATGACGCGCGGCGGCAATGGCGCCGGCCATGGCGGCAAGCTCGCGCCCGCCCAGGCAGCGCAAGGCCTCGAGCGGGTCACCGATCCGCGCCGCGTGCAGCGCCAGGCCCTCGGCCACCACGGCGGTCTTGCGCGCAAGGCCGGCATCATCGACGCCGGTGCCGCGCCCGGTCCAGTCGCCCGCCGCACCGCCGAACAGCGCCGCCGCGATGGCAGCCGCCGAGGTGGTGTTGCCGATCCCCATCTCGCCGGTGACCAGCAGGTCCGATTGCGGATCGACCGCGTCCCAGCCGGTGGCCAGTGCCGCCACCACTTCCGCCTCGGTCATCGCCGGGGCGGCGGTGAAATCGGCGGTGGGCACATCGAGCGAGAGCGAATGCACATCCATCCGGGCGCCGAACGCCTTCGCCAACTGGTTGATGGCTGCGCCGCCGGCGGCGAAATTGGCCACCATCTGCACCGTCACTTCCGCCGGAAACGCCGAGACCCCGCGCGCACAAACGCCATGATTGCCTGCAAAGACAATCACTTGCGGGCGCTCGATCGTGGGGCGCGGCGTGCCGCGCCAGCCCGCATACCAGATCGCCAGATCCTCGAGCCGCCCCAATGCCGCCGGGGGTTTGGTCAACTGCGCGTTGCGGTCGCGGGCACCGGCAATGGCTGTGGCGTCGGGGCCGGAAGCGCCTGCCAGCTCGCGTTGAAACCCGGCAAGTGTGGTGAAGGGAGCGGTCATCTGAGTCCTCGTTGAATTCATTCGGCCTTCTGTTTATCCGTTTCGGGGGCAGCCGGAAGACGGGAAAGGTCACAACGATGGCGAATGACGACATCCGGTCTGCGGACATTGTCGCAGCCCTGCGCCTGCTGACGCGGCTGCCGGTGCCGGAGGCCGCAGAGCCGCCGCGCGCCGATGGTGCCTGGGCCTGGCCGGTCGCCGGACTGGCGGTGGCGCTGGCCTCGGCGCTGGTTGGCGCGGTGGCCGTGGCGCTGGGTCTTGCCCCGGCGCTGGCGGCGGGGCTGATCCTGGCCAGCCAGGCGGTGCTGACCGGCGCCATGCACGAGGACGGGCTGGCCGACAGCGCCGACGGGCTCTGGGGCGGCTGGACGCCCGCGCGGCGGCTGGAGATCATGAAGGACAGCCATATCGGCAGCTACGGCACCATCGCGCTGATCCTGTCATTCGGGCTGCGCTGGGCGGCGCTGGGCGCGCTGCTATCGGCGGGCCATCTCTGGGTGCCGCTGATCGCCGCCGCCATGGCCAGCCGCGCCGCGATGCCGGCGCTGATGGCGGCCTTGCCCAATGCACGCGGCTCGGGCCTGGCAAGCTCGGTCGGGCGCCCGACCCTCCGCGCGGCCTGGATCGCGGCGGCCACGGCGGCCCTGCCCTGCCTGATCCTGACCGGCTGGGGGGTGATCGCGCTGGTACTGGTGGTGACGGCGGCGACGATGGCGGTCGGGGCCACTGCCAACGCGCGCCTGGGCGGTGTCACCGGCGACATTTGCGGGGCCGCGCAGCAGGTGGCCGAGATCGGGGCCTTGCTGGCCCTGTCGGTGATCCTGGCCTAGCAGGCCAGCGCGCGGGCCATCGCGGCGGGGCCGTCATAGGCGCCCAACTCGCGGGCGTGAAACTGCGCGCCGTCCCAGCGCACCGCCAGGACCATGCGCCATCCGGCATCGGCAAGGATCATTTCGGGGCCGTCGCCGCAATCGCGGATGCCGCCCTCGATCTCGGCCGCACCCAGATGGTGATTGGTCAGCCCCGAGGCGCCGCCGACCTGGCCCAGACCGTCCGGACCCAGTCGCCATAGCTTGAGTTCGCGCGCCAGATGCGGGCGGTCGATATAGGCAATCTCGACCGACCCGTCGCCGTCGAAATCGGCCGCACCGATCACCGCGAGCCAGCGATTGGCCTGACCGATATGCGCCGTGAACGCAACGGGGCCCTGCTCGTCCCAGATGGCCAGCCGGGCGCCCAGCGAGGTTGAGCTTTCGACGACAATGACCTCATGGTCGCCATCGCCGTCCAGATCGGCCAGATGCGGCACCAGGTCTTCAAAGACATGGCCCCGCGGCGCGGCAAAGCGCGTCCAGCCACCGGACCCGTCGCGCAATTCAAGGTAATCCCATTCGCCGGTCTGGCCCATCGCCCAATGGCCATAGGCCGCGGACAGGCCGGAATAGCGGGCGTCGACGATATCGGCAGCGGCCCCCGTCCCGATCAGGCAGGCCAGGATCGCGGCGCGCGGCCGCATCTCAGATCTGTTTTTCGGGCATCTGCACCACCAGCCCGTCCAGGGCATCGCTGACCTTGAGCTGGCAGGTCAGGCGCGAGCGCACCGGATCGGGCTGAAAGGCGAAGTCGAGCATGTCTTCTTCCATGCCGTCCCTGGCCGGCAGGCGGGCCACCCAGTCGGGGTCGACATAGACATGGCAGGTCGAGCAGGCGCAGGCGCCGCCGCAATCGGCCTCGATCCCCGGTATGCCGTTGTCGCGCGCGCCTTCCATGACCGTCAGGCCATTGGCCACCTCGACGGTATGGGACTTGCCGCCAAACTCGATATAGGTGATGCGCGCCATTGTCTGGGTATCTCCACGGGCCGTTTTCGGTCTGACCCTACTTAGGCGAGGCGATTTGCGTGATCCAGTGCCAATCGGTCACCATTTCGCCACTCAGCGACATCGGCGGGCCCCATGCCGCTTTCCCGACGGCGGCATTTCCGCTAGCTTGCGCCAAACCATCGGGCCGAGCAGCCATGATCCCGTCGAGAATGCCCATTTACGCGATGGCCTGCCTGCTTGCGGCCTGCGGCGCGGAGGCGCCGTTTGTCAACGTGCCGGCCTTCGAGGCCCCGCAAGTCGATCGCGACGCGCAGGGGCGCTGCTTTGGCCATGACATCTCGCCGGCGGTGATCGAGACCGTGACCGAGCATGTTCTGGTCGAGCCGGCCGAGCTGAACCCGGACGGCACGGTCAAGAGCCCGGCGGTCTACAGCACCGTGACCCGCCAGGTGATCGTGCGCGAGCGCAGCGAGATCCTGTTCGAGACCATCTGCCCCGAAAGGCTGACGCCGGAATTTGTCGGCTCGCTGCAACGGGCGCTCAAGATCCGGGGCTATTATGCCGGCCCGATCAGCGGGCGCTACGACGCGGCAACCGCCGATGCCGTGCGCGCCCTGCAACGGCAGACCGGGCATGACAGCCTGCTGCTGGACATCCGCACCGCCCGCACGCTGGGTCTGGTCGAGCTGACCGATGCCGAGCTTGGCCTCGCGCCGCCGCAGGACGGCTAGAGCTCCAGCACCAGATGCGGCGTGCCGTCCGAGGTGCGGTCGGGCGAGCAGCCATCGGCGCCGATATCGACCGTGACATGCTGGCGCAGGTTGCTCATGCTCTCGAACGGGATCACGTCGACGGGCGCGTCGAACTTCAGCGAGACGCGGTAGCCCGCGCCGCTCTGCAGCGGGTCGATCGACCGGACAACGCCGGTGAACCACTGGTGCAGATAGGTTCCCGCCACGTGGTCGCCGCTGCGCAGCACGCTGGCATCGGGGGCTTTCGCCGCGCGGATCGACAGCGTGTTCCAGTCGCGGCAGCCGCAGGCATGGGCCAGCGCCTCCAGCGATGTCGAATGGCCCATCGGCCTGCCCTCGGCGGCGGCGGCGGCGCGCAGCCGCGCGGCGCGGGCCTTGAGGGTGGCGAGAGTTGCGAATGTCGGGGAAAGCATCATGGGTCTGGCCCTTTGTCGGGACGCGCCGGCAGCTACGGATGGGGCTCGCCTTGCCATCATGCCTTGCGTCCGGGGAACGGGGCGTGAGATCGATCTGGCGGCCTTCACCATGATCCGGCGGATCGCGAGCGGCGGGCGGTCGCAGCCCTGCAGCGTCAGTAGCCGCCGGCCGGCTTTCGGTCAATCCGCCAAAACGCGACCGGGCGCCACCTGGGCGCCCGGTCTGGTCATATCCGGCCGGTCTTACTGGCCGGTCTTACTGGACAGTCAGCGCCACGAAACGCGGGTCGCCATCGCGGCGCACCAAGAGTAGCAGCGACTTGCGCCCGGCCTCCTTGGCCTCGTCGATGCGGGCCTGCAGGTCCGCCACCGAGCTGACCGGCAACTGACCGGCCTCGGTGATCACGTCGCCCGGCGCCATGCCCTTACCGGCCGCATCCGAGGATTGATCGACCGAGACGATCACCAGACCCGATGTATCGCCCAGACCGAAGCGGTCGGCCATTTCGGGGGTGATCTCCGACAGGGTCAGGCCCAGCATCTCGGTCTCGGCCGGCTTGGGCGGGGTGGTCTGGGAGGCCGCCGGCATCAGGCCCTCGGCGGTCTCGCGCCGACCGAGCGTCACGGTGATCTCCTGCACCGCGCCGTTGCGCAGCACGTTCATGAGCACACCCTTGCCCACCGGCGCATTGCCCACCATCCGCACCAGATCGCGGGTGTTGGGCACATCCACACCGTCAAAGGTCAGGATCACGTCACCCGACAGGATGCCGGCATCCTTGGCCGGGCCATCGGGCACATCGGTCACCAGCGCGCCGCGCCCGGTATCGAGGCCGGTGATGGCGTCAACCATGTCCGGCGTCACGTCCTGGATGCGCACGCCCAGCCAGCCGCGACGGGTCTCGCCGAACTGTTGCAGCTGATCGACCACGTTCTTGACCACCGCGGAGGACATGGCAAAGCCGATGCCGATCGAGCCGCCATTGGGCGACAGGATCGCGGTGTTGACGCCGATGACCTGGCCGTCGAGGTTGAACAGCGGCCCGCCGGAATTGCCGCGGTTGATGGCGGCGTCGGTCTGGATGAAATCGTCATAGGTGCCGCTGAGCGAGCGGTTGCGGGCCGACACGATCCCGGCCGAAACCGAGAAGCCCTGCCCCAGCGGGTTGCCGACCGCCAGCACCCAGTCGCCCACGCGCGCGCCCACGCCGTCGCTGTCGCCGAAGCTGACAAAGGGCAGATCGGTGGCGTCGACCTTGAGCAGCGCGATATCGGTGTTGGGGTCGGTGCCGATCACTTCGGCAGGGAGGTTCTGGCCGGAGAAGAACTCGATCATGATCTCGTCGGCGCCTTCGATCACGTGGTTGTTGGTCACCACATAGCCATCGGCCGAAATCACGAACCCGGAGCCCAGCGCCTGCGAGCGGCGCGGGGCACCATCCTGCTGATCATTGAAATCCTTGAAGAAATCCTCAAACGGCGACCCGTCGGGAACAATTCCCTGCGGGCCGGTGCGGCCGGCGACCAGCGTGGTCGTGGTGATGTTGACCACGGCGGGGCTAACCTGCTCGGCCAGGTCGGCGAAGGTCGCGGGCCGGTCCAGGCCCGGCGCCGCCAGCGTCTGGGCGTGACCGGGCGCAACCTGCGTCAGCGCCAGCGCCGCCGACAGCGCCAGCATTCCAAGAACCTTCCAGCCGATATCGGTGTTGCGGGCAAGAACAGTTGACTGAGACACGACGACTCTACTCCTTGATCGGGTTTCGGATGCCGATTGCGGCATTCGGATGCAAGTTAGCCCCGGGCATGAGAGGGGCAAGCCACAGATGATCGCGATCTCTCAAGACTGCGTGACTGTCTGTCCGCGCCAGCCTAGAGCGCATGCGACAGCCAAACCAGCGCCACGCCGGCGGCCAGCGAGCCCAACCCCAGCAAGCGGCGCTGGTCGAGGTTCAGCCCCTGCAGGGCGGCCAGTATCCGCTCCAGCAGCGAGGGGGCCAGCGCATAGGCCAGCCCCTCCACCACAAGCACCAGCCCGATGCCCAGAACCAGCTTGCCCATCACTCGGCTGGCAGGGCCGCGCCCCCGTCCGAGCGCAGGTAGCTGAAGAATTCGCCATCGGGCGAGAGCAGCATGGTCGAGTTGCCAGAGCCAAGCGCCTGCCGATAGGCGGCCATCGACCGGTAGAAGGCAAAGAACTCCGGATCGGCGCCATAGGCTTCGGCAAAGATGGCGTTGCGGCGCGCATCGGCCTCACCGCGGGTGATGTCGGCCTGCCGCTTGGCGTCCGAGACCAGCTCGACCACCGTCCGGTCGGCCTGCGCCCGCACCCTCTGTGCCGCCTCGTTACCACGCGCGATCTCGTCCGCCGCCTCGCGTTCGCGCTCGGCCTTCATCCGCTCGTAGGTGGCGTGCAGGTTTTCCGGCGGCAGGTCGGTGCGCTTGAGCCGCACGTCGATGATCTGCAGCCCCATCGCCTGCGCCTCGTCGATGGCGGCGTTGCGGATGCGCAGCATCAGCGCGGCACGGTCGACCGACAGGATGTCGTTGGAGGAGACCGAGCCCAGCACCTCGCGCGTGTTTGCCCGCAGGATCGAGTCGAGCCGCTGCGCGGCCAGTTCCTCGCCGCCATTGCCGATCGCCTGCCGGAAGCGCTCGACATCGGCGATGCGGTAGCGCGCGAAGGCGTCGACCACCAGACGGCGGTCATCGGAGGGCGTAATTTCCAGCGAGGCCATGTCGCGGCTCAGGATGCGGTCGTCGTAGCGGGCAACTTCCTGAATGAGCGGGATCTTGAAGCCCAGACCGGGGTCTTCCTTGATGCCGACGATCTGGCCGAATTGCAGCACCAGCACCTTTTCACGCTCGTCCACGATAAAGACGGACGACAGCGCGCCGGCGACAATCACGGCCAGAGCCGGGAGGAGATATGCAGATTTACGCATCAGTTCGACCCTCCGTCGATCACGGCGCCCGGGGCGCGTGGCAGTTCGTTGAGCGGCAGATAGGGCACGACGCCATTGGCGGCAGCATCATCCATCATCACGATGTTGACGCCCGCCAGAACCGCTTCCATCGTCTCGAGATAGAGGCGCTTGCGGGTCACTTCCGGGGCCTTCTGGTATTCGGCCAGCACCGCCGCAAAGCGGCTGGCCTGACCTTCGGCCTCGTTGACCACCTGGGCGCGGTAGCCTTCGGCCTGTTCCAGAACCTGCGCCGCCTCGCCGCGCGCTTCGGCAAGCACCCGGTTGGCATAGGCATCGGCCACGTTTTGCAGCCGGTCACGTTCCTGCTCGGCGTCCTGCACCTTGCGGAATGACGAGATGACCGATTCCGGCGGGTCCGCCTTGTCAAAGTTGACGCGGACGATGTTGACGCCGCTGTCATAGCTGTCGAGCGTGGACTGGATCAGGTCGGTCAGGCGCTGGGCAATGCTGCCACGGTCGCGGTTGAGGATGGGCGCCAGTTCCGACTGCGCGATGATCTCGCGCATCGCCGATTCCGCCACCGCCTCGATAGTGGCCTTGGGATCGGCAAGGTTGAACAGGTAGCGCTGGGCGTCGTTGATGTTCCAGACCACCTGGAAATCGATGTCGACGATGTTCTCGTCGCCGGTCAGCATCAGGCCGGCATCTTCACCCGAACGCTGGGTGCCGATCTCGATCGTGCGCTCGGAAGTGACCGAGAGCACCTCGGCGGTGATCAGCGGCCAGGGCGCGAAGTTGAGGCCGGGATTGCCGGTCGACGAATACTTGCCCAGGAACAGCTCGACCGACTGCTCGTCGGGCTTGACGGTATAGAACGAGGCCAGACCCCAGAGCGCCACCGCGGCGATGGCGGCAATGCCGACCGTGCCGCGGGTGATCCTGGGGCCGCCCGAACCGCCGCCGGAGCCGCCGCCATTGCTGCCGCCGCGACCGCCGCCCATCAGGACGCGCAATTGCTCGCGGCCCTTGTTCATCAGCTCGTCGATCTCGGGGATCTGGGTGCCGGGGCCCGCGGGCTTGCGTCCGCCGCCATTGTTGCGGTTGTCGTCATCGTCGCCTGAGCCGCGATTGCCGCCGCCTCCGCCCCAAGGGCCACCTGTGTTGCCAGCCATGTGGTCTCTTTTCCTGTCGTTGCGCCGCCCTTGCCGGGCGACAGGTCCATCTGGTTAGAACTTGTGGGCCAAACCGCAAAAATCAAGCGTTTGACGGCCGATTTGGGCCATCACTCGCTGCGGATCGGCTGTCGCATGGTCACAAGTTCCTCGCTCATCGTCGGGTGGACCGCCACCACGCGGTCGATATCTTCCTTGGTCGCGCCCATCTTGATGGCAATGCCGACAAGCTGGATCATCTCGCCCGCTTCGGGTGCCACGATGTGGCAGCCCAGCACCTTGCGGGTGGCGATGCTGACGACCAGCTTCATCATCACCCGTTTGCTGCCGCCGATAAAGGCCTGCCGCATCGGACGGAACGAGGTGCAGTAGACCTCGACCGGCTCCTGCGCGCGCGCGGCCTCCTCGGTCAGGCCGATGCTGCCAAGTTCGGGCTGGGTAAAGACCGCCGAAGGGATCTGGTCGTGATCGGTGGGCGTCGGCTCGCCGCCAAAGACCGTCTGCACGAAGTTCATGGCCTCGCGGATCGCCACCGGCGTCAGGTTGACCCGGTCGGTCACATCGCCGATGGCATAGATCGAAGGAACGGCGGTCTGCGAATAGGCGTCGACCTGGATCTCGCCGCGCCGGCCCAGCCTGACCCCCGCCTGCTCCAGCCCGATGCCGGCGGTGTTGGGGGTGCGTCCGGTGGCGAACAACACCTGCTCGAACACCTGTTGCGAGCCGTTGGTGGCCTTGACGCGCAAGCCGCCCGTGACCGGCTCCATCTCCAGCAGGTTGGTGCCGGTGTGCAGATCGATGCCGTCGGCGCGCATGTGCTCGGCCACCAGTCCGCGCGCCTCGTCGTCAAAGCCGCGCAGGATCTGCGCCCCGCGGTAATACTGCGTCACCTTGACGCCCAGCCCGTTCATGATCCCCGCGAACTCGCAGGCGATGAACCCGCCCCCGACGATCAGCAGCGTCTTTGGCAGGGTCTCGAGATGGAACAGGTCGTCCGAAACCAGACCATGCTCGGCATTGGGCAGCGGCGGCCGGACCGGATGGCCGCCGGTCGCGACCAGGATATGTCTGGCGCGCAAGGTCTCGCCGGTTGACAGGGCAACCGTGTGCGGGTCAGCCAGCGTGGCGCGCGCGTTGAAGGTGGTGACGCCCGAGCCATCGAGCATGCGCCGATAGACGCCCTCCAGCCGGTCCAGTTCCGCATGCAGCCGGGTGCGGAAGGCGGTCCAGTCAAAGGGGCCGGATGTCACGTCCCAGCCATAGTCGCGGGCCTCGGCCATCAGCTCGGGATAGGCGCTGGCGAATACCATCAGCTTCTTGGGCACGCAGCCGCGGATTACGCAGGTGCCGCCCATGCGGTCGTCTTCGGCCAGCGCGACCCGGGCGCCCCTGGCCGCGGCCATCCGCGCGGCGCGCACGCCGCCGGAACCGCCGCCAATGACAACCAGATCATAGTCAGTATCGGTCATCGAACCCCTCAAGCCGCTGCCGCGACGGTATTTCACACGAAGCCCCGATTGGCCAGTAGCCCCCATGCCGCGGCGGGGCCGGCGGCGCCAGGGTCAGTTCCGGTCCGGTCGCGTTGCGGCTAGTCCGAAACTTCGGTGAAGATGTTGTCGCTGTCGACGAAGTCGTAGCGCATCTGTTCCTGGGTGCCGGCGTTGATGTCATGCACCTCGACCCGGCCGTCGCCATAGCCGATGACCACCGCATCGCAGATGTCGATGAACAGGCCGTTCTCGACCACGCCGGGGATCTGGTTGAGCACCAGGCTCAATTGCCGCGCATTGCCGATCCGGTTGAGATGCAGGTCCAGGATGTGGTTGCCCTCATCGGTGATGAAGGGCGCGTCGCCGTTCATGCGCAGGCTGGACGAGCGGCCCATCACGTCAAGCCCGACCAGCACTTCCTCGACCAGCGTCCGGGTGGTCTGCCAGCCGAAGGGGATCACCTCGATGGGCAGGGGAAAGGCGCCGAGCGTCTCGACCTGCTTGGAGATATCGGCGATCACCACCATCTGGTCGCTGGCCGTGGCCACGATCTTTTCCTGCAACAGCGCCCCGCCGCCACCCTTGATCAGGTTCAGCTCGCCATCGAATTCGTCGGCGCCGTCGATGGTCAGGTCGAGCCAGCGCGCCTCGTCGAGCGAGATCACCTCGATGCCGACCTCGCGGGCCAGTTGCGCGGTGCGGCTCGATGTCGGGACGCCCTTGATGCGCAGGCCCTGATCGCGGACCATCTCGCCCAGGCACTGGACCAGCCAGGCGGCGGTCGAACCGGTGCCCAGCCCGACCTTCATGCCGCTTTGCACAAACGTGGTTGCGCGCTTGGCGGCAACGAACTTGGCTTTGTCGATCGGGGACAATTCGGCTGGCATGGCGCGCTCCTCTGGCTTGGGGCGCTTATAGTCAGATCGGCCCGCTTTTGCGAGAGGGCGGGCGCGGAAATTCCCCGCACTTGCCGCATTCAATCGCGAAATGCCGCTTGAAGGTCGTTTTCAATGTGGCGGGGGTGGCGCCGGCCGTTAGGGTGCCGCAATGACCCAAACGCTCCGCCTTCATTATGCGCCCGACAACGCCTCGCTCTGCGTGCGGCTGGCGCTGCTGGAACTGGGTCTGCCGTTCGAGACCGCGCTGCTGGACCGGCAGGCCAACGCCCAGAACGCGCCGGAATATCTGGCAATCAATCCCAACGGGCTGATCCCGGCGCTGGAAACTCCTGACGGCCCGATCTTCGAGACCGCCGCGATCCTTTTGTGGCTGGCGGACCGCCAGCCGGGCACGCTCTGCCCCGCCCCGACCGATCCGGGCCGGGGCAATGCGCTGAAATGGCTGTTCTGGCTGTCCAACACCCTGCACCCCGCCCTGCGGCTGCTGTTCTATCCGGGCTTTCACATCGGGCCGTCGGAGGCGGATCAGGAGCAACTGCGGATGCGCACCCGCGAGCGGATATCGGACCTTCTGGACATCCTCGCTGCCGCCCCCGACGCCCCCTGGCTCGACGCCGAGGCGCCCTCGATCCATGCCTGCTACCTGGCCCCGATGCTGCGCTGGCCGGCGATCTATGGCGGGCGCACCGACTGGTATGACCTGGGCCGATGGCCGCGCCTGCTGGCCTTTGCCCAACGGTTCGAGAACCGCCCGGCCGCCATCGCCGCCGCGCTGGCCGAGGGGCTGGGCCCCTGCCCGTTCTCCGCCCCCGTCCACCCCACGCCACCCGAAGGGAGCGCCACCTGATGTTTCTGTCAGTCTTCGACATGTTCAAGGTGGGCGTCGGGCCATCCTCGTCCCATACCATCGGGCCGATGGTGGCGGGCGCGATGTTCCTGCAGCATCTGCGCGGCCTGCCGTTTTCGGTGGCGGGCCTGCGCGCCTCGCTGCATGGCTCGCTGGCCTTCACCGGGGTTGGCCACGCCACCGACCGGGCGCTGATCCTCGGCCTGGCCGGGTTTCGCGCCGATGACTATGACGCCGAGCGGGCCGAGGCGGAACTGGCCCGCATCGCCAGGGACGGCACGGTGACGCCCGAGGGGCTGCCGGTCTTGCGCTTTCGGCCCAAGGAAGACCTGATCTTCGACTACGGCCCCAACCTGCCGGGCCACGCCAACGGCCTGATCCTGCGCGGTCTGGACACGCAGGGCGACGTGATCACCCAGGTCACCTACTACTCCATCGGTGGCGGCTTCGTGCTGACCGAGGAAGAACTGGCGGCGGGCAAGGATACCGATACCGGGCCGCCGGTGCCTTTCCCGTTCAGGTCGGCGCAGGAAATGCTGGCGATGGCCGCCAGAAGCGGGTTGACCATCGCCGAGATGAAGCGGCGCAACGAGTTGAGCCGCAAGCCCGCCGCCGATCTAGACCGCGGACTGGCGCGGATCTGGGAAGTGATGAGCGCCTGTATTGACCGCGGGATGGCTACGGATGGCATCCTGCCGGGCGGGCTCAAGGTGCGCCGCCGCGCCAAGGGCATCCATGATGCGCTGCTGGCCGAGCGCGGGCGCAACCTCGCGCCGCCCCACACCATCAACGACTGGATGTCAATGTATGCCATGGCGGTGAACGAGGAAAACGCCGCCGGCGGGCAGGTTGTCACGGCGCCGACCAACGGGGCGGCGGGCGTGGTGCCGGCGACGATCCGCTACTGGCTCGACCATGTGCCGGGCGCATCCATCCGCGGCGTGCCGGATTTCCTGCTGACGGCCGCGGCAATCGGCGGGCTGATCAAGTTCAACGCCTCGATCTCGGGCGCCGAATGCGGTTGTCAGGCCGAAGTGGGATCGGCCAGCGCCATGGCCGCCGCCGGGCTGGCGGCGGTGCTGGGCGGCACGCCCGAACAGGTCGAGAACGCCGCCGAGATCGCGCTCGAGCACCATCTGGGCATGACCTGCGACCCGATCCGGGGGCTGGTGCAGGTGCCCTGCATCGAGCGCAACGGCCTGGGGGCGATCAAGGCGGTCTCCGCCGCCTCGCTGTCGCTGCGGGGCGACGGGCAACATCTGGTGCCGCTCGATGCCGCAATCGAGACCATGCGGCAGACCGGTATGGACATGAGCGACAAATACAAGGAAACCGCTCTGGGCGGTCTGGCGGTCAACGTCCCCAACTGCTGACCCCAAAGGGATCGGAGCCGGCACATGCGTCACGACAACGTTCTTCTGGGCATCGGGCTGATGCTGGGCTTCTGCGTGACCGCGCCGCTGATCGACGTGGCCTCCAAGCTGGCCGCCGCCACCTTGTCGGTGGGCCTGATCACCACGGCGCGCTTCGTGGTGCAGGGCGCGGTGATGCTGCCGGTCTGCCTGGCACTGGGCCACGGGGTCCGGATCGGCGCTCCGGTGGTCGGGCAACTGACCCTGCGGGCGCTGTTTCTGGTGCTGTCCACCTATTTCTTCGTGGCCGCCATC
>CAUJIU010000178.1 GCA_963205075.1 Pseudomonadota bacterium | reverse complement strand
TCGTGGGCATTGCCGTCTTTGGCGAACGCCCCGACATGGCGACGCTCCGCGGGGCCGCGATCGGAGTGGGCAGCGGCATCTACACGCTGCTGATGGCGCGGCGCCCGGCGCAGCCGGTGGCCCGGTCTGCCACAGGCTAGGGGGCGGGCTGGCCTGCGGGTTCCAGCCGCGTGATCCCGGTCGCCGCCGCCCGCGCCAGATCCGGGTCGAGCGACATCGGGATGTATTCGCCGCGCCGCCACAGTTCCGACAGGTCGTCGTAATGGCGGCTCAGCGGGTGGCCCGATTGCCCGGTCGAGATGATGAAAACCGAACTGTCGGGGTCGGCGAAGTCATAGACGCCGCGATAGCCCGCGCCATGGACGTTGAGGTAGGGGTTCGGCCCCGTGCCCTTGGTCATGCCTCGCATCAGGGTGAAATCCCCGCCGCTGGTCGACTGGCGGATATTCACGAACCAGTTCAGAACCGGCACCTGACCCAGCACCGGGTGGTCATGCGTCGCCTGGTGCAGATCGCCCCAGCGCCAGCTTTCGATCTTGGGGCCGAACCGTTCGGACAGCCACAAGAGCGCATCATCGAGCGCCAGCCGCGAGATGTCGGAACAGGTCTCGACCGGCGCCGACCGCATGATGTCGCACCATTTCCCGGCGCCGTCGATGTTGCGATAGACCCGTTCGATGAACAGGGGTTCGACACGAGAAAAATCATCCGCCAGCGGCCCGAGTTCATCCTGGATCAGCCGCGCCTGCACTGCACGCAGCCAGGCGGCATAGATCAGCGGCTCGGGCAGGTGCTCGTTCATCTCGCCGCCCCAGTTGGCCAGCAACTCCAGCGCCTGCTGGCGCTGGCGTTCCGGCGTGCCCTCGGGTGCGGCCCCGCCGGTGAACCACAGATCGCGTCCGATCAGAGGCAAGAGGTTCCGTGCCGCCGGTGACACGGTATCAAGCTGCGCCGCGATGAAGCTGTCGCGCGAATGCACCTCGCGTTCCTGCATCAGCCGCGTCCAGCGCTGGATCCGCTGGCTGTCGCCCCAGTCGAAGCTGACATGGTTCGGAAAGGGGCGGTCGATGATCTTGTTGTTGGTATTGCCGACGATCCCGCCGGCGGGGTTTTCGAAGCGCGGATTGTCGCTGTAGGGCAGGCTGCCCTGCCAGCGGTTCTCGGCAAGCCAGCCGGGGCTGGGCATCCGCCCTTGTGTCTGGTGGCGCGCGTCGCGTTTCGGCATCCGGCCGAACAATGCCATCGCCACGCCGTCCTTGTCGGCCATGGTGACGTTCTGCGAGGGCGCCACGAACAACTCGCCCGCCGCCATGCCCTCTCTGATCGAATGCGCCTTCATCAAGCGGATCGCCGCCGTCATCGAGGTGTCGGCCCCGTCAAGCACCGTCCAGTCAAGCGAGACGACATGCCCCCGCGGCGTGACCGAGGCCAGGTCGTAATGCGTGCCAGGCAGGACGGGGCCGTTGTCCGTCCAGCGCAGCGTCAGCGTGACCGGGGCCTCGTCCTTGATCTCGATGATCGACTTCCGGGTGACGAAGGGCTTCCAGCCGGCTTCGGTGCGGTAGCGCCCCGGATCGGCGGGGTTCAGTTCCTCGATATGGGCATCCTGGTCGTCGAGATAGCTTGATGTGAGACCCCAGCCGAGGCCCGCGTTGCGTCCGGCAAGGATCACGGGGATTCCGGGGATGGTGGCGCCGATGACACCACCCGATCGCAGTTCGAGCCGCGCCAGATACCAGACCGAAGGTGCCGAGAAATCCAGATGCGGGTCATTGGCCAGAAGCGAACCGCCCGCCGCCGAACGCGACGCCGCCGCCGCCCAGGCGTTCGAGGCCCCGGCGAAGGCCCGGCGCGGAAAGGGTGACAGCGGATCCGCAGACATGTCCAGTGCCGCATGGCTGGCCTCCACGCCGGGCACGACGCTGCCGTAGGGTGGCAGGGTGGCGATCCCGGGACCGGGCACCTCGGGCATGAGGTCGTTGGCCCAGGTCTTCGAGAGCATCGACAGGCGGGCGCGCAGCACCTCGTCTTCCAGTTGCGACGACATCTGCACCGCCATCAGTTTCATCAGCGCGATGGAATCCGCCGGCTGCCAATAGGCGATCTCGTTGTTGAAGAGGAAGAACTCCGGTGCGCCGCGGCCCTTGGCCTCTTCGTTGACGATGCGGATCCATTCATTGACGCCGGCCGAATAGCCTTCCAGCGCCGTCCTGGTCTCGGCGTCCTGCGCTGCGACAGACTGTTCGGCCAGCCCGTAAAGATCGAGCCGCCGCATCAGGTCGTCGGTGGCAAGACTGCGCCGGCCAAAGACCTCGGAAAGCCGCCCCTGTGCGGTGCGACGCAGCATCACCATCTGCCAGAGCCGGTCCTGGGCATGGGCAAAGCCCAGAGCGTAATAGACATCGCGGTCGGTCTGGCCGAAGATATGCGGCACATCCGCGGTATCGCGCACCACCTCGACCGGCGCGGCGAGGCCGGGCACGGCATAGGTCGCGCTGTAGTCCGGCAGCGACCGCGAGGCAAAGTAATAGACCATCGAAACCGTGATCAGGCCAAGGATCAGCAGGCCCGAGACAATGCGCGTAAGCCAGCGGAAGGCGGTCAGCATCGGTATCGGCCTCATCGGTTCCGGGTGGCGTCCCGCCGGTCGGGGCGCGGGCGCCGCGGACGGTCACGGTTGACGCAGAGTGCAGGCCGGGTAACTAGGACAGAACGGAACGGATCGCAACTGTAAGGGAGAACGGGGCATGGCCAGAGTGGCGTTTCTTGGGTTGGGCGTGATGGGGTTTCCGATGGCACGCCATCTGGCCGCCAAGGGGCATGATGTGACCGTCTACAACCGCACCGGCGCCAGGGCGGCGGACTGGGTGTCCCGACACGGCGGGCGTGCGGCCGATACACCGTCCACAGCCGCCAGGGGGGCCGAATTCGTGATGGCCTGCGTCGGCAATGACGACGACCTGCGCAGCGTCTGCCTTGGCCAGGACGGCGCCTTCGCCGGCATGGCGCCGGGCGCGATCCTCGTGGATCACACCACGGTTTCGGCGGCCGTGACACGCGAACTTGCCGAAGTGGCGGGCGCTGCGGACCTCGGATTCGTCGATGCGCCGGTCTCGGGCGGGCAGGCGGGGGCCGAAAACGGTGTGTTGTCGGTCATGTGCGGCGGCAGCCCCGAGAGCTATGCCCGCGCCGAACCCGTCATCGCCGCCTATGCCCGCATCTGCCGCCGCCTTGGCGACAGCGGCGCGGGGCAGATGGCCAAGATGGTCAACCAGATCTGCATTGCCGGCCTCGTCCAGGGCCTCTCCGAAGGGCTGAGCTTTGCCGAAAGGGCTGGGCTCGACATTGCGGACCTGGTCGAGGTGATCAGTCAGGGCGCCGCCGGAAGCTGGCAGATGGCGAACCGCCACAAGACCATGGCGAAGGGCACATACGACTTCGGCTTCGCCGTCGACTGGATGCGCAAGGATCTCGGGATCTGCCTCGCCACGGCCGATGACCTTGGCGTGAGCCTGCCGGTAACTGCGCTGGTCGACCAGTTCTACAAGGAGGTTCAGGCCATGGGCGGCAACCGCTGGGACACGTCCAGCCTGATCGCGCGGCTGCGCAAGCTGAACGGCTGACCCCTCTCTTCCGTTGCCAAAT
>CAUJIU010000177.1 GCA_963205075.1 Pseudomonadota bacterium | reverse complement strand
GAGGTGCCGTAGACCTCGAAGCCCGGCGCGATCTTCGAGACATGGTCGCCGTGGCTCATCCAGACCTGCTCGCGGCCATTGGCAAACCAGCCCTCCAGCAAGGGCAGTTCGCCGTTTTTCGGGCTGACGAAGGCGCGCCCGAACTCGGCGGTGCCATGGCCGCTTTCGACCTTGCCGCCAAGGCATTCCATCATCACCTGCTGGCCATAGCAGATGCCCAGCACCGGCAGCCCGAGGTCGAACAACCCCTCGGGCGGGCGCGGCGAGCCTTCGCGCGTGACGCTGTCGGGCCCGCCGGACAGGATCACCGCCCTGGGGGCGAATTCGGCCAGAAAGGCCGGCGTCACCCGCTGATAGGGATGGATTTCGCAATAGATGTTCAGCTCGCGCAGGCGGCGCGCGATCAGCTGGGTCACCTGAGAGCCGAAATCGATGATGAGAAGGCGCTGATGCTGGGTCATGCCTCGCGGCATAGGGCGGCGCCGGGGCCGGTGCAAGAGCCCAGAGCCGCCCCGGCCATGCGTTCGGCCGGATTGACCGGGCCCGCATGTCGTTTTCGCAACGCAACCGCCGCTATTCCTGCAACGCCGGGCCCGCGCCGGGGGTTATCTAGCACGAGACATCAGACGGAGTGGCGGTCATGGACGATATTGGCGAAGCGGGCGCGGGCGAAGCCGGGGCAGGGCGGCGCGCGCGCGGCGGCGGCGGTGCGGCCCGGCGGGCCGAGCGCACCGCGATCAGCGTCGAGACCGCGCGCTACATCGAGCGCAACATCCCCAATTTCGAGATCCTCAACGACGAGGCGCTGGAAATCATCGAGGCCAATGCCGAGACCGTGCTGCACGAGATCGGCGTCAACTTCGTCGAGAACCCCCATGCGCTGGACCTCTGGCGCGCCGCCGGGGCCGATGTTCAGGGCGAGCGGGTGCGCCTGCCGCGCGGGCTGGCGCGCGAATTGTGCAAGACCGCCCCGTCCTCCTTCACCCAGCATGCCCGCAACCCCAACCGCAACGTGGTGATCGGCGGGCGCAACCTGGTGCTGGCCCCGGTCTATGGCCCGCCCTTCGTCCGCGACGCGGCGGGCGGGCGGCGCTATGCCACCATCGCCGATTTCCAGAACTTCGTGAAGCTGGGCTACATGTCCAAATGGCTGCACCATTCGGGCGGCACCGTCTGCGAGCCCACCGACATACCCGTCAACAAGCGGCATCTGGACATGCTGCTGGCCCATATGACCCTGTCGGACAAGCCCTTCATGGGCTCGGTGACCGAGCCCAGCCGCGCGCAGGATTCGGTCGACATGGCCGGCGTGCTGTTCGGCAAGGAGTTCGTGCAAGAGAACACGGTGATGACCTCGCTCATCAACATCAACTCGCCGCTGACCTTCGACGGCATCATGATGGGCGCGCTCGAGGTCTATGCCCGCAACAATCAGGCGGCGATCATCTCGCCCTTCATCGTCGGCGGGGCCATGGCCCCGGTCTCGGTCGCCGGCACGCTGACGCAGGTGATGGCCGAAGTGCTGGCCGGCATCGCCTACAGCCAGCTGATCCGCAAGGGCGCCCCGGTCATCGCCGGCGCCTTCGTCACCTCGATCGACATGAATTCCGGCGCCCCCACCTTCGGCACCCCCGAGGCGGCGCATATCACCTATGGCATGGGCCAGCTGGTGCGGCGCATGGGGCTGCCCTACCGCTCGGCGGGCGCCTTCTGCGGCTCCAAGCTGCCCGATGCGCAGGCGGCCTACGAATCGGCCAACAGCCTCAACATGGGCCTCTTGTCGGGCGTCAATTTCATGCTGCATGCCTGCGGCTGGCTGGAGGGCGGGCTGGTGTCGTCCTACGAGAAATTCGTCATGGATGCCGACCAGCTCGGCACCCTGCACCATCTGGCGCAGGGCATCGACATGAGCGAGAACGGCCAGGCCATGGGCGCCATCCACGAGGTCGGGCCCGGCGGGCACTATCTGGGCTGCGAGCACACGCAGGCCAACTTCAAGTCCGCCTTCTGGCGCACCGACCTTCTGGACTACAAGCCCTTCGAGACCTGGGACGAGGAGGGCGCGCGCGACACGCAGGCACTGGCCTCGCTGCGGGTCAAGCGCCTGCTCGACACCTACCAGAAGCCGGCGCTGGACCCGGCGACCGAGGAGGCGCTCAACGCCTATGTTGCCGAGAAAAAGGCCAGCATGCCCGACGCCTTCATCTAGGAGGCCGCATCCGGCTCGCGCGCCCAGGCGGCGCGCAGCAGCCGCGCCTCGCCCATCAGCGCCACCAGCACCTGCAGATGCGCGGCGATGGCGTAATCCGCCGCATGCGCGACGCGGCGCGATTCGTGGCCGGCCTCGATCTCCAGCAACCGCATGACCGCCTCGCCCGAGCGGGGCAGGGTGGCCGCGCGCAGGATCCGCGTCAGGTGGCGGTCGCGGCTGTAGTCATCGACCCCGAACCGCGCGGCCTGCACCAGAAGCTTCGGGCGCTGAAGTTGGGCAATCTGGCTGAGTACATCGAGCATGGCATCCCCTCTGAGGTGACTGATTGATCTGTCCGGGGGTCAGAATGACTCAACCTCAGGTGGTGTTGCGTGATGTTACGGGCAACGTACGGACCGGCCCATGACTGTTTATCTTTTGAGAACAGTATGGTTCTGTAGGGTGCTTTGTTAAGATTCAGGTAAGAATACAACTTTAGGTTGTCTTTGTTGCAAAATGTAAAGAGGTGAACCTTGGGTCACAGTCCCGACCGCGACGCCAGGACCGAGAGCCAGGCCGCGCATCTGCTGCGCGCCTATCCGGACTGGGTGCCTGCACCGGCGCGAACCTATCTGGTGCATACCGAGGAAGGGCTGCCGATCCGGGCGCTGGCGCGTCAGCTTGACGTGCATGCCTCGACCATTCTGCGGCAGGTGCGGCGCATCGAGACGCGCCGCGACGACCCGCTTATCGATGCGGCGCTCCGCCAGCTGTCGCGCGGCAAGCGCCAGCCGGACGGGCAGCCAGGAACGGGAGAGATCGTGACCATGCCCAAACCGCTCAAGACCGACCGGGCCAGCCCCCCGGTTGCATCCGACGCGCTGACCGAGGCGCGCATCGCCGCCGATGCCATCAAGGTGCTGCGCGGCCTGTGCGACCGCGGCGCGGTGCTGGCCGTGGCGCGCGACATGGAAAAGGCCGTGGTGGTGCGCGATGACGGCCGTGGCCAGTCCGAGCGCATGGCCGTGGTGGACCGGGTCATCGCCGAGGCCATGGCGCTCAAGGAATGGATCACCTGCCCCGAGCCCGGCGCCCGCATCGGGCGCTACCAGATCACCGCCGCCGGCCGGGTGGCGCTCAAGCAGCTGATGGCCTCGGCCGAGAACCGCGCCATGGGCTTTGCCGAGATGCAGACGCCCTTTGCCCATGGCGGGCTGGACGAAGACGACTTGCGCGAATTGCGCCCGGTGATCCCCGAAAGCCCGCTGGCCGGCCTGGCCCGGCGGCGCGACAAGGAGGGCGAGCCCTTTCTCAGCCGCGATCTGGTCATCGCCGGCGAAAGGCTGCGCGAGGATTTCGAGCTGTCGCAGGTCGGCCCCCGCGTCGCCACCGACTGGGACAGCTACCTCACCGGGCCGGGGCCGCGCCCCACCGGGCCGCGCCCGGGCTTCGGGTCCGGCGGCGCCGCCGCGGCGCGCGAACGGGTCGCCGCCGCGCTGGCCGATCTGGGGCCGGGGCTGGGCGATGTGGCGCTCCGGTGCTGCTGCTATCTCGAAGGGCTGGAACAGACCGAGCGGCGCATGGGCTGGTCGGCGCGGTCGGGCAAGATCGTGCTGCGCATCGCCCTGCAACGGTTGCAGCGCCACTATCTCGAGACGCAGGGCCGCTACGGCCCCAAGATCGGCTGAGAGGGGGGATGCCCGGTCACGGGCACCCCCGACCCTGGTCAGGCGGCAGTCTGGCCCGACTTGTGCACGATGCCCGCCAGCGCGCCACCGGCCAGCGGCCCGACCAGGTAGAGCCAGATCTGCCCCAGCGCCGTGGCGTCGAACAGGTTGGTGGCAATCGACCGCGCCGGGTTGACCGACGACCCCGAGATGGCGATGCCCGCCAGGTGGATCATCACCAGCGTCAGGCCGATGGCCAGCCCGGCAACCGGCGTCGCGTGGCCCTTCTGGGTCGCGCCCAGGATGACGGTCACGAAGATGAAGGTCGCCACCACCTCGTAGATCAGCGCCGCCGTCACTCCGGGCGCCCCGATCATGGTCGCGGCATTGCCGACCTCGGCCCCCATCGCCATCAGCACCACCGCGGCCAGCAGGCCGCCGATGACCTGCGCCACCCAGTAGCCCAGCATCTCGGCGGTGCTCATCCGCCCGGCCAGCATGGCCCCGAGGCTGACGGCCGGGTTGAGATGCGCCCCCGATATCGCGCCCAGCCCGTAGACCATGGCCACCACCGCCAGCCCGAAGGCCAGCGAAACGCCCAGCAGCCCGACCTGATCCTTCATGAACAGGATGGTCGCGGCCCCGAAGAACACGAGTGTGAAGGTGCCGATAACTTCGGCGATCTGCTTTTTCATGGATTTGTCCCCGTTGAGTCTGTTCGCCCGCTCAGGCTACACGAGGCCTGCGCACGCCCCAAGCGGTTCCGGCATGGCCGCCATGCAAAACGATTCCGCCTCTGGCATCCCGGTGCCTTCCAACTATGATGCGCGGGACCAACAGGAACCCTGCCCATGCGTGACCTCAAGATCCCCGACCAGCGCCACCCCGAAAAGGCTCACCGGCCGGACAATGCCCAGCCGCGCAAGCCGGACTGGATCCGGGTCAAGGCGCCGACATCGGAAGGCTACAGGCAGACCCGCGACACGCTGCGCACCAACAAGCTGGTCACCGTCTGCGAGGAGGCGGGCTGCCCCAATGTCGGCGAATGCTGGAGCGCAGGCCACGCCACCATGATGATCATGGGCGAGATCTGCACCCGCGGCTGTTCGTTCTGCAACATCGCCACCGGCCGCCCCAATGCGCTCGACCAGTTCGAGCCGGGCCGGGTCGCCCATGCGGTGCAGACGCTGGGGCTCAAGCATGTGGTCATCACTTCCGTGGACCGCGACGATCTCGAAGACGGCGGGGCCGAGCATTTCGTGCAGACCATCCGCGCCGTGCGCCACCGCAGCCCCGACACCACCATCGAGATCCTGACGCCTGATTTCCTCAAATGCGCGCCGAGCGCGCTGGAAATGGTGGTCGAGGCGCGGCCCGACGTGTTCAACCACAACCTCGAAACCGTCCCCGGCCTATACCCCACCGTGCGCCCCGGCGCGCGCTACTTCCACAGCCTGCGGCTGTTGCAACGGGTCAAGGAGCTGGATCCGGCGATGTTCACCAAATCAGGCATCATGGTGGGCCTGGGCGAGGACGCCCAGTCGGTCGGGCAGGTGATGGATGACATGCGCGCCGCCTCGATCGACTTCCTGACCATCGGCCAGTATCTGCAACCGACCCCCAAGCACCACCGGGTTGACCGCTTCGTCACCCCCGAGGAATTCGCGGGCTACGAGAAGGCCGCCTATGGCAAGGGCTTCCTGATGGTCTCGGCCACGCCGCTCACCCGGTCGTCCTATCACGCGGGCGATGATTTCGCGCGCCTGCGCGCCGCGCGGCTGGCCAGGCTGGGCCGCAGCTAGTTGCCCGCAGATGGTTCGGCCGCCGCCGTCACCACCGGCGGCACCAGCTTGAGATAGGCGGCAATCGCGGCCAGATCCTGTTCCGGCAGGCGGCGCATGTTGGCGATCACGTCGACCATCTCGCCGCCGGCGCTGTCGAAATCCGGGGTGAACCCGGTTTGCAGATAGGCGACGATCTGCGCCTCGCTCCAGTCCAGACCGCCGGGCGTGATGTTGGGGATGCGGCCTTCGCCGGCCGGATTGGGCGCGCCGGCCAGCCAGAGCCCGCGCTCGAGCCCGCCCAGCCGGTTGCGCGGCGTGTGGCACTCGGCGCAATGGCCCAGGGCCTCGACCAGATAGCGCCCGCGCCGCTCCTGCGGGCCGAGGGCGCCGTCAAGCGTCCAGCCCCTTGTGCCGAACAGCAGCTTCCAGCCCCCCAGCGCCAGCCTGATGTTGAACGGAAACCCGACCTCATGCGGCTGGCTTGGCGTGGCATCGGCGGGCAGGCTGCGCAGATAGGCTATCAGGTTCGCCACGTCCTGCATCTCGGCCAGCAGATAGGCATTGTAGGGGAAGGCGGGGTAGAGGTGTTCTCCCGTGGGCGAGACCCCGCGCATGATCGCGCTGGCCAGGTCGATATCGCTCCAGCCGCCGATCCCGGCCTCGGGGTCGGACGAGATGTTGGGGGCGATGAAGGTGCCGAAGGGCGAGGCAAAGCGCCGCCCGCCCGCCAGCACCGGGTCATCGCCGCGCACCACCCCCGGCGCCATGTGGCACGAGGCGCATCCGGCAGCCGCGAACACCGCCGCACCGGCCAGCGGATCGCCGGCCAGACCGTCGAGCGCGTCGGGCGCCAGCGGCTGCGGCCGCGTCAGCCACAGCCCCAGCGCCGCCAGCACGAGGCCGGCAAGGATCAGGCGGTTCAGCTGGCGCAGCCGTTTCAGCATTGGCCGATCCTGGACAGCGGCGCCCGGCGAAGGCAATGCCTCAGCCGTCGTCGCGCTTGCGATAGGTCTGGTGACAGGCGCCGCAGGCCTGGCCCACCGGGCCGAGCGCCGCCTGCATCTCGGCCAGCCCGCTGCCGGCCACCGCATTGAGCGCGGCGGCGGCCTCGGCCAGAGCCGCGGCCTTGGCCATGACATCGTCGCCGTTCTCCCAGATCGCCGGCAGGGCCCGTGTTCCCTCGACCGAGGCCGAATCCGAGCCCAGCGGCCAGTAGGTCGACTGGTTGAGGGTCGACAATGCCGCAAGGTTGCCGGCCGCCGCCGCCGCCGCATCGGCGTCATAGTCGATATTGCCCTGCGCCATCGCGCCCAGCACCGCTATGTTGTGCTGGTAGAGCTTCATATGCGACTGCCGCGCGGTAATGCCGGCCGCGACGATCGGATCGAGATGCGAGGCGGCAAAGGCCGCGCCGGTCACCACGGCAACCGTCAGGCCCGCCGCCACTATCCTGGAAATGCTGGTCATGGGCGCGAACTCCTTCTTGGATCACTCAACAATGATTTCGAGCCTAGATGTGACTAATGTAAAAGCCATTCAGAAAAACTGCGGATAGGCTGTTCATTCATGCACAAGGACAACTGGGATGACCTGCGCTATGCGCTGGCGGTGGCCGAGGCCGGATCGGTCAGCGCCGCCGCGCGCGCGCTCGGGGTCAATCACGCCACCGTGTTGCGCCGGATCGCCGCCTTCGAGGCCCGGCATGGCGGCGAACTGTTCGAGCGCACCGCCACCGGCTACGCCATCGGCCCGCAGCGGATCCGCGTCATCGAGACGCTGCGCGAGGTCGCCGTGGCGGTCAATGCGGTGGCGCGGCTGATGCAGGGCGACGAGGCCAAGCTGACCGGCGTGATCCGCATCACCTCGACCGATACGCTGTGCCAGGCGATCCTGCCGGCGATACTGGCGCGGCTGCAAAGCCAGGCCGAGGGGCTGCGGATCGAATTGACCAGCACCAACAGCCATCTCGACCTTGGCCGGCTGCATGCCGATATCACCGTGCGGCCCTCGATGAAGCTGCCGGACGATCTGACGGGCGAGCAGGCCGGGGTGCTGGCCTTCGCCGCCTTTGCCCGGCCGGGATGCTCCGGCCCCTGGCTCGGCCTGTCCGGGCCGCTGGCGCGTTCGCGCGCGGCCGAATGGCTGGCGGGCGCGGTGCCGAAGGAGGCGGTGCAGGGCGGGGCGGACAGCTTTCAGGTGCTGCGCGAATTGTCGGCCAGCGGGGCGGGGGTCGCGATCCTGCCGGTATGCCTGGGGGATGGCGACCCGCGCCTGGTCCGCATCGACACCACGCCACCCATTCCCGATGTGCCGCTCTGGGTCGCCAGCCATGCCGACCTTGCCGATGTGCCGCGCCTGCGCGGCATGCGGCGGCGGCTGGCCGAGGCGCTGCTGGCCGAGGCGCCGCGCCTGTCGGGGCGTTCAGCGCAGGACGGTTGACCGCCGCATCGGTTCGACCGTCAGCCAGTCGGGCCAGCCGACCGTGCGCTCGATGACCACCAGCACCACGCAGACCGCCAGCACCGCCAGCACCAGACGCACCCGCCCGGCCGAGGGCGGGTTCTGCGCCCAGCGCTTGGCGCGCAACAGCCACCACAGGTTCATCGGCGCAATCCCCTGGTTCCGATCAAACGAAAACGGCCCGCCCCGGTTGCGCCGGAACGGGCCGCCTGGGTCATGACACCCGGTCTCAGAATCTCATGCCGACTTCGAGGTTGTAGATCTGGTCCGACGACGTGCTCATCGTCAGCACACCGCCGCTGACATAGCCGTTGCCCATGAAGTCATAGGTGGCGCCGACGCGCATCAGATAGTCCGAACCCATGTCCAGATAGGCGCTGATCTCGGCGTTCACCCGCAGATCTTCGTTGACGTCATAGGCGCCGTAAACGCGGGCGATGTTGCCGATCGGGATGAACAGGTCGGCGTTGACCAGACCGACACCGCCGGTAAAGGCCCCGAAATTCCCCTCGGCGCCAAACCAGGTCGAGCACCGGTTGTCCGGCCCATCCACCAGCACTTCAGCGGCCCCGTAGAAGGTCAGGTTGTTCATGGTGTAGATGCCAAGGGCCGAATAGACTTGGATGTCCTCGTCCGGCACGTCGTAACCGGCCAACTGGACCTTGGCATTGCCGAAGGTACCGTCATAGCGAATGCCGTAATAATCGACGCCCTCCAGCTCCAGCAGGTCGCTCAGTCCAACGGAGCCGGTATAGGCCTCCAGTTCGACAATCGGCATGTATTGCACCGCCAGCTGCCTGCGCAGCGACCGGAAGGCCGAGTCGGGCTGGCCGAGCCAGATCTTGTTGTTGCCGAATTCGTAGGTGAGCGACGGCATGAAGCCGTCATAATGGTCGCCCCCGTCGAACTCGCGCATCATCGAGAAACCCAGATCAAGGCCGAACCCGCCGCCACTGCCGATGCCGCCGAAATCGAACGCGACATTGCCATCGGCAAAACCCAGCGAATGCGGATTCGAACTGGAATTCTCGTAGAAGTAGGCCAGCCCGATCCGGCCATCCAGGGTGAAATTGCCGTAATCGGTCTCGGCCATCGCCGAACTTGCCGCGGCAAGGGCAAGAACCGAGGTCAGTGCTGAAATGCGTACCATGTTTGGCCTCTGCAAATGAGTTACGCCCACAACCTACAATAGCGGGTCTGCGGCGGATACCTTCCCCGGGGCGATTATCCTGCGCTGTTGCCGTCCGGTCTCAGCCGGTGAACCGCACCTTGCCGATGAAGGGCAGGTTGCGGTTGCGCTGGGCGAAATCGATGCCGTAGCCCACCACGAATTCGTCGGGGATCTCGAAGCCGGTCCAGGTGGCCTTGAAATCCACCTCGCGCCGCGCCGGCTTGTCCAGAAGCGCGATGGTGCGCAGCTTGCGCGGGTGGCGGGTGGACAGGTAATCGGTCACATGCGCCAGCGTATGGCCGGTATCGACGATATCCTCGACCACCAGCACGTCGCGCCCCTCGATCTGGCCGCGCAGGTCCTTGAGGATGCGCACTTCGCGGCTGGATTCGGTCGAATCCCCGTAGGAGGACGCCTCGAGGAAATCGACCTCGACCGGCAGGTCCAGTTCGCGCACCAGATCGGCGATGAACACGAAGGACCCGCGCAGCAGGCCCACCACCACCAGCTTGTCGGTGCCCTTGAAATCCTCATGTATATCGCGCGCCAGCCCCTCGACCCGCGCGGCGATGGACTTGGCCGAGATCATCTCGTCGATCACGTAAGGTCGGTGCGGCATGCTGGTCTCCGGGCGCCTGGCGGGTTGATTTCCCCCTTGGATTAGCGCCAAGAAGGCCCACTGTCACCCTCAGGCGCACAAGATGACCAGCCATTCCGAGACCCGGTTTCTTCCCTATGCTGCCGCGCAGATCTATGCGCTGGTCGCCGATGTGGCGCGCTACCCCGAATTCCTGCCCTGGACCGCCGCCGCCCGCGTGCGCTCGGTCACCGACAGGGGCGACCATCAGGAGATGCTGGCCGACCTGGTGGTCTCGTTCAAGGTGTTCCGCGAAAGCTTTGGCAGCCGGGTGTTGCTCTGGCCCGAGACCCGCATCGATACCAGCTATATCGACGGGCCGTTCAGGCATCTGGAAAGCCGCTGGGATTTTCGCCCCATGGACGGCGGCTGCGAGGTGGCCTTCCGCGTCGATTTCGAGTTTCGCAACCGGCTGTTGCAGGGCGCGGCGGGGCTGTTTTTCAACGAGGCGATGCTGCGGATCGTCTCTGCCTTCGAGGCGCGCGCGCGCGCACTTTACGGGTGAGGGCGATAGGGATTGCGATCCCAGGGCGCAAGCGCCACGCCCGGCGGGCGGGCAGCCCCCGCCTAGGGCCGCGCCGGACCATGCCCCAGGGCTGAGAGCAGCAATTCCAGCGCATGATCGGTTGCCGCCCGGCGCACCTTGCCGCGCCCGATCGGGCCGAACTCGACGGTTTCGGCGCTGACGCCCTGGGCCGTGGCGGTGGCAAAACAGACCCGGCCCTCGGGCTTGTGCCCGGATCCGCCGGGGCCGGCGATGCCGGTGATCGAAACCGCGATTCTGGCGCCGGAGCGCGTCAGCGCCCCCAGGGCCATCTCGCGCGCCACCGGCTCCGATACGGCGCCAATCGCCGCCAGTGTCGCGGCGGTGACGCCCAGCATCTCCTGCTTGGCGGCGTTGGAATAGGTGACAAAGCCCCGGTCCAGCACCGCCGAACTGCCGGCGATATCGGTCAGCGCGGCGCTGACCATGCCGCCGGTGCAGCTTTCGGCAAGGGCCACCGTAACGCCGGTTTCCGTCGCCGTTTCAATGACTTGCCGCGCGAGGTTCATGCGCCCAGGACCGAATGCGCCAGCCAGGCCAGCGCGCCCACACCGATGGCCGCAAGCAGCCCGGCAATCACGTCGTCCAGCATCACGCCCAGCGCGTCGCCGCGCCGGTCGGCCCAGCCGACGGGGCCGGGCTTCCAGATGTCGAACAGCCGGAACAGCAGCAGGGCCGCCAGCCAGCCGGGCCAGAGCCGCACCGGGTCAATGCCGGCATGCGCCGCCCCGTAGGCGACGGGCAGCAGCGCGATCCATTGCCCGGCCACCTCGTCGATCACGATCTCGGAGGGGTCATGGTCGGCGCCCCCGCGCGTCATCTCGGCCGTGGCCCAGAGCCCCAGCGCAAATACGCTCAGCGCACCGATGGCCAGCCCGTGCGGCCCGGCCAGCCAGACCAGCCCCCAGGCCAGCGGCAGCGCCGCCAGCGAGCCCCAGGTGCCCGGCGCCGGCCGCAGGTAGCCCACCATCAGCACGGTCGCGATCAGTCTGCTCATGTCTTCACCAGTGTTGCCGTGGCCAAAGCGGCGATGCCCTCGCCGCGCCCGGTGAACCCGAGCTTTTCCGACGTGGTCGCCTTGACGCTCACCCGGTCGGGGTCAATGCCCATGATGCGTGCCATTTCCGCTTTCATTGCAAGGGCATGCGGGCCGATCTTCGGGTATTCACAGATCAGCGTGCAATCGGCATTGCTGATCGAATAGCCCATGATGCGCGCCAGATCGCAGGCATGGGCCAGGAAGATGTGGCTGGCGGCACCCTTCCATTGCGGGTCGGTCGGCGGGAAATGCTGGCCGATATCGCCGCGCCCCAGCGCGCCGTAGATGGCATCGGTCACCGCATGCATGCCGACATCGGCATCCGAATGCCCCTGCAAGCCGCGCGGATGCTCAATGCGGATGCCGCAGAGCCAGACATGGTCGCCCGCGCCAAAGCGGTGCACGTCAAAGCCGTTGCCGGTGCGGATATCCATGCCTCGCCCCAATATCTCGGCCGCGCGCGCCATGTCCTGCGGCTCGGTCAGTTTGAAGTTGTCGTGGCTTCCCGCGACGATGGCAACCCTCAGCCCCGCCGCCAGCGCCACCTCGACATCATCGGCCAGATCGCCCCGGCGCGTCCGATGCGCGGCCAGAATGCCCGCAAAACGGAAGCCCTGCGGCGTCTGGGCGCGAAAGAGGCCCGCGCGGCTGGCCACGCCCGTCACCCATCCGGCCTCGCCGCGCCAGAGCGCGTCGCTGACCGCCAGGCCCGGCGCCGCGCCGTCGGCGCCGTCCAATGCGGCGATGACCTCCGATATGGTCCGCTCGCTGACCAGGGGGCGCGCGGCGTCGTGGATCAGCACCCGCGCGGGCGGGTCCGCCGCCAGCGCCTCCAGTCCGGCCAGCACCGACTCCGACCGCGTGGCGCCGCCTTGCACCACCAGATGCCCCCGCGCCCCGAACTCCGCCCCGAACTCCGCCCCGCGCGCCATGTCATCGGCATGCAGCACGATCACCAGCCGGTCGATGCCCCGATGCCCGGCAAGGCGCGCCACGGTGCGGTCGATCACCCGTTGCCCGGCCAGGTCCTGCCATTGCTTGGGCACCTCGCCCCCCAGCCGGGTGCCGCGCCCGGCGGCGACGATGATGGCGGCGGTGGTCATGGCGCGCGTGCTCCGGCTTGGTTCTGCCCTTCCTACGCGCTGGCCTTGCGCATCGCAAATGGGGACTTGTCCGCCCCATGTGATGAAACTTTGGGCAAATGATGATTTGCGCACCAGTCAACGGCTGAAATCCATTGAGGCGCGGCCCCTGCTGGGCTAGACGGAAGGCCGTTGCACAACAATCAGGCCGCTATCGCTCCATGGCAGAGCTGACCCGTTCAATCGATCTCGGCGGCAAGCTGTTGACGCCCCCGGTGGCGCTGGCGCCGTTGGCCGGGATCACCGACCTGCCGTTTCGCCAGCTGGTGGCCAGCTTTGGCGCCGGCTGGGTGGTGTCCGAGATGGTGGCGAGCCAGGAGATGGTGCAGGCAAAGCCCGGCATGCGCGAGCGGGCGGAGCTGGGCCTTGGCGAGGGCAGCACGGCGGTGCAGCTGGCCGGACGCGACCCCTACTGGATGGCCGAGGCCGCCCGCATGGTCGAGGCCAGCGGCGCGCAGATCATCGACATCAACATGGGGTGCCCGGCCAAGAAGGTGACCAACGGCTATTCCGGCTCGGCGCTGATGCGCGAGCCCGACCACGCGCTTCGCCTGATCGAGGCGGTGGTGGGCGCGGTCTCGGTGCCGGTGACGCTCAAGACCCGGCTCGGCTGGGACCATGACTGCCTCAACGCCGCCGATCTCTGCCGGAGGGCCGAGGCGGCGGGGGTGCGCATGGTGACGATCCATGGCCGCACCCGCTGCCAGTTCT
>CAUJIU010000176.1 GCA_963205075.1 Pseudomonadota bacterium | reverse complement strand
CGCGACGACCCCGGTCGGCAAGGCCTTCGCCGACGCCGGCGTGAAGGCCGACGCGCTGAACGCCATCATCATCGAGCTGCGCCGCGGCCGCACCGCCGACAGTGCCAGCGCCGAAGACGGCTATGACGCGCTGAAGAAATACGCGCGCGACCTGACCGAGGCGGCGGCCCAGGGCAAGATCGACCCGATCATCGGGCGCGATGAGGAGATCCGCCGCTCGATGCAGATCCTGTCGCGGCGGACCAAGAACAACCCGGTGCTGATCGGTGAACCCGGCGTCGGCAAGACCGCCATCGCCGAGGGCCTCGCGCTGCGGATCTTCAGCGGCGACGTGCCCGAATCCCTGCGCAACAAGAAGCTGATGGCGCTCGACATGGGCGCGCTGATCGCGGGCGCCAAGTATCGCGGCGAGTTCGAGGAGCGCCTCAAGGCGGTGCTCAAGGAGATCGAGGCCGCCGCCGGCGAGATCATCCTGTTCATCGACGAGATGCACACGCTGGTGGGCGCCGGCAAGGCCGATGGCGCCATGGATGCGGCCAACCTCATCAAGCCGGCGCTGGCGCGCGGCGAATTGCACTGCATCGGCGCCACCACGCTGGATGAATACCGCAAATATGTGGAAAAGGACGCAGCCCTGGCGCGCCGGTTCCAGCCGCTGATGGTCGAGGAGCCGACTGTCGAGGACACCATCTCGATCCTGCGCGGCATCAAGGAAAAGTACGAGCTGCACCACGGGGTGCGCATTTCCGACTCGGCGCTGGTGACGGCGGCGACGCTATCGCACCGCTACATCACCGACCGGTTCCTGCCCGACAAGGCCATCGACCTGATGGACGAGGCCGCCAGCCGGCTGCGCATGGAAGTGGACAGCAAGCCCGAGGAGCTTGACGCGCTCGACCGGCAGATCCTGCAGATGCAGATCGAGGTCGAGGCGCTCAAGAAGGAAGAAGACGCCGCCTCGCGCGACCGGCTGGCCAAGCTGGACAAGGAGCTGGCCGAGTTGCAGGGCCGCGCCGCCGAGATGACCGCCAAATGGCAGGCCGAGCGTGACAAGCTGGAAAGCGGGCGCGACCTGAAGGAACAGCTCGACCGGGCCCGCGCCGATCTGGAGATCGCCAAGCGGGCGGGCAACCTGGCCAAGGCGGGCGAATTGTCCTACGGCGTGATCCCCGACCTGGAGCGGCGACTGTCCGAGGCCGAGACGCAGGACGTGGCGCTGATGGTCGAGGAAACCGTGCGCCCCGAGCAGATCGCCGAAGTGGTCGAGCGCTGGACCGGCATCCCCACCAGCCGGATGCTGGAAGGCGAGCGCGACAAGCTGTTGCGGATGGAAGACGGCCTGCACAAGCGGGTCATCGGCCAGAATACCGCCGTGCGGGCGGTCGCCAATGCGGTGCGCCGCGCGCGTGCCGGCCTGAATGACGAGGGGCGCCCGCTGGGCAGTTTCCTGTTTCTGGGGCCGACCGGCGTGGGCAAGACCGAGCTGACCAAGGCGGTGGCCGAATTCCTGTTCGACGACGACAACGCCATGGTGCGGGTCGACCTGTCTGAGTTCATGGAAAAGCACGCAGTTGCCCGGCTGATCGGCGCGCCTCCGGGCTATGTCGGCTACGACGAGGGCGGAGTGCTGACCGAGGCCGTCCGCCGCCGCCCCTATCAGGTGGTGCTGTTCGACGAGGTCGAGAAGGCGCATCCCGATGTGTTCAACGTGCTGTTGCAGGTGCTTGATGACGGGGTGCTGACCGATGGCCAGGGCCGCAAGGTGGACTTCAAGCAGACGCTGATCGTGCTGACCTCGAACCTCGGGGCGCAGGCGTTGAGTCAGTTGCCGGACGGCGCCGATGCAAGCGACGCCAAGCGCGACGTGATGGACGCGGTCAGGGCGCATTTCCGCCCCGAATTCCTCAACCGTCTGGACGAGACCGTGATCTTCGACCGGCTGAGTCGCAAGGACATGACCGGCATCGTCGAGATCCAGCTGGCACGGCTGCAAAAGCGGCTGGCCGGGCGCAACATCACGCTCGACCTTGACGAGGGTGCGCGCAAGTGGCTGGCCGACGAGGGCTATGATCCGGTCTTTGGCGCCCGACCGCTCAAGCGGGTGTTGCAGCGCAGCCTGCAGGACCAGCTGGCCGAGATGATCCTTGCCGGAGACGTGCTGGACGGCGCGACGGTCAGCATCAGTGCCGGCGCGGACGGGCTGATTGTCGGAGACCGGGTCAGTGGCTCAAACCGGCCCAAGCCGCAGGACGCGGTCGTTCACTGACGCCTGATCGCAGCGATGAACAGCGGCCCCGGTCCCGATGCCGGGGCCGCATTCATTTTGCCGCCCGCTCGACCTGCAGGAACCCGATCAGCGACCGGCCGGCGCCCAGGATGTGCTGGCGCGTCAGTTCGGCGGCGCGGTCGCTGTCGCGCGCCATTGCGGCATCGAGGATGCCGGCATGTTCACGCCGGGCCCGCTCGATGCCGGAGGTCAGCACCAGCTGGGCCCGCAGGTAGCGGGCGATCTTGTCCAGCGCGCTTGAGATCACCTGCAGATGGTAGGGGCGGTTGCTGTCGCGGTAGAGCGTGTAGTGAAACAGCCGGTTCAGCCTTGCCCACTGGTTGCTGTCAGTCTCCTGGGCAAAGGCTTCGGCAAAGCGGCTGGCCTCGGCAAGGGTTTCGGCCGAGATGTTCAGGACCGAGCGGCGGATGACTTCGGCCTCCAGCAGCGCGCGGAACTCGAACATCTCGTCGATCTCGTCCAGCGACAGGGACGAGACCACCGCCCCCTTGTAGCGCTGGTTGGTCGCCAGACCCTGTTCCTCGAGCCGGGCCAGGGCCTCGCGCACCGGGATGCGGCTGACGTTGAACATGGTGGCGATCTGGTCCTGGCGCAGCAGGTCGCCGTCCTTCAGCTCGCCCTCGACAATGGCCTCGCGCAGCGCCTCGAAGATCAGGTCCGAGGCGGAGGCGGTGGCTCCGAGATTGGTGGCCTTGAGATTGAGGGTCATGGCGGGCTTTCGGCTGGGCACAGGCTATCGCCCCAGATTTCCGCCAAAGACGGCGCCCGGTCAACCAAAATTTGTATATTGCAGATTGGATCCAATCTGCTTATGAGGGGGTGAACAACATTTCCGAGGAGAAAGACCATGTGGAAAGGTGTCATGCCTGCCGTCACCACCAAGTTCACCGAAACCGGTGCGCTCGATCATGCCGAAATGGCCCGCTGCTTTGATTTGCAGATCGAGGCCGGCTGTGACGGTCTGGTGGTCGCCGGATCGCTGGGCGAGGGCCCGATGCTGAGCCAGGACGAGCGGATCGAGGTGCTCAAGACCGCGCAGGCCGCCGCCGGCAAGCGCCCGGTGCTGATGACGGTGTTCGAGGCCTCGACATGGGCCGCCTGCGACATGGCCCGCAAGGCCGCCAAGGCCGGCGCGTCGGGCCTGATGGTGGTGCCCAGCCCGGTCTACCACACCAACGAGGTCGAGACCGAGGCCAACCTGCGTGCCATCGCGCAGGCCACCGACCTGCCGGTGATGATCTATTCCAACCGGGTGGCCTACCGGGTCGATGTGACCCCGCAGATCATGGAGAAACTGGCCGACGAGCCGCGCTTTGTCGCTATCAAGGAAAGCTCGGACGACATTCGCCGCACCACCGAGATCTTCAACCGTCTGGGCAACCGCTATGACGTGTTCACCGGTGTCGACAACCTGGCCTTCGAGGCGCTGGCTGTCGGCGCGGTCGGCTGGATCGCCGGGCTGGTCGTGGCCTTCCCGAAAGAGACGGTCGCCATCTACCGCCTGATGCAGGCCGGGCGCCAGCAGGAGGCACTGGCAATCTATCGCTGGTTCCGCCCGCTACTGGATCTCGATGTGTCGACCTACCTGGTGCAGAACATCAAGCTGGCCGAAGTGCTGGCGATCGGGACCAATGACCGGGTCCGCTCGCCACGCCTGCCGCTGGAAGGCGCGCGCCGCGCCCAGGTCGAGGCGATCATCCGCAAGGCGCTTGAATCCCGGCCGAAACTGCCGGAAATCGCGGCCTGACACCCAGCGGGAGACAGCAGCTTGGCGACCTATGACCACTGTATCATCGGCGCGGGGATCATCGGGGTCTCGATCGCGTTCCGGCTGACGCAGGCCGGCCGCTCGGTGCTGCTGGTCGATCGCAAGGGCATCGCCGAGGAAACCAGCCGCGGCAATGCCGGCGCGCTGGCCTTCGCCGATGTCGAACCGCTGGCCTCGGGCGGCACGCTGATGAAGGCGCCGAAATGGCTGTTCGATCCGCTGGGGCCGTTGTCGATGCCCATCGGCTACGCGCCGCAGATGGTGCCGTGGATGCTGCGCTTTGCCTATGCCAGCCTGCCCGGCCCCCATGCGGCCAGCACCCGCGCCCAGGTGGCGCTGATGGCGCTGGCCCGCAGCGAGACCGAGGCCTTGCTGGGCGACGCCGGCATCGGCCACATGGTGCGGCGCGATGGCGCGCTCTACCTCTACGAGGGTGCCGCGGCTCTCAAGGCCGCCCATCCCCTCTGGAAGGAGCGCCAGCGCCACGGCGTGTCCTTCGAGGCCGTGCATGGCGAAAGGCTGGCCGAACTGCAACCGGGGCTGGGGGCCAGCTATACGCACGGCATGTATGTCACCGACTGGTGGACGGTCTCCGATCCCCATGACTACGCAAGGGCGCTGGCCGATGCCGCGCTGGCCGGAGGGGCCCGGTTCGAGATCGGCAATGTCGCGGGTATCGCGCCCGGGCCACGCTCGGTTGCGCTGACACTGGATGACGGGCGCAGCCTTGAGGCCGGGCAGGTGATCGTCGCGGGCGGGGCATGGTCGCACCGCCTGACCGCGCTTCTGGGCGACCGCATCCCGCTGGAGACCGAGCGCGGCTACAACACCACCCTGCCGCCCGGTGCCTTCGACCTGCGCCGGCAACTGGTGCTGCCTGCCGATGGCTACGTCATCACGCCGCTGGCAACCGGCATCCGCGTCGGCGGTGCGGTCGAGCTGGCCGGCCTGGACCGCCCGCCGAACTATCGCCGGTCCGAGGCGATGCTGCGCAAGTCCGAAAAGGTGCTGCCGGGGATCAAGACCGGCGGCGGCACGCAATGGATGGGCTTTCGCCCGTCCTTGCCTGATACATTGCCGGTGATCGGCCGCTCGCCAGGCAACCCGAACGTGCTTTATGCATTCGGGCATGGCCATCTTGGCCTGACCCAAAGCGCGGCCACCGCGCGGCTGGTGGCGGATCTGGCTCTGGGGCGCGAGCCGGCGATTGACCTGCGCCCCTATCGGCCTGAAAGGTTCTGACAATGGCGGCGAAAACCTTCTTCTGCATCGACGGACATACCTGCGGCAACCCGGTGCGGCTGGTGGCAGGCGGAGCCCCGCCGCTGGTGGGCGCGACCATGCTGGAAAAGCGGGCGCATTTCCTGCGCGACTATGACTGGATCCGGCTGGGGCTGATGTTCGAGCCGCGCGGGCATGACATCATGTCAGGCTCGATCCTCTATCCGCCGACCCGCCCCGATTGCGACGTGGCGATCCTGTTCATCGAGACTTCGGGCTGCCTGCCGATGTGCGGGCACGGCACCATCGGCACGGTCACCTCGATGATCGAGCACGGGCTTGTGACGCCCAAGGTGCCGGGCAAGCTGAACCTCGATACCCCCGCCGGGCTGGTGGTGGCCGAGTATCGGCAGGAGGGCGCCCATGTCGAGGAGGTGCGGCTGACCAACGTCGCCTCCTTCCTGCATTCCGAGGGGCTGACCGCGCAGGTCGAAGGTCTGGGCGAGGTGGTTGTCGATGTGGCCTATGGCGGCAACTTCTACGCCATCGTCGATCCGCAGAAATGCTTTGCCGATCTGGCCGATGTCTCGGCCTCTGACCTGCTGCGCTGGAGCCCGCTCTTGCGCCGGGCGCTGAATGACAAATACGAGTTCCGCCACCCCGAAAAGCCCGAGATCGGCGGCCTGAGCCACATCCTGTGGACCGGCAAGCCGACCCAGCCCGGCGCCACCGCGCGCAACGCGGTGTTTTACGGCGACAAGGCGATCGACCGCTCGCCCTGCGGCACCGGCACCTCGGCGCGCATGGCGCAATGGGCGGCCAAGGGCAAGCTGACGGTGGGTGACGAATTCGTGCACGAAAGCATCATCGGCTCGATGTTCCGGGGCCGGGTCGAGGCGGCCGCCAGGGTGGGCGAGCGGGAGGCGATCATCCCC
>CAUJIU010000175.1 GCA_963205075.1 Pseudomonadota bacterium | reverse complement strand
TGGTGATCCTGCTGGTGCTGGCCATCATGGGCATCGAAGCCGTGCTGACCATGGCCGGCTACGGGCTGATCGGCGGCGCGGCGGGCATCGGCTGGCGCATCACCGTGGCCGAGGACTATGCCTATTCACCGGCGGTCTGGGACCTGGTGTTCCAGCGCGGCGACCTGTCCTGGGACATCCTGATGCGGTTTGTCACCTATACCTTCGTGCAGGGCTCGTTCCGGCAGGCGCTCTATGCCGGGGTGCTGCTGCTGGCGCTGGGCAAGTATGTGGGCGATGCCTATGGCGGCCGCGCGGTCATCGTCATCTACATCGCCTCCGCCATCACCGGGGCCTTCGTCTACGGCGCGATCATCCCCGAGAACGTGCCGCTGCTCGGGGCCTATACGCCGGTCTACGGCATGATCGGCGGCTATACCTACAAGATGTGGTACGACTTCGGCCAGCACGGCGAAAACCAGTGGCGGGCCTTCCGGCTGATCGCCTTCCTGCTGACGTTTCAGCTGGCCTTCGGCATCATCTTCGGCGGCGGGCGCAGCTGGACGGCCGAGGTTGCCGGCTTTGTCGGCGGTCTGGCGGTCGCTCCGCTGGTGGCGCCGGGCGGGATCCAGGCGATGCTGGCGCGGATCCGCCAGCGCTAGCGGCGGCGGGTCAGGGCGCGCCGGTATTCCGACAGCCGGAACGCGCCCATGGCGTGGCCGATGATGCCGTAAGAGACCATCCCGGCGATGACCAGCAGCATCAGCGCCAGATAGCGCACGCTGCCCGCCGCGAAGAACGGGGCCAGCAGGTAGGTCGCGGCTTGCAGCACCGCGCCCATCAGCGCCGAGGCGGCGATGATGCGCCAGATGCGGCGGCGAAAGCGCGCATCCAGCGATGCCGCCAGCCCCATGCCGCGCGAACCGAGCCAGAGTTGCAGCACCATCACCCATGCCGCCAGCGTGGTTCCGACCGCGGCGGCGATGAAGCCGATCAGTGGCGCCAGACCGATGGCGATGCCGGCATTCACCGCCAGCGATGCCAGCGCGTAGTAGAAGGGCCGCTTGGTATCCTCGCGCGCGAAATAGAGCGGTTGCAGGGCCTTTTGCAGCACGAAAGCCGGCAGGCCGAGGCCATAGACCGCCACGGCCAGCGCGGTCGCGGTCACGTCATCGGCCCCGAAGGCACCCCGCTGATAGAGCACCGATACCAGCGGATAGGGGATCACCATCAGCGCCACGGCGGCGGGAATGGTCAGCGACAGGCTCAGTTCGGAGGCCCGGTTGAAGGCGTCCTGGCCGCCGATCTCGTCGCCGGCGCCAAGACGCCGCGACAGTTCGGGCAGCAACACCACGCCGACCGCCACCGCGACCACGCCAAGCGGCAGCTGATAGAGCCGGTCGGCATAGTTGAGCCACGCCACCGCGCCCTCGAAAAAGCTCGCCACCTGCCGCCCGATCAGCAGGTTGATCTGCACAACCCCGCCCGCCAGCGCTGCCGGCGCGGCGATGATGACCAGCCGGCGCAGTTCCGGCGTCAGTTTCGGCCAGCCCGGCTGCAACCGATATCCCGCCCGCCCGGCGGCGACCCAGACCAGGGCCATCTGCGCCACCCCGGCGACCGGCGCCGCCCATGCCAGCACGCTGCCGATCTGCAACTCGGTCCAGGCAAAGGGATGCGAGGTCAACGAGATCAGCGCCAACGGAACGATGAAGACCACGTTCAGCAGCACCGGAGCCGCGGCCGCGGCCATGAAACGGCCGGTGGCGTTCAACACACCCGACAACAGGGCGGTCAGCGAGATGAACAGGATATAGGGAAACGTGATGCGCCCGAAGAACACCGCCAGCCCGAACCGGTCATCATCGGCAAACCCCGAGGCCATGACATAGACCAGCGCCGGCATCAGCACCATGCCGAGCGCGGTGAACCCGGTCAGGATCAGCCACATCGCCGAAAACGCGTTCTGGGCAAAGCCCTCCGGATCGTCGCCGGTCTGGTAACGCTTGGAGAACATCGGCACGAAGGCCATGTTGAACGCGCCCTCGGCGAAAAAGCGGCGGAACATGTTGGGCAGCGAGAAGGCGATCAGGAACGCTTCGGCCACCGGCCCCGAGCCCAGAAAGGCCGCGATCATGATGTCGCGCACGAAGCCCAGAAGCCGTGACAGCAGCGTCCAGACGCCCACGGTCACAAAGCCGCTGACCAGCCGGTTCGCGCTCATGACCGGGCTCTTTCCGCGCCCTGCTCGATGGCTTCGCGCAGCTTGCGTTCGAGCGACTTGCAGCGGCTCTCGGAATGGAATTTCAACCCGAAAAGGTCCTTTACATAGAAGGTGTCGACCACCTGCTCGCCATAGGTCGCGATCACGGCCGAGGCAATGTAGACGTTGTTGTTGGCCAGCGTTCGGGTGAGGTCATAGAGCAGGCCGGGCCGGTCGCGGGTATCCACCTCGATGATGGTGTAGATCTCGGAGCCGACATTGTCGAAGGTGACCGACGTGGCCACCCGGAAGGCGCGCTCGCGCTTCTTGATCTTGTCGCGGTCCTTGAGCGCCTCGCGAGCCACCACCTCGCCGTTGAGCGTGCGCACGATCATCTGGCGCAGGCGGGGCAGGCGGGATTCCTCGAACGGATGGCCGTCCATGTCCTGGATCCAGAAGATCGCGGTCGCGAAGCCGTCCTTGGAGGTATAGGTGCGCGCATCGACCACGTTGGCGCCCACCAGCGCCAGCGCGCCGGTCATGCGCGAGAACAGGCCCGGATGGTCGGCCATGACAAAGCAGGCGCGGGTGGCGTCGCGGTCGGGGTCGGGCTTGATGTCGATGCGGATGTCGTCGGCGCCCAGATCGCGCAGCATCGCGGCAAAGACCTCGTGCACCGCCGTCGGCAATCCCTGCCAGTAGGGGCCGTAATGGCGCGCGGTTTCGGCGCGCACCTCCTTGGCGTCCCACCCCGAAAGCGCCTCGCGCAGCGCTCGCTTGGCCTCATCCTCGCGGCTGGAGCGGTTGAGGTCCTCGAGCCCCTTTTCAAGCGCCGTGCGGGTCGATTTGTAGAGGTCACGCAGCAGCATGGCCTTCCAGTTGTTCCAGGTGCCCGGCCCGACGCCGCGAATGTCGCAGACCGTCAGCACGGTCAGCAGTTCCAGCCGCTCGACCGATTTCACCAGCTTGGCAAAGTCGCGCACCGTGCGCGGTTCGGCGATATCGCGCTTCTGCGCGGTGTCCGACATCAGCAGGTGATAGCGCACCAGCCATTCGACGGTCTCGCATTCCTTCTTGGTCAGGCCGAGGCGGGGCGCCACCTTGCGCGCGATCCGGGCGCCCAGAACCGAGTGATCCTCGTCCCGGCCCTTGCCGATATCGTGCAGCAACAGCGCCACGTAGATGACCTTGCGGTTGATGCCGCGCTTGAGGATGCCCGAGGCGACGGGCAGTTCCTCGATCAGTTCCTCGCGCTCGATCTGGCTCAGGTTCGAGATGCACTGGATGGTGTGCTCGTCCACCGTGTAGTGATGGTACATGTTGAACTGCATCATCGCCACGATCGGGGCCATTTCCGGGATGAAGGCGGCGAGCACGCCCAGTTCGTTCATGCGCCGCAGCGCCCGTTCGGGGTTGCCGTGCTTGAGGAGCAGGTCAAGGAAGATGCGGTTGGCCTCGCGGTCCTCGCGCATGTCGGCGTCGATCAGGTGCAGGTTGGCCGCCAGCAGGCGCATGGCATCGGGGTGCAACAGCGTGCCGGTGCGCAGCCCTTCCTCGAAGATGCGCAGCATGTTCAGCTTGTCGGCGAAAAAGGCCTTGGTATCGGCGACCGTGATGCGGTTCTGCTTGATCGCGTAGGGCGCGCGCGCCTTCTTGCGCCGGGTCAGCAGCCGGGTCAGCATCGGCTCGGGCTTGAGCAGCGTGGCCTCCTGCGCGGTCAGGAAGATGCGCGTCAGCTCGCCCACATGGTTGGCATGGCGGAAATAGTCCTGCATGAAATGCTCGACATCGCGCCGCCCGCCATGATCGGTATAGCCCATGCGCTGGGCGACCTCGACCTGCAGGTCGAAGGTCAGCTGGTCCATCGCCCGCGCGGTGATCAGGTGCAGGTGGCAGCGCACCGCCCAGAGAAAATCCTCGGCCTTGACGAAGGTGGCGTATTCCTCGGCCGTGAAGACCTTGGCCCCCACCAGTTCGGCCGCGTCCTGCACGCCGTAGACATATTTGCCGATCCAGAACAGCGATTGCAGGTCGCGCAGGCCGCCCTTGCCCTCCTTGACGTTGGGCTCGACCACGTAGCGCTGCCCGCCCTGCTTGCGGTGGCGCTCGGCCCGTTCATCGAGCTTGGCGGCGATGAACTCGGCGGCGGTCGAGCGGAACAGCTCCGACCAGAGCCGCGCGCGCAGCGACTTGGCCAACTGGGCGTCGCCATCGAGAAAGCGGCATTCGACCAGCGCGGTGCGGATGGTGAAATCCTCGCCCGCCAGCCGGATGCAGTCGCGGATGGTGCGGCTGGCATGGCCGACCTTCAGCTTGAGATCCCACAGCATGTAGAGCATCGACTCGATCACGCTCTCGGCCCAGGGGGTGATCTTGTAGGGCGTCAGGAACAACAGATCGACATCCGAGAAGGGCGCCATCTCGCCGCGCCCGTAACCGCCGACGGCGATCAGCGCCATGCGCTCGGCATCGGAGGCGACCTTGAGCGGATGCAGCCGCGTCCGGCTGACCGCATAGACGGTCTGGACGATCTGGTCGGTCAGCCAGCAATAGGCCCGCGTCGCCGGGCGCGCCGCGAAGGGGTTGGCGGCGAAGGCCGCCCCGATGGCGGCCATGCCCGAGGCGCGGGCCTCGGCCAGCAGCTGCACGGTGGCCTTGCGTATCTCCATCGGATCGGAAACGTCGGTCAGCGCCGCCGCCAGCCGGTCGTCGACGCCGGCGCGGTCAAAAATGAGCGGCGCCGGACAGATCAGGTTGTCCGGCGCCACGCTGTCGCCCGGGTTTCGGTCCGGCTCAGAAGCCGGCGCCGCCGAAGGCGCGTGGGGCTGGGTCAAGGATGACTACCTGATTGTTTTCGATGGTTGCCACCGCGAGACCCCGCGTATTGGTGCCATCGGAGTTGAAGCGGAAGATGCCCGAGGTGCCCTGGAAGCCCGACCCCTGGGTAAGCGCGGCGCGGCCCAGCGCATCGGGCCGCCCCTGCGAGACCAGCGCGCCGATCGCGGCGATGCCATCATAGGCCAGCCCGGCCAGCGGATGCGGCGACTGGCCATAGGTGGCGCGGTAGCGCGCCTCGAACTGGGCGGTGACCGACTGGTCGGGCAGGGCGAACAGCCCGCCGCGCAGTCCCGGCAGCGCCATGGCCTGCGGCGCGGCATCCCAGCGGGTCAGGCCGATATAGCGGGTGACCGAGGGGTCGATGCCCTGTTCGGGCAGGGTGGTGGCGATGATCGGCAGGTCCGAGTTGACGCTGGCGGTCAGGAACACCGCATCGGCACCCGATGCCCGCGTGATGGCGCCGATCTGGCGGGAGCTGTCGAATATGCCCTGCTGCGACAGCGGGTAGCTTTGCACCCCGGCAATCTGCCCGCCGGCCGCCAGCACCGCCGACTGGATCGCATCGCGCCCCACCGTGCCCTGAAGATCGTCGCCATGCAGGATCATGAACCGCTCGGTCCCCTGTCCCATCGAGTAGCGCACCAGCCGGTCGGCGGTGGTCTTGAAGGTCTGCCCGAGGATGAAGACGTTGCCGCCGGCAATGCCGGGATTGTTCGAGAAGGCCAGCACGTTGACGCCGCGCGATGCGACCGCGACCCCGGCGGCATTGGCCGCCTCGGCATAAAGCGGGCCAAGGATGATCTGCGCGCCCTCGTTGACGGCCCGCGTGGCGACAGTGGCCGCCTGCGCCGGATTGGCCCCGGTCTGGTAGACGCGCAGGTCCACGGTGACGCCGTTGAGATCGGCCATGGCCATCCGTGCCGCGTTCTCTAGGTTCTGGGCGAGGAAGGCATCGGTGGCGTCTTCCGAGCCCGCCGGCACCAGCAGCGCCACCTGGACATGCTGCCCCGAGACGCTGGGTCCAGACCCGCCACCCAGCGCCGAGGGGTCGCAGGCCGCGAGCCAGAGGGCCCCGAACAGCAACACCAGACGCGCCGCCGCCTTGCGGATGCAGTTGAAACCGGCAAACATGGTCAGACTCCCTGCGATAGCACTGCCTCAGCCCCGGACCGACGGGGGGGACGAGGGCCTTGGGAACATAATACGGCGGCGGCAACAAGGGTCTAGGCATGAATTTCGAAACCAAGCCACTTGCCGCCGGTCTCTACTTCGTCTCGACCCCGATCGGCGCCGCGCGCGACATCACCCTGCGCGGGCTGGATATTCTGGCCAGCGCCGACCTGATTGCCGCCGAGGATACCCGCACGGCGCGGAAACTCATGGAGATTCACGGCGTGCCCCTGAACGGGCGGCAGGTCATCTCCTATCACGACCATTCGGGCCGGGCCGAGCGCGACCGCATCATGGCGGCAATCGCGGCCGGCAAGTCGGTGGCCTATGTTTCGGAGGCCGGCACCCCGATCATCGCCGATCCGGGCTTCGACCTGGGGCGGTTGGCCCAGGAGGCCGGCCACAAGGTCATCGCCGCGCCGGGCGCCTCGGCGGTGCTGGCGGCGCTGACGGTGGCCGGGCTGCCGGCCGAACGCTTTGCCTTCATCGGCTTCCTGCCGGCGGGCAAGACCCAGCGCGAGACCCAGATCGCGGCGCTGCGCGACCTGCCGTTTACCATGGTGTTCTACGAATCGCCCAAACGCGTTGGTGAAATGTTAGCTTCGTTGCGGGATATTCTGGGAGAGGGTCGCGAAGGGGCGGTCTGCCGGGAACTGACCAAACGATTCGAGGAGGTGCGGCGTGGCACACTGGCCAGCCTCGCCGCCGAGTTTGCAGAGCGGTCGGTCAAGGGCGAGATCGTGGTGCTGGTCGGGCGGGCCGGCGCGACGGAGACCAACGCCGATGAGGTCGGCAATGCATTGCGGGAGGCGATGAAGACCATGCGGGTCAAGGATGCGGCAGATGCGGTGGCGGGCGCCTTCGGGCTGCCGCGCCGACAGGTCTATCAGCAGGCGCTGCAGCTGGATCGCCCGCAATGAGCGGCGCGGTCAGCCATCACGCCGGCGAGGCGGCAGAGGCGACGGTGGCGCGCCACTACGGCGCCCGCGGGATGCCGGTGGTCCGGCAGCGCTGGCGCGGCCGTGGTGGCGAGGTCGATCTGATCGCGCGCGACGGCGCCGGGCTGGTGTTCATCGAGGTCAAGCGCAGCCGCAGCCACGCGGTTGCCGCCACCCGGCTGGGACGGCGCCAGATGGACCGGCTTTGCGCCGCAGCGGCAGAATACATCGCCACCGAACCGCGCGGCCAGTTGACCGATGTGCGATTCGATCTGGCGCTGGTCGATGGCGTCGGCCGCATCGACATCATCGAGAACGCCTTCGGCGAAAACTAGGCCGACGCGGCCATTGCCGCAGCATTGCACCCTTGCGCGGCATGATCCATGTAGTGTCCGACAGCTTCCCGCGTCGGAGAATGACCCATGCCTGCACCCAGACCGCTTCGCGTCGCCATCCAGATGGACCCGATCGGGGCCATCAACATCGATGCCGACAGCACCTTTCGCATCGCCGAGGAGGCGCAGGCGCGCGGGCACGAGCTGTTCTATTACACGCCCGACCGACTGGCCTTTCAGGAGGGCCGGGTGACGGCGCGCGGATGGCCGCTCTGGGTCAGGCGGCAAGTGGGCGATCATTTCAAGCTCGGGCCGGAGGCAGAGGTCGATCTGGCGGGCTTCGACGTGGTCTGGCTGCGCCAGGACCCGCCGTTCGACATGGGCTACATCACCACCACCCATCTCCTGGACCGCATCCATCCGAAGACGCTGGTGGTCAACGATCCGTTCTGGGTGCGCAACTACCCCGAGAAGCTCTTGGTGCTGGATTTCCCCGATCTGACGCCGCCTACCGCGATTGCCCGCGATCTCGATACCTTGCGCGCCTTCCGCGCCCGTCACGGCGATATCATCCTCAAGCCGCTCTACGGCAATGGCGGGGCCGGGGTGTTCAAGCTGACCTCGGGCGACGGCAACCTCGCCTCGCTTTGGGAAATGTTCGCCGGCATCAGCCGCGAGCCGCTGATCGTGCAGAAATTCCTGCCCGCCGTCAGCGCCGGCGACAAACGCATCATCCTCGTGGATGGCGAGCCGGTCGGCGCCATCAACCGGGTTCCGGCCAAGGGAGAGACGCGGTCCAACATGCATGTGGGCGGCCGGCCCGAGCGCATCGCCCTGACGGCGCGCGACCGACAGATCTGCGCGGCGATCGGTCCGCTGCTGCGCGAGAAGGGCCAGGTTTTCGTCGGCATCGACGTGATCGGCGACTGGCTGACCGAGATCAACGTGACCTCTCCGACCGGCATCCAGGAACTTGAGCGCTTCGACGGCATCAACGTCGCCGAAAAGATCTGGCTGGCCATCGAGAGGCGGCGCGGCGCGGCGTGAGCGCGTCGCTGCGCCTGCTGCTGATCTGGCTGCGCCTGGTCGAGCGGCGCAAGCTGGCGCGCCTGACCCGTCCCGATCTGGCGCGACGGCGATTCGAGTGGCAGGCGCGGCTGCTGTTCCGCCCGCCGCGCGGCACCAAACAGCGCGAGCGCGTGTTGCGACACGGCGAGCGGACCGTAGGTTCGCTGGTGCTGATCCCCGCGGGTCCGGTGGATGCCGCCGACCAGAACCGCCCGATCCTGCTCTACTTTCACGGTGGCGCCTACATTTTCGGCTCGCCGCGCACCCATGCCGGACTGGCGTCGCGGATCGCTGCGGCCACGGGAATGGTCGCCTGCCTGCCCGATTATCGGCTGGCGCCCGAACACCCCTTTCCCGCCGCCCTTGACGATGCGCTGACCGCCTATCGTGCCCTTGCAGAGGCGCCGGGCGCCCCGGCCCGGATCGTTCTGGGCGGCGACAGTGCCGGCGGCGGGCTTGTGCTGGCGCTGTTGGCGCGGATCTGCGCGCTGGACCTGCCGCGCCCGCTGATGACCTTCGCCCTGTCGCCCTGGACCGACCTCACGCTCGGCGGCGCCAGCCTGACCGCCAACGCCCGGACCGAGGCGATGCTGCCCCCCGAGCGCATGGCCGAGATCGCCGCGATGGTGCTGCAAGGCGCCGATCCGTCCGATCCCGGCGCCTCGCCGCTTCTTGCGGATTTTTCCGGTGCCGGACCGGTCTGGCTGGCCTGGAGCGACAGCGAGATCCTGGCCGAGGACGGCCGGCGCATGTCTCTGGCGCTGTCGCGCCAAGGTGTTGAGGTGACAGCGGAAATCGGGAACGGGCTTCCCCATGTCTGGCCCTATCTCGCACCCTTCCTGCCCGAGGCCAATGCAACCATCGCCCGGCTGGCGGCGTTCATCGCTGCCCGTCTGCCGCGCTAGACCTCGCGCGCCAGCGCCAGCCTGTAGGCCACGGCCTCGGCGACATGCGGCTGGCGGACCGCCTCGGACCCCGCCAGATCCGCGATGGTCCGGGCCACGCGCAGAACGCGGTGGTAGCCGCGCGCAGTCAGGCCAAACCGCTCGGCCACGCGCAGCAAGAGCGCCCGGCCCTCCGCGTCGGGGGTGGCCACCTGTTCCAGCAGCGCGCCCTCGGCATCGGCATTGACCAGCAGGCCGGGATGGGCCGCGTAACGATCTGCCTGCACCGCCCGCGCCCGGGCCACCCGCGCGGCGACAGTGGCGGAATCGTCGCCGGTCTGCGGCAGGTCGAGGTCCGAATAGGCAACCGCCGGGACATCGATGCGCAGGTCGAAGCGGTCCATCAGCGGGCCGGAAATGCGGCCGAGATAGTCCTCGCCACATAGCGGCGCGCGCGAGCAGGCGCGGGCGGCATCGGCCAGATGCCCGCATTTGCAGGGATTGGCGGCGGCAACCAGCATGAAGCGGCAGGGATAGCGGATATGGGCATTGGCGCGGGCAACCATGATTTCGCCGGTCTCGATCGGCTGGCGCAGCGTTTCCAGCACGGTGCGCGGAAACTCGGGCAATTCATCCAGAAACAGCACGCCATTATGGGCAAGGCTGACCTCGCCCGGCTTGGCTCCGCGCCCGCCGCCCACGATTGCCGCCATCGAGGCGGTGTGGTGCGGCTCGCGAAACGGGCGCTCGCGGCTGATGCCGCCGGCCTCGATCAAGCCTGAAAGCGAGTGCACCATCGAGGTTTCCAGCGCCTCCGCCGGTGTCAGGGGCGGCAGGATCGAGGGCAGCCGCGCCGCCAGCATGGATTTGCCGGAGCCGGGCGGGCCGATCATCATCACGTGATGACGACCGGCGGCCGCGATTTCCAGCGCCCGCTTGGCGCGCTCCTGGCCCTTGACGTCGCGCAGGTCGCGGCTGCTGGCGGGCCGGCGGACCTCGCCCGGTTCCGCGGCCGGAAGCGGCGACTGGCCCGAATAGTGGCGCACCACCTCGCCCAGCGTCCTTGCCCCGATCACCTGGACCGAGCCCACCCAGGCGGCCTCGGCGGCGCAGTCCTTCGGGCAGAGAAAGCCGCGCTGGTCTTCGGCGGCGGCCATGGCGGCGGGCAGCGCGCCCATGACCGCGATCAGGGTTCCGTCAAGCGACAGCTCGCCCATCGCCACCACGCCCGCGACCGCGTCGCGCGGCACGATGTCGAGCGCGGCCAGGAGCGCCAGCGCGATCGGCAGGTCGAAATGCGAGCCTTCCTTGGGCAGGTCGGCGGGCGAGAGATTGACCGTGATCCGCCGCGAGGGCAGCGCGATCGACATGGCGGTCAGCGCGGCGCGCAGCCGCTCGCGCGCCTCGGTCACCGACTTGTCGGGCAGGCCGACGATGGTAAAGCCCGGAATGCCGGGCGTGACCGCGCATTGCACCTCGACGGTGCGGGCCTCGATCCCCTCGAAGGCCACCGAATATGCCAGCGCGACCATGCGTTTCCCACCTGCTGCCCCGCCGCCAGCATGGGTCAATTTTGGTTGACGATTGGTTAACGCGAGGCTTCGGGGAGAAGCCGGTCAGAAGCTGCCGGGCCAATCGGCCTTCGGCAGGTCCATGGCGTAGCGGGATCCGTCATGGGCCTCGCGCATCGCCTCGGACCGCCAGGCCAGAAAGGCAGGGTCGGAGATCTGGGTCTGCACGTAGCTCCGCGCGGCCTCGCTGACCGGCAGGCCATAGGTGACGATCCGGCAGGCGACCGGGGCATAATAGACATCGGCCAGCGAATAGGCGCCGAAGAGCCATGGCCCGCCCGCACCGTGGCGGTCGCGGGCCAGCGACCAGAGCTGCTCCAGCCGCGCCAGATCCTTCAGCACCGGCCCGGTCGGCGTGAAGTTCTTCCAGACATGGCGGATGTTGAAGGCGCAGGCCCCGCGCAGGGCGGCAAAGCCCGCATGCATCTCGGCCACCAGATTGCGCGCCAGCGCGCGGGCGGCGCGGTCGGTTGGCCATAGCCCGACGGTCGGGTGCCGCTCTGCAAGGGTCTCGGCCATCGACAGGCTGTCGCTCAGCACGTCGCCCTCGGGGGTACGCAGGACGGGAACCGTGCGCGCCGGTGCCAGCGGTGCCAGATCCTGCGCCATGGTGCCGGAATAGAGGCCGACCATGGTGGTGCGATAGGGCAGGCCGAACTTTTCCAGCATCAGCCAGCCGCGATAGGACCAGCTCGAATAGGACCGGTCACCGATATGGAGGTCATAAGTCATGGCGAAATCCTAGAAAGGTTGCGCTCCCACGCCAACGAATTGTGGTGACGGGCCCGATCACGGATGCTGATTGACCGTCTCGACCCGCCAGTCTGTCCCGGCACGGATCGTGGTCAGCGACAGCGGTTCGATGGTCTGGGCAAGGGTCTCGGGGGCGCTGGCGCCGGTGGCGCGCTGGATCACGCTCAGGATGACCCCGAAATGCGCCACCACGATCAGATCGGCCGGGCGCGGCTCCAGCAGCGCATCCATCGCGGCATCGACCCGCGCGCGCAGGTCGCGCCAGCTTTCGCCGCCGGGGGCGCAGGCGGTCTCGTCGCCGGACCAGAAGGCGCGCGTGAGGGCCGGATCGGCGGCGGCGGCCTGATCGTGGCTCAGCCCTTCCCAATGGCCGAAATGGATCTCGCGCAGGCGGGGCTCGACCGGCAGCACCTCGCGGCTGCCGGCGATGCGCCGCGCGGTGTCGCGGGCACGAATCAGATCGGAGGAGACCACGGGGGCATTCGGCAGGGCCGCCGACAATCGCGCCAGCGCGGCCGCGTCACCAAGGTCGGCGGGCAGGTCGGTCCAGCCGACAAGCGTGCGGGCATGGGTCGGCCCGTGCCGGATGAGCCACAGCCGGGTCACGCCGGCAGCACGCCCTTGAGCGTCAGCGGCAGCCCGGCCACCACCAGCACCGCCAGATCGGCGGCACCGGCAAGCTGGCGGTTCAGCTGGCCCTGGGCGGTCTGGAACCGCCGGCCCAGCTCGGTCGCCGGCACGATGCCCGATCCCACCTCGTTGGAGACCACCACCACCGGCGCGCTGCACGTCGCCAGTGCCAGCAACAGGTCATCGCTGACAGCTTGCGGATCGGCCCCGGCCAGCATGTGGTTGGTCAGCCACAGGGTCGCGCAATCGACCAGCACCACCTCGTCGGGGGTGATCCGGCCCAGGGCGCCCGCCAGATCGAGCGGCTCCTCGATCGTTCGCCAGCCCGGACCGCGCTGGGCGCGGTGACGCGCGGCCTTGGCGCGCATCTCGTCATCGTGAAGCTGGGCGGTGGCGATATAGACGCGGCTGAGCTGGCTGCGTCCGATCAGCGCTTCGGCAAAGAGCGACTTGCCGCTCGACGCGCCACCCAGAACCAGCGAAAGCCCCGGCAAGATCATGCTGCCCTCCATTTGGTCGCCCCCTTGGCCGCCTCGATGTCTGACCTAGCCAATTTCACCGCTGACTGGAAGCCGCGCCGGGCGGACCCTGACAAGCCGTTGAACCACTGTGCGCTTCGGCCTAGTGTCTGCGGGCGGCGGCGGGCCGCGAAGGGGCGCATATGCTTGCGGGTCGATCCATATTGCTGATCATCGGGGGCGGCATCGCCGCCTACAAGGCGCTCGACCTGATCCGGCGGATCGGCGAGCGCGGCGCCCGCGTGACGCCGGTCCTGACGCGCGCGGGGGCTGAATTCGTGACGCCGCTTTCGGTTTCGGCGCTGGCGGGGCGCAAGGCCTATCAGGACCTCTTTGACCTGACCGACGAGGCCGAGATGGGGCATATCGAGCTGAGCCGCTCGGCCGACCTGATCGTGGTCGCACCCGCCACCGCCGACCTGATGGCCAAGATGGCCAACGGCATCGCCAATGACCTGGCCTCCACCTTGTTGCTGGCCACCGATACCCCGGTGCTGATCGCCCCGGCGATGAACGTGCGCATGTGGACCCATGCCGCGACCCAGCGCAACATCGCGACCCTGAAGGGCGACGGCATCGGTTTTGTCGGACCCAACGAGGGCGACATGGCCTGTGGCGAGTTCGGGCCGGGGCGGATGGCCGAACCGCTGGAGATCGTCGCGGCCATGGAAGCCGCGCTGGCCGGCGGCCCGCTGGCGGGGCGGCATGTCATCGTCACTTCGGGGCCGACGCATGAGCCGATCGACCCGGTGCGCTATCTGGCGAACCGGTCTTCGGGCGCGCAGGGCTCGGCCATTGCCGCGGCGCTGGTGGCGCTGGGGGCGGAGGTGACCTTCGTGACCGGACCGGCCAGCGCGCCCGAACCTGCGGGGGCAAGGATCGTCAGGGTGGAGACCGCCCGGCAGATGCTGGCGGCGGTCGAGGCGGCGCTGCCAGCGGATGCGGCGGTCTTTGCGGCGGCTGTGGCCGACTGGCGGGTCAAGAGCCGGTCCGACCAGAAGATCAAGAAGGATGGCGCCACGCTGCCGCGCCTCGAATTCACCGAGAACCCGGACATCCTCGCCACCATTGCCGCGCGCAAGGCGGGGCGGCCTGCGCTGGTGATCGGCTTTGCCGCCGAGACCGAGAATGTGCTGGCCAACGCAACCGCCAAGCGGGCCCGCAAGGGCTGCGACTGGATCGTCGCCAATGACGTCTCACCGGCGACCGGGATCATGGGAGGGGCAGAGAATGCCGTCACGCTCATCACCGCCGAAGGTGCCGAAGACTGGCCGAGGATGCGCAAGTCGGAGGTGGCCGCGAAACTGGCGGACCGGATCGCGGCGGCGCTCGGGCAAGAGATTTGAGCCTCCGGCGGAGGTATTTTTGCCAAAATGAAGGGGCAGGGAATGAGACCTCGGATCGCCGTCCAGTGGGTTGAGGATGCGGACCGGAGCCTGCCGCTGCCCGCCTACCAGACGTCCGGCGCGGCGGGCGCCGACCTGTGCGCCAATTTCGGCCCGTCCGACCGGGGCGGGGTGGAGCTGGCGCCCGGCGCGCGGGCGCTGATCCCCACGGGGCTGCGCATGGCGATACCCTCCGGCTACGAGGTGCAGATCCGGCCGCGCTCGGGGCTGGCGCTCAGGCACGGGATTGCGCTGGTCAACAGCCCCGGCACGATCGATTCGGACTATCGCGGGCCGGTGGGCGTGATCTTGCTCAACACCGGATCGGAGGCGTTCAGGGTCGCGCACGGGGACCGGGTGGCGCAGATGGTGGTGGCGCCGGTGGTCCGGGCGGAGTTTGATCTGGCCGGGGAGTTGCCGGTGACGGAACGCGGGGCGGGCGGCTTCGGCTCGACCGGGGCGCGGCCATGATCCTGGTTCTGGCCCTGGCCGCCGGTCTCTACGGCATCGGCGCGGCGATGGGGGCACCTTCGCGGGCGCGCTGGACGATGATCGGGGTTCTGCTGGCGGCGGTGGTGCTGGTGCAACTGGTGCTGCCTGGCGGCCATCCGCTACGCGCGGCGACGGGGGGCGACGTGCGGCTGTGGCTTCTGGTGCTGGCGGCGGGGCTGCTGGTCTGGGGCTACCGGGCCCTGCTGGCGGCAGCGCGGCGGCGGGCGCGGGTGGCGCCGGTCGCGACGCCGGGGACATTCTCGGAGACCGAACTGGGGCGTTATGCGCGCCACATGATGCTGCGCGAGATCGGCGGGCAGGGGCAGAAGAAGCTCAAATCCGCCAAAGTGCTGGTGATCGGGGCGGGCGGGCTTGGCTCGCCGGCGCTGATGTATCTGGCGGCGTCGGGAGTGGGCACCATCGGCGTCATTGACGACGACGTGGTCGAGGGATCGAACCTGCAGCGCCAGATCATCCACACCGACGACCGGATCGGCCAGGACAAGGTGCAGTCCGCCGCGCTGGCGATGACGGCGCTCAACCCTTTCATCACGGTGCGCCCCTGCAAGCAGCGCCTGACGGCCGAAAACGCGGCGGCGCTGTTTGCCGAGTATGATCTGATCCTTGATGGCTGCGACAACTTCGCCACCCGCTACCTGGCCAATGCCGAGGCGGCGCGGGCGGGAACGCCGCTGATCTCTGCCGCGATAACCCAGTGGGAGGGGCAGATCAGCCTCTATGACCCGGCCCGTGGCGCGCCCTGCTACCAGTGCATCTTTCCGCAGGCGCCCGCCGCCGGGCTGGTGCCCACCTGCGCCGAGGCCGGGGTCGTCAGCCCCTTGCCCGGCGTGATGGGGGCGATGATGGCGCTGGAGGCGATCAAGGAAATCAGCGGCGCCGGCGAGGGATTGCGGGGCCGGATGATCATCTATGACGCGCTTTATGGCGAGACGCGGGTCATGCGGCTGGCGCGGCGCGACGATTGCCCGGTCTGCAGCGGCTGACGCTTGCTTTGGCGCGGCGGCGCGGCATACTTGGCCAATGAACCAACCTGGGAGAATACCATGAAATTTCTTGCGACTGTGGCGGCGGGTGCCGCCATGCTGGCCGGCATTGCCTCGGCCGAGGGCGCGCTGCCCGATCTGGGCGGGCGCGAAATCGTCGTGGTGACCGAGAACGCCTATCCGCCGCTGCAATTCCTTGACAATGCGGGCGCGGCGATCGGCTGGGAATACGACGCGATGGCCGAGATCGCGGCGCGGCTCAACCTCAACGTGGTCTACCAGAACATCAGCTGGGACGCGATGATCCCGGCGGTCTCGGAGGGCCAGTTCGACATGGGCATGACCGGCATCACCATCCGCGAGGACCGGGCCGAGGTGGTGGATTTCTCGGACAGCTACATGACCAGCCAGATGGTCATGCTGGTGCGCGGCGACGAGGAGCGGTTCACGGACGCGGCGTCATTTGCCGCCGATGCCGATCTCCTGATGGCGGCGCAGCCGGGGACGACGCCGTTCTATGTCGGCGTCTACGAGGTGCTTGACGGTGACGAGGCCAATCCGCGCATCAAGCTGTTCGAGACCTTCGGGGCCGGGGTCGAGGCGCTGAAGAATGGTGACGTCGATCTGGTATTGACCGACGGCACGGCGGGCAACGGCTATGTCGCGGCCTCGGATGGCGGGCTGAAGATCGTCGGCGAGCCGCTGGGCACCGAGGATTTCGGCTTCATCTTCCCCAAGGGCTCGGACCTGGTGGCGCCGATCAACGCCGCCATTGCCGAGATGAAGGCCGATGGCACGATCGACGCGCTCAACGTCAAGTGGTTCCTTGACTACAAGCTTGGCCAGTAGTCGCAGGCGGGGGCCGGCTCGGGCTGGCCCCCTC
>CAUJIU010000174.1 GCA_963205075.1 Pseudomonadota bacterium | reverse complement strand
TGAGCGCTCTGCTCTAACCATTGAGCTACAGGCCCGCCTGCCGACTGCCTAGCAGACCCGGCGAAAGGGTCAAGTTGTCACTGGAACGCCGCTGCCGCTTGGGGTATCGCGGGCCAGCGAACGAGAAGGGGGCCAGGATGAACGGCAAGAACGGGTTGACCTATGCCACCGCGGGCGTGGATATCGACGCCGGCAACGCGCTGGTCGAGCGGATCAAACCCGCGGCAAGGCGCACCGCGCGGCCGGGCTCCATGTCGGGGCTGGGCGGTTTCGGCGCGCTCTTCGATCTCAAGGCGGCAGGCTTCACCGACCCGATCCTGGTGGCGGCGACCGACGGGGTCGGCACCAAGCTGCGCATCGCCATCGACACCGGCAATGTCGACACCATCGGCATCGACCTGGTGGCGATGTGCGTCAACGATCTGGTCTGCCAGGGCGCCGAGCCCCTGTTGTTTCTGGATTATTTCGCCACCGGCAAGCTCGATGTCGATCAGGCGACCCGCATCATCGAAGGCATCGCCGCCGGTTGCGAGGCTTCGGGCTGCGCGCTGGTGGGCGGCGAGACCGCCGAGATGCCGGGCATGTATCATGCGGGCGATTTCGATCTGGCGGGCTTTGCCGTGGGCGCGATGGAGCGCGGCCAGGACCTGCCCTCCGGCGTGGTCGCGGGCGATGTGCTCTTGGGGCTGGCCTCGGACGGGGTGCATTCCAACGGCTATTCGCTGGTGCGCAAGATCGTCGAGCTGTCCGGGCTGGGCTGGGACGCCAAGGCGCCCTTTGCCGACGCCACGCTGGGCGCCGCGCTGCTGACGCCGACGCGGCTCTATGTCCGGCAGGCGCTGGCGGCGATCCGGTCGGGCGGCGTGCACGGGCTGGCGCATATCACCGGCGGCGGCCTGACCGAGAACCTGCCGCGCGTGCTGCCCGAGGGGCTGGGTGCGCAGATCGACCTGACCAGCTGGCGCCTGCCGCCGGTCTTTGCCTGGCTGGCCGCGCAGGGCGGGCTGGCGAGCGCCGAGATGCTCAAGACCTTCAACTCCGGCATCGGCATGGTGCTGGTGGTCGATGCGGCGCGCGCCGAGGCCATTGCCGCCGACCTGACGGCGATGGGCGAGCGGGTGCACCGGCTGGGCCGGGTCGCTGCGGGGCAGGGGGTCAGCTACTCGGGTGCGCTGGCGTGACCAGACGGGTCGCGATCCTGATCTCGGGCGGCGGCTCCAACATGGAGGCGCTGGTCCGCTCGATGACCGGCGACCATCCGGGGCGGCCGGTGCTGGTGATCTCCAACGAGCCCGGGGCGGCGGGGCTGGCCCGGGCGCGCAGGCTCAATGTGCCGACCATCGCCATAGATCATCGCAGCCATGGCAGGGACCGGGCCGGGTTCGAGGCCGAACTGGCCCGCGCGCTGGATCTGGCGCAGGCCGATGTGATCTGCCTGGCGGGCTTCATGCGGGTGCTGTCGCCGGAATTCACCGCCCGCTATGCCGGCCGGATGCTGAACATCCATCCCTCGCTTCTGCCGAAGTATCGCGGCCTGCACACCCATGAGCGGGTGATCGCCGCCGGTGATGCCGAACATGGCTGCACCGTGCACGAGGTCACGGCCGAGCTCGATGGCGGGCCGATACTGGGGCAGGTGCGCATCCCCACCATCAGGGGCGAAAGCGCCGATGACCTCGCCCGGCGGCTCTTGCCCTGGGAACACCGGCTCTACCCCGAGGTGCTGCGCCGCTTCTGCCTTGGCGACCGGAGCCCGGTGCTGCTGGGCTAGGCGATCAGCCGCCCTTCCCATCCGCTCAGGCAGGCATGGGCGGGCTTGCGCACCGTTTCTTCCAGTTCGGGAAACAGCGCCAGCACTTCGGCGCGCGCCGCCGCGTCGAAGGAATTGAGCGCCATGTCGCCCAGATGCAGGCTTTCGGTGGGGACGCCTTCGGCAAAGACGATCTCGTGCCGGTCGAAGATCATGTGCAGGTAGACGATCTTGGGCATCGGCTGCACCCGGATGGTGGTGCCGTTGACCAGATGCTTGGCCGCCACCAGCACCTTGGCTTCCGCGAAGTAGAGCGCCGCGCGCCAGTCATCGACCAGTATCCGGTGCTGCGGCGACACGGTCAGGCGGCGGTAATTGCCGATGGCGCCCGGCTCGAAGACGACGGGCGCGAATTCGCCCGATGCGGGCACCTCGCGCCGCCCGATCCAGCGGATCGGTTGCAAGCCATGTCCGGCCGTGCCGACCAGATCGCCGGCCCGCAGCGTCTCGATCGGCAGCGGGCCGATCTCGGTCTCGATCAGGGTGCCCTTGGCAAAACAGGTGATGTTGGGCGGCGTGCTCTGGAACTTGTCGAAGTCCATCTTGGCGCCGCGCGGCGGGTTGACGCCCGGCCCGTACTGCATGTTGCCGGAGGTGACGCCGTTGACGTCGATCACCAGCTTGGCCGGCTGGGTAAAGATCTGATGGTCGTTCGAGGAGGCGCGGCCCTGAAACTGGTCATGCTGCGGGTTGAGGTTGCTGTAGAGCGGCGGCGAGGGCGGCACCGTGTCGGGGTAGGGATAGATCGCAACCTGCTGGCCGTTCTGAAACTCGGTGCCGCCGCTGTTCACCTGCGTGACAACCACCCGGTAATAGGTCTGCGCGTCGCCAAGCGGTTGCACGCCGGCGAGTTTGACCTTCATCCCGTTGTTGTTGCCGCTGGTCGAGACCGAGGAATAGGTCCCGATCTGGTCGCCGCGCATGTAGAGTTCGACTGTTGCCATCGACCGGAGTCTGCTTGCCTGTTCCCCCCCAGGGTCTAAGCTTGCTGCGCTAATTATAGGTAAAGCGGCGTCCGGCAGCAACCAAAGGTAGCCGGTCGCGCGGCAACTATGGCCATTTTGCCAGACCATTTCCCGGACCTTTTCATCGGGGGCGGTTTCGCCTATCACAACCGCAACTGGTGCGCGCGCCCCATTCGAAAGCAGTCTTTATGGATATGATTACCACGACCGAAGCGCTGGCGGACTTCTGCACGCGCGCCTCCCGGATGCCTTACGTGACGGTCGATACCGAGTTCCTGCGCGAACGCACCTACTACTCCAAGCTCTGCCTGCTGCAACTGGCCTATGCCGACCCCGAAGGCGGCGAGGCGGTGCTGGTCGACCCGCTGGCGGAGGGGATGTCGCTGACGCCGGTCTACGATCTGTTCACCAATCCGCATGTGGTCAAGGTGTTCCACGCCGCGCGGCAGGATCTGGAGATCTTCTTCGTCGATGCCGGCATCATCCCGGCGCCGCTCTTTGATACCCAGGTCGCGGCCATGGTCTGCGGCTTTGGCGAGCAGGCGGGCTACGAAACCCTGGTGCGCAAGATCGCCAAGGCCGAGATGGACAAGTCCTCGCGCTTTACCGACTGGTCGCGCCGCCCGCTCAGCGAGGCGCAGATGACCTATGCGGTGGGTGACGTGACCCATCTGCGCGACATCTACGAATACCTCTCGGCGCGGCTGAAAAAGACCGGGCGCGGCCCCTGGGTGGCCGAGGAGATGGCGGTGCTGCAGGATCCCGCCACCTATCGCACCGATCCCGACGAGGCCTGGCAGCGGATCAAGACCCGCAGCGGCTCGGCGCGGTTCCTGGCCATCGTGCGCGAACTGGCGCGGTTCCGCGAGGTCTACGCCCAGAGCCATGACGTGCCGCGCAGCCGGGTGTTCAAGGATGAGGCGCTGGTCGAACTGGCTTCGACCAAGCCCACCAACGAGGCCGAGCTTGGCCGCTCGCGGCTCCTGCTGCGCGAGGCGCGGCGCGGCGACATCGCCGAGGGCATCATGGCCGCGGTCAGGTCGGGGCTGGAGGCAAAGGCCGAAGACCTGCCCAAGCCGGACCGCAGCCGCGAAAGGTTGCAGGTCAACCCGGCGCTGGCCGACCTGCTGCGGGTGCTCCTTAAGGCCAAGTCCGATGCGGAGGGCGTGGCGCAGAAACTGATCGCCACCTCCGCCGATCTGGACGCCATTGCCGCCGGCGAGCGCGACATTCACGCGCTGACCGGCTGGCGGCATCAGGTCTTTGGCGCCGATGCGCTGCTGCTATGCGACGGCAAGGTGGCGCTGGCCACCAAGGGCAACCACGTGGTGACGATCCGGCTCTGAGCCTAGCGGCTGGAGCGCTGCGCGTTGGTGGCGCCGCGCACCTCGATGCTGCGGATGCCGGCCAGCTCGCTGCTGCCGAGCGTCACCGCCGCAGTGATCCGGCGCGAGCCGACGCTGCCCACCGCCTCGTATCCCGCCGGGGCCTCGACGCGGAAGTCGTAGCGGGCGACGCCGCCCTCGATCCCGGTCAGCACCAGCTGGGCGTTGAAATAGCCCTGAGTCGCGGCGATGCCGGTGGCGCGCACGATGGCGCCGCCGGGTTTGCGCTCGATGCGCAGGTCGGTCACCGTCTCGATCAATGCGCGGTTGTCCACCACCACGACCCCGCCCGAAGGCACCAGCGGCCCGCGGGTCTCGGGCGTGGCAGCCACCGAGGCGCTGCGGCCGAACCAGTTCAGCGGGTTGATCCGCGAGTCGGCAAGCCGGGCGCAGCCGGTCAGGCCGAGGGCTAGGCAGATGGTCAGGGTGGCAGCGCGCAACATCTTGGGGCCTTTCACGGTTCTGCGAATTGGGTAGCCCAATCCGGCCCGGTTGAAAAGCGTGCTCTGGACCTTTGGCCGCCTTGGACCTAAGTCCGGGGCATCCCGGACCAACCGAAAGCCTGCCATGGCCACGCCCGCATTTGAAGACCTCGCCGAAACCTTCGAATTTCTCGATGACTGGGAAGACCGGTATCGGCACCTGATCGAACTCGGCAAGGCGATGCCCGAGATGGAGGACGCCTTCAAGGTGCCCGCCACCATCGTGCGCGGCTGCGCCAGCCAGGTCTGGTTCGTGCCCGACATCAGCGGCGAGGGGAAGGGGGCGGTGTTCGGCTTTCGCGGCGACAGCGATGCCATCATCGTGCGCGGCCTGATCGCGGTGCTGGCCGCGCTCTATAACGGGGTGCCGGTCGCGGATGTGGCCGGCATCGACGCCCGTGCCGAGCTGGAGCGGCTGGGGTTGAACGAGCACCTCTCGGCCCAGCGGTCCAACGGGCTGCGCTCGATGGTCGAGCGCATCCGCTCGGTGGCGGCGGCGCATTAGCTCAGGCGCCGGTGGCCACGTCGAAGATCAGCTTGAGGTTCAGCGCGATGATGATCGCGGCGATGACGCCGCAGGCGATCGTGTGCCAGAGTGCGGCCGGCAGCCCGTTCATCAGCTTGCGGTTGGCGGTGAACACCACCAGGGGCACGATGGCGAAGGGCAGTTGCAGGCTCAGCACCACCTGGCTCAGCACCAGAAGCTGCGCGGTGCCGCTTTCGCCATAGAGCACCGAGACCACCACCGCCGGCATGATGGCGATGCCGCGGGTAATCAGCCGCCTTGCCCAGGGCTGCATCCGCAAGCGGATGAAGCCCTCCATGACGATCTGCCCCGACAGGGTGGCGGTCACGGTCGAGTTGAGGCCCGAGGCCAGCAGCGCGATGGCAAAGACCGGCCCGGCCAGCGAGGTGCCCAGAGCCGGACCCAGCAGTTGATAGGCATCCTGGATCTCGGCCACCTCGGTCTGGCCGGAGGTGTGAAAGGCCGCCGCGGCCAGGATCAGGATGGCCGAGTTGATGAACAGCGCGAAGGTCAGCGCCACCGTGCCGTCGATGGTGGCCATGCGGATGGCGTCGCGCTTGTCGGCGGTCGTCGGCCCGACATTGCGGGTCTGCACGATGGCCGAATGCAGGTAGAGATTGTGCGGCATGACCGTGGCGCCGATGATCCCGAGCGCGAGGTAGAGCATGCCGGGCTGGGTCAGGACCGAAACCTGCGGGACATAGCCCGACAGCACGTCGCCCCAGACCGGATCGGCATAGACCATCTCGAAGATGAAGCAGACCGCGATGACGGCGGTCAGCGCGATCACCACCGCTTCGAGCTTACGGAAGCCCTTGCCCTGCAACCACAGGATCAGGAACACGTCGAGCGCGGTCAGCACCACGCCGATGGTCAGCGGCATCCCGAACAACAGGTTGAGCGCGATGGCGGTGCCGATCACTTCCGCCAGATCGGTGGCGATGATGGCGGCTTCGGCCATCAGCCACAGGAAGATGGCCACCGGCTTGCTGTAGCGGTCGGCGCAGAACTGGGCCAGGTCGCGCCCGCCGGCAATGCCCATGCGCACGGTCAGCGCCTGCAGCAGCACCGCCATGATGTTGGACAAGAGCACGATGCTCAGCAGCGTGTAGCCGAAGGCCGAGCCCCCGGCGAGCGAGGTCGCCCAGTTGCCCGGGTCCATGTAGCCCACGGCCACCAGGTAGCCCGGCCCCATGAAGCTCAGGAGCCGGCGCAGGAAGGTGCCGGAATTGACGCCGACCGAGCGGTTGACTTCCGGCAGCGAGGAGGTGGCATCGGCTTGCGATGAACTGGACAGACCGAACATGAGGCGCCTTCGATTGATTTTGCGACTGATTATCATTTGCGAAAGTCGCCCGCAAGTGGCCGCGAACCGGCCATGCGGGCAGGGGCCTCAGCCCTTCAGGCCCGCCAGTGCCGTGGTCAGGTCGCCATAGCCGGTAAAGCGGCGCTCGAAGGCCAGCCCCAGCCGCTCGGCGCAGGCTTCGGCCTTGGCGGTGAGGGCGGGATTGTCGGTCTGGGCCTGATAGACCAGCGTGGTGTAATTGCCGAAATACATGTCGCGCAGCCCGGCATGGCGGTCGAGGCCCAGCGGCTTCCAGACAAAGGCATCGAACTGGCGCACCAGGAAATCGGTCAGGTAGAAGGCCGTGACCTCGCCGCGTTCGGCGAAGACCGCGTTGCCCTCGTAAAAGCTGTAGCAATGCGGGCCCTCGATCATCTCGACCCCCATCTCGGCGCAGGCGGCCTGCAGCAGCCCGCCGGTGCCGCAATCGGCATAGGCGACATAGATGCCCTGATAGGCGTCCCGATGCCGCTCGACCATGTCACGCACCGCGCCGGTGATCCGTTCGGGGTGGTTGTGCAGGATGGCGGGCAGGCATTGCAGGTCGAGATGGTCCCAGCCGTTGGCGGCCTTGATCGCCAGGATCTCATGGGCCAGCGCCCCGCAGGCGATGACCAGCACCCGGCCCGCACCGCTGGCGGCAAGCCCGGTCCGCGTCAGCTTGTCATCCGAAAGGCTCATGGAACTGGGCGGCGGCTAGCGGCGGTCATCGGTCTTGCCCGGCCCGCGCGCGCCGCGCATCCGCGACGAGACCACACGGCTGGCGACAAAGGCGATCAGCGCCAAAGGGATCAGCAGCGCCGACATCGCCTCCTCCGGCAGACCGGTGGCGGCGATCACCCTTGCGCCGACCCAGACGGTCAGGCCGGCCAGGGCAGCCACCGCGACAAGGATCACGATCAGTCGGTTCATCGGCATGGCAATCCCTCCTGCTCTGTCAGAAGATGGGGTCTGGAGCCGGCAAGATAAAGACCCCGCGAGCAACTCGCGGGGTCCGATGGTCCGGCCGGCGGTCCATGTCTCAGGCGCGGGCGGCGGTATTGTGCTTGCGCGCCACGAAGGTCTTGGCGGTCTCGACCGCGACGGCGGCGTCGCGGCAATAGGCGTCCGCGCCGATGGCCTTGCCGAATTCCTCGTTCAGCGGCGCGCCGCCCACCAGCACGATGTAGTCATCGCGGATGCCCTTTTCCTTCATGGTGTCGATCACCACCTTCATGTAGGGCATGGTCGTGGTCAGCAGCGCCGACATGCCCAGGATATCGGGGCCTTCGGCTTCCAGCGCATCAAGGTATTTCTCGACCGAATTGTTGATGCCCAGGTCGACAACCTCGAAGCCGGCGCCTTCCATCATCATCGAGACCAGGTTCTTGCCGATATCGTGAATGTCGCCCTTGACGGTGCCGATCACCATCTTGCCGACACGCGGCGCGCCGGTCTCGGCCAGGAGCGGCTTGAGAATGAACATGCCACCTTTCATCGCATTGGCGGCCAGCAGCACTTCGGGCACGAACAGGATGCCATCGCGGAAATCGGCGCCGACAATGGTCATGCCGCCGACCAGGGCCTTGGTCAGAACGTCATAGGGCGCCCAGCCGCGGGCGATCAGGATATTGACGGCCTCCTCGATCTCCTCGCGCAGGCCATCGTAGAGATCGTCGAACATCTGCGCGACCAGATCTTCGTCATTCAGCTCAGCGAGGATGATTTCGTCGTCGTCGGCCATCACTATGTCCCGTATTGCCAAAGGGTTTCGGCGGTCCTGCCTTAGGTAATCCTAATGCGCCTTCCTGCAAAAGGCGAGCCATCGGATTGCGACATTGTTCACGCCGGGACCGACGGAGCATTGTCTATGTTCCTGCTTTGTTCTAGATTGGACCGATGCAGGCCAAGCCACCCCTGCGCGGTCCGCCGGCGCCGGGGCGCGCCGCGCTGACAAACCCGGCCAACCGCTATGACCGGCTGCGGGCCGAGGCGGTGGATGACGGCTGGCAAGACACATCGTCAGGGCCCGAGGACCGGCTGCCCCCCCTGCGCACCGAGATCCGGGACGAGGTGCCGCGGCGGATCATCTCGTCCAACCGCTCGCCGGATCTGAGCTTTGACCGCTCGATCAATCCCTATCGGGGCTGCGAGCATGGCTGCATCTACTGCTTTGCCCGCCCCGGTCACGCCTGGCTCGGCATGTCGCCGGGGCTGGATTTCGAGACCCGGCTGATCGCCCGGCCGGACGCGCCCGCGCTTCTGGCGCGCGAACTGGGCGCGCGCGGCTATGTGCCGAAGGTCATCGCCATCGGCACCTATACCGACCCCTATCAGCCGGTCGAGAAGGCGCGCCGGATCATGCGCGGCCTGCTCGAGGTGTTGCAGGCGCATCGCCATCCGGTGGCGATCGTCACCAAGGGCAGCCTGATCGAGCGCGACATCGACATCCTGTCCGACATGGCGCGGCAGCTGCTGGTGCGGGTCGGCATCTCGGTCACCACGCTCGATCCGCGCCTGTCGCGGCTGATGGAGCCGCGCGTGCCCGCGCCGCAGCGCCGGCTCAACGTGATCCGGGCGCTGAGCGAGGCCGGGATCGAGGTGCGCGCCATGGTCTCGCCGGTGATCCCGGCGCTGACCGATCACGAGACCGAGGCGATACTCGCGGCCGCCCGCGCGGCGGGCGCGGTGGCGGCCTCGTCCATCACCCTGCGGCTGCCGCTCGAGGTGGCGCCGCTGTTCTCGGACTGGGTGGCCCGCCATTTCCCCGACCGGGCGGCGCGGATCATGGGCCGCGTGCGCGAGCTGCATGGCGGGCGCGACTACGACCCGGCCTTCGGGCAGCGGATGACCGGGCAGGGGGAATGGGCGCGGCTGGCCAAGGCGCGCTTTGCCGCCTCCTGCCGGCGTCTGGGCTATCGGGACGACCTGCCGCCCCTGCGCACCGACCTGTTCCGGGTGCCGGGGCGGGCGGGGCCGCAACTGTCGCTGTTCGACCCCTAGCCGCGCCGCCGGCCGCTGCCCCGCCGGCTCGAGACCGCCGGTTCGTCGCCCGTGCCGTCCGAGGCCGAGGAAAACGCCCCCAGCGCCGCGGTGATCGCCTCGAGCGTCGGGCGCTCGCCGCGCGGGCGGGTTTCCAGCGCGGCGCGCATGTGCCGCAGATGCTCGGGCGTGGTGCCGCAGCAGCCGCCGATGATGGTGGCGCCCGCGTCGCGCGCCAGCACCGCATAGTCGCCCATCAGTTCCGGCGTGCCGTCATAATGGATATGGCCGTCGTGGTATTTGGGGATCCCGGCATTGCCCTTGGCGATGATCGGCTGTTCCGGTCCGGCGGCGGCAAAGCCCAGGATGGTGCGCATCAGGTCCGAGGCACCGACGCCGCAATTGGCGCCGAAGGCGATGGGCTGGTTGTCCAGCCGCGCCACCATCTTGGCCATCTCGGCCGAGGTCAGGCCCATCATGGTGCGCCCGGCAGTATCAAAGCTCATGGTCCCGCACCAGGGCATCCCGGCGCGGCCAAAGGCCTCGGCGGCGGCGCGGTATTCGTCGGCGGCCGAAATGGTCTCGACCCAGAGCACGTCGACGCCGCCCTCCTTCAGCCCCTCGGCCTGTTCGTGGAACATCTCGACGGCGCGGTCAAAGGTCAGCGTGCCCATCGGCTCCATGATCTCGCCCGTGGGGCCGACCGAGCCTGCCACCACCACCGTGCGCCCGGCCTTGTCGGCCACGTCGCGGGCGATCTCGGCGGCGACGCGGTTGATCTCGCGCACCCGGCCCTCGGCGCCATGCAGCTTGAGACGCGAGGCGTTGCCGCCGAAACTGTTGGTCAGGAACAGGTCGCTGCCGGCATCGACCGCACCCTGATAGAGCGCCCGGATCTTGTCGGGATGGTCGAAATTCCACATCTCGGGCGCGTCACCGGACGACAGCCCCATGTTGAACAGGTTGGTTCCGGTCGCGCCATCGGCCAGCAGCCAGTCGCGGGTGGCAAGCAGGCGGGTCAGTGCATCGGTCATCGGGCGCGGGCCTCCTCGCCGGTATACGCGGATGACCAGCGCATCGCATGGCGCGCCGGTCAGTGCAAATCGAATTCACTCATAACGACTTGAGGCGGACTGGAGGATCCCCCAGGCCATGCGATCAGCCGGCTTCGTCCATCATCTGCGCCTTGGCCATGACCATCAGCTCGGTCATCTTGGCGCGGATCACCGCCTCCGAGGTCAGATGGCCGATATCGGCCGCGACCTTGCGGTACACGTCCTCGTCCCCGGCCTCCTCGAAGTCCGACATCACCACCGTGGTGGCGTATTCGGCGGCCTCGTCGCCCGACTTGCCCAGCAGGTCGGCCGCCCACAGGCCCAGAAGCTTGTTGCGCCGCGCTTCGGCCTTGAACTGCATTTCCTCGTCATGGGCGAATTTTGCTTCAAAGGCGGTTTCGCGATCGTCGAATGTGGTCATGGGCTGGCCCTCTGGCAATTTGCATTCAGCTACCGATATGCCCTCGCAGGCGCTTGCCCGCAAGGGGGCCTTGCCTTATGAGGCGAGCATGCCGCAGGCCCGGTGTGACCCATGCCGGCGTCATTGGAGGCTGCACGGAGCAATCATGGCACGTCGCAAGAAAATCTACGAGGGCAAGGCCAAGATCCTCTACGAAGGCCCCGAGCCGGGAACATTGATCCAGTATTTCAAGGACGATGCCACCGCCTTCAACGCCGAGAAAAAGGCCGTGATAGAGGGCAAGGGCGTGCTCAACAACCGCCTGTCCGAGTTCTTCATGCTCGGGCTGCAGAATATCGGCGTGCCCACCCATTTCATCCGCCGCCTCAACATGCGCGAACAGCTGGTGCGCCAGGTCGAGATCATCCCGCTGGAAGTCATCGTGCGCAACTTTGCCGCCGGGTCGATGGCCAAGCGGCTGGGGATGGAGGAGGGCACCGCCCTGCCGCGCCCCATCGTCGAGTTCAGCTACAAGAACGACGCGCTCGGCGACCCGCTGGTGCCCGAGGAATACATCGTGGCCTTCGGCTGGGCCAGCCAGCAGGACATGGACGATATCGTCTCCATCGCCCTGCGGGTGAACGACTTCATGTCGGGCGTCATGCACGGGGTCGGCATCAAGCTGGTCGATTTCAAGATCGAGATCGGCCGCATCTGGGACAACGATTTCCACCGCCTGGTGGTGGCCGACGAGATCAGCCCCGACAGCTGCCGCCTGTGGGATGTCGAGACCGGGCGCAAGCTGGACAAGGACGTGTTCCGCCGCGATCTGGGCAGCCTGACGGATGCCTATACCGAAGTGGCCCGCCGCCTTGGCGTGCTGCCCTCCAACGTCACGCACCGGCCCCGGCCGACGCTGATCAACTAGACCTCCCCGCCAAACGGAGACCGATCCCGATGAAGGCCAAAGTCCACGTCATGCTCAAGCAAGGTGTCCTCGATCCGCAGGGCGAGGCGGTGCGACACGCGCTGGCGGCGCTCGGCTTTCAGGGCGTGGGCGGGGTGCGGCAGGGCAAGGTGATCGAGCTTGACCTGGCCGAGACCGATGCCAAGCGCGCCGAGACCCAGGTGCGGGCCATGTGCGAAAAGCTGCTGGCCAACACCGTGATCGAAAGCTACGCCATCGAGTTGGCCTGAGCCGGACCGGCCCACGAAAGGACTCGCCATGAAAGCCGCCGTCATCGTCTTTCCCGGTTCCAACTGCGACCGTGACCTGGCCGTGGCCCTGCGCGCGGCGGGCGCCGATGTGACCATGGTCTGGCACAAGGATGCGGTGCTGCCCGACCGGGTCGACCTGGTGGCGGTGCCGGGCGGCTTTTCCTTTGGCGACTACCTGCGCTGCGGCGCCATCGCCGCCCAGTCGCCGGTCTGTCAGGGGCTGGTGGCCCATGCGCGGCGCGGGGGCTATGTGCTGGGTGTCTGCAACGGCTTTCAGGTGCTGGCCGAGACCGGGCTCCTGCCCGGCGCGCTGATGCGCAATGCCGGGCTGAAATTCGTCTGCCGGCCGGTCGAGCTGCAAGTCACCACCACCGACAGCGCCTTTACCCAGGCCTACCGCCCCGGCCAGCGCATCACGGTGCCGATCGCCCATCACGACGGCAACTACTTCGTCGATGCGCCGACGCTGGAACGCCTGCGGGGCGAGGATCGCATCGCCTTCACCTATTGCGACAATCCCAACGGCTCGGTGGCCGATATCGCCGGTATCCTGTCGGACAACCGCCGGGTGCTGGGGATGATGCCGCATCCCGAACGCGCGGTGGACCCGGCCCATGGCGGCACCGACGGTGTGCCGATGTTTGCCGGGCTGATGGCGCAGCTGGTGGGCGCCTGAGCCGCCGCCTTGTCGCAGCGCCCGGCCGGGCCTAGACTTTGACCATGGTGCTGGCCACAACCAATAGCCCGGTGTCGATCTCGCGCAGCCGCTGGTGGCTGCGCGCGGGGGCGATGATCTTCGTGCTGGCGGCGCTGACGGTGGTCTATTTCACCAACCAGTTGCTGACCGAGCGCTTTACCGAAGCCACCCGCAACCGGGCCGATGTGCGCATCTCGCTCTATGTCGGCAGCCTGGTCAGCGAATTGCAGCGCAACTCGATCGTGCCGCAACTTCTGGGGCGCGACCCCGAGCTGATCCAGGCGCTGCAATCGGGGGATTACACCCAGTCCTCGGCGCGGCTGTTGTCCTTCGTCGACGAGATCGGCGCCGCCTCGCTGATGCTGTTTGACCGCGACGGCCGCACCGTGGCCGCCACCGACCGGGCGCGGCTGGGCGAGAACCACCGCGCCGACAGCTACTTTGTCGATGCCATGCGGTCCAACGCCACCATCTACCGCACGATGCAGCAGGAAACCGGCGCCTATTCCTTCTTCTATTCGCGCCGGGTCGACGAGGCGGGGGCGGGGCTCGGCGTCATCATGGTCGAGGTCGATCTTCAGCAACTGGAGCGGGGCTGGGCCGGGGTCACCGAGGCGGTGCTGGTCACCGACTCGACCGGCACCATCATCCTGTCCACCGAGCCGCGCTGGCGCGGGCTGGACGAGGCCGCGGCGCTGGCGCGCGAATCCGCGCCTTCGGCCATCGAGCGGGCCATCCGCGCCACGCAGGACTGGGCCTCGCTGTCGGTCGACGCCTATCTGCGCGGCGAGGCGGTGATGCGCCGCGAGGCGCGGGTGCCGTTTCAGGGCTGGAAGCTGGTGACCTTCACCACCTATTCCAGCGTGCGCGAGCGGGTGAACGGCTTTCTGGCGCTCGAAATCATGGGATTCGCGATTCTTCTGGCGCTGGCCTTCTGGTTTGCCTCGCGCAAGACCGCCTCGCGGCTGGTGCTGTTCCAGCGCGAGTCGGCGGAACTTCGCCAGTTGAACGCGCGCCTTCAGCGCGAAATCGCCGAGCGTGAAAAGGTGCAGAAGACCCTCGCCGTGGCCGAGCAGACGCTGGCGCAATCCTCCAAGCTGGCCGCCCTGGGCGAGATGTCGGCGGCCGTCAGCCACGAGCTGAACCAGCCGCTGGCGGCGATGAGAACCTACCTTGCCGGGGCGCGCCTGCTGCTGCAGCGCCGCCGCCCGGACGAGGCCCTGTCCTCATTCCAGCGCATCGACGATCTGATCGAGCGGATGGGGGCCATCACCCGCCAGCTGAAATCCTATGCCCGCAAGGGCTCGGAGGCCTTCGAGCCCGTGGATGCGCGCGAGGCGGTGATTTCGGCGCTGGCGATGATGGAGCCGCAGCTCAAGACCCGCACCGTGGCCATCACCCGCGCCCTGCCTGACGGCCCGGCGATGATCCTGGGCGACCGGCTCAGGCTCGAACAGGTGATCATCAACCTCTTGCGCAACGCGCTGGACGCCACCAAATCGGTAAAGGATCCGCAGATCGACCTGATCCTGGCGCTTGGCGACACGGTGCGGCTGACGGTGCGCGACAACGGTATCGGGATCGAGGATCTCGATGAGTTGTTCGAGCCCTTCTACACCACCAAGCAGCCCGGCGACGGCGTCGGGTTGGGGCTTGCCATTTCGTCGGGCATCGTCAACGACCTTGGCGGTCGGTTGACCGCGCATAACAGCCCCGAAGGCGGTGCGGTTTTTGAAATGCAGTTGCCGCTTCTGAAGGAAGAAGCGGAAGCCGCGGAATGAGAAGGGCCAGCCCATGACCAAAGCCATGAAGGTCGCCATCGTCGATGACGAAAAGGACATGCGCCAGTCGATCAGCCAGTGGCTGGCCCTGTCGGGTTTCGATACCGAGACCTATGCCAGCGCCGAGGACGCGCTCAAGGCATTGAACGCCGATTTCCCCGGCATCGTGGTCTCGGACATCAAGATGCCGGGCATGGACGGGATGCAGCTGTTGCGCAAGCTGCGCGGGGTCGACAACACCTTGCCCGTCATCATGATCACCGGCCATGGCGATGTGCCGATGGCGGTCGAGGCGATGCGGATCGGCGCCTATGACTTCCTCGAAAAACCGTTCAACCCCGACAAGATGACCGATCTGGCCCGCAAGGCCAGCCAGGCCCGCCGCCTGACGCTCGACAACCGGGCGCTGCGGCGCGAACTGTCGGACGGCTCGGCGCTGATGAACAAGCTGATCGGCACCTCGCCGGCGATGGAGCGGCTCAAGGAAGACATCCTCGATCTGGGCCAGGCCGATGGCCATGTGCTGATCGAGGGCGAGACCGGCACCGGCAAGACGCTGGTGGCCCATGCGCTGCATGCGGTGGGCGCGCGGGCCAACAAGAAGTTCCTGCTGATGAGCTGTTCGGCCTTTGACGAGGAAACCCTCAGCCGCCGCCTGTTCGGCCCCGCCCAGGACGACGAGCCCGAGCCCGCGATCGTCGGCGCGCGCGGCGGGTCGCTGGTGCTGGAGGATATCGAGGCGCTCAGCGGGCCGCTTCAGGCCCGCCTGCTGACCGCGATCAACGAACAGGGCAACCCGGCCGAGACCCGCATCGTCGCCATCTGCAACCTGCAGGACGAGGGCAAGACCTGCGAAAGCGTGCTGCGCCCCGATCTGTTCTACCGGCTGGCGGCGCTGCGCATCACCGTGCCGCCCCTGCGCCAGCGCGGCGAGGATGTGCTGGTGCTGTTCACCCGCATGGCCGAGCAGTTCGCCGAGGAATACGGCTGCGAAACCCCGCAAGTCACCGCGCAGGAGGCGGCGCAGCTGCTGCAGGCGCCCTGGCCGGGCAATGTGCGCCAGCTGGTCAACGTGGCCGAGCGCGCGGTGCTGCAAAACCGCCGCGGCTCGGGCACCATCTCGTCGCTCCTGATGAGCAACGGCGATGACAGCCGCCCGGCCATGACCACCGAGGGCAAGCCGCTCAAGGATTTCGTCGATGCCTTCGAGCGGATGCTGATCGACAACACCATGCGCCGCCACAAGGGCAGCATCGTCGCGGTGATGGACGAATTGTGCCTGCCGCGCCGGACGCTGAACGAGAAGATGGCCAAGTACGGGCTGCAACGCTCGGATTACACCTGAGCGTCAGAACCTGCCGGACCGGGCCGCAGTTCCTGGCGCCCGGCCGGGGCCGCAAACGCCCGCGCCAAATGCCGCGAAATTGCCCCCAACCGGGCAGTGACGCAGAATTGCCATTGAACACCTGCCATACAACCCCTTATGTAGGACAGACGGGCAGGACGCTTCCAGGAGGCGTCAGGGCCCGGAGAGTTTCGCTGTTTCAGTCACTTAGCGGCCAATCATGGTTCGTGAGTCTGGGGCAGGCCGATGTGGTCCTCGGACCGAATAACGCCCTGGCGTGTGCTGGTTTGACCAAGTACGCGGCCGGGCCCTGAACGGGCAGGTCCGCTTTTGCGCCCCTGCCGGAGCAAAACCGCGATGAGATGCGCGCGAACTACTGGCGAAAGTGCGGGGGCCCGAGCGGCCCCGGCCGTCGCCCGCGCCGCCATTGCCATAATCAGACACGTTCCCCGTTCCGCCGCCCCGCCAGGGGTCCGGCGCGGGCCGCGTGCAATTGGATATCATGCCGAAGAAAATGCTGATCGATGCCACCCACGCCGAGGAAACGCGCGTCGTGGTGGTGGACGGAAACAAGGTCGAGGAATTCGACTTTGAGTCACAGGCCAAGCGCCAGCTTGCCGGAAACATCTACCTTGCCAAGGTAACTCGGGTCGAACCGTCGCTTCAGGCGGCCTTCATCGACTACGGCGGCAACCGCCATGGCTTTCTCGCCTTCTCCGAGATCCATCCCGACTATTACCAGATCCCGGTCGCCGACCGCGAGGCGATCCTCGCCGAGGACCGCGCGCTGGCCGAAAGCCAGGATGACGAGGACGAGGCCGAAGACAAGTCCGCCCGCAACGGTCGCGGCAAGGGCCGCCGCCAGCGCGGCCGCGCCCGGCCCAAGGCCGCCGATGCCACGGGCAACGACGCGGTGGCGACCGAAGAGGTCGAGACGCCGTCGGGCGAGATCTCCGGCATGGAAGTGCTGGACCTGAGCGAGCCGGAAGAAGGCTCCTCGCCGATGGAAACCGTGCACGAAACCCCGGTCGATACCCCGGCCGCGGGTGAGAGCGACGATGACGACGATGGCGATGACGGCTCCGACAGCGCCATTGGCGTGGTGGACCGCGACGATACCATCGAGCAGGTCTCGGACGACGACGACCACGAGGAGATGCGCCAGCCGCGCAAGCCGCGCGCGCGCCGCTACAAGATCCAGGAAGTCGTCAAGGTCCGGCAGATCATGCTGGTGCAGGTCGTCAAGGAAGAGCGCGGCAACAAGGGCGCGGCGCTGACCACCTACCTGTCGCTGGCGGGCCGCTATTGCGTGCTGATGCCCAACACCGCGCGTGGCGGCGGCATCAGCCGCAAGATCACCAACGCCGTCGACCGCAAGAAGCTCAAGGAAATTGCCGGTGACATGGAGGTGCCGCAGGGCGCCGGGCTGATCATCCGCACCGCCGGCAGCCAGCGCACCAAGGCCGAGATCAAGCGCGACTACGAATACCTGCAGCGCCTGTGGGAGCAGATCCGCGAGCTGACGCTGAAATCGGTGGCGCCCGCCAAGATCTACGAGGAAGGCGACCTGATCAAGCGCTCGATCCGCGATCTCTACTCCAAGGAGATCGACGAGGTGATCGTCGAGGGCGAGGGCGGTTACCGCACCGCCAAGGACTTCATGAAAATGATCATGCCGTCCCACGCCAAGAACGTGAAACCCTATGCCGAGCAATTGCCGCTGTTTGCCCGCTTTCAGGTCGAGGGCTACCTGGCGGCGATGTTCAACCCGACCGTGCAGCTGCCCTCGGGCGGCTACATCGTCATCGGCGTGACCGAGGCGCTGGTCGCCATCGATGTCAACTCGGGCCGGGCCACCAAGGAAGGCTCGATCGAGCAGACCGCGCTCAAGACCAACCTGGAGGCCGCCGACGAGGTGGCCCGCCAGCTGCGCCTGCGCGACCTGGCCGGGCTGATCGTCATCGACTTCATCGACATGGACGAGCGCAAGAACAACGCCTCGGTCGAAAAGCGGATCAAGGACAAGCTCAAGGCTGACCGCGCCCGCATCCAGATCGGCCGCATCTCGGGCTTTGGCCTGCTGGAGATGAGCCGCCAGCGCCTGCGCCCCGGCATGATCGAGGCCACGACCCAGCCTTGCCCGCATTGCCACGGCACCGGGCTGTTGCGCTCGGATGACAATGTGGCACTGGCGATCCTGCGCCAGCTCGAGGAAGAGGGCGTGCGCGGCCGCAGCAAGGAAGTGCTGGTGCGCCTGCCGCTTGGCATCCTCAACTACCTGTTCAACCAGAAGCGCGAGCATATCGCCGGTATCGAGGCCCGCTATGGCATGGCCGTGCGGCTGGAAGGTGATCTGAGCCTGGTCTCGCCCGACTTCGCCATCGAGAAGTTCAAGACCGCCACCCGCGTGGTGCCCGACGCGCTGCCCTTCATTTCCTCGACCGCCGCCATCATCGAAGACGAGGATGAGGCCGACATCGTCGAGGAGGACGAGG
>CAUJIU010000173.1 GCA_963205075.1 Pseudomonadota bacterium | reverse complement strand
AGGCTGCTGGCCGCGCGTGCCGCCTCGGCGGGATTCCCGGCGCGCAATCCGGCGGGGATTTCGAGGCCGAAGCGCGCCAGATCGGCCTTGGCCTCCGCCTCCGGCACCAGGTTCGCCTGGCCAGTCGGGCCGGGCAGCGCGATGTCGGCGGCCAGGTCCGCAGGCGCGCGCGCAACCGCAGCCTCGGCGGCAGCAATCGCCTCGCTCAACCCGTTGAGCGGCACGACGCCCGCTTCCATCAGCCGCGCCGCGACATCTTCGGGCATCAGCTCAGGCAAACTTGCCACCATCGCGACATTGCCGCCGGTCTGCTCCCGGGTGCCGATGGCGGCCTGGATGGTGCACTCCCAGTCCGAAGCGTCGCAGAGATCAGCGCGCGGGAAGTCCACGATCAGCAGGGTGAGCGCCAGATCAGGGTCTACCATGGCGGAAAAGGCCCGGGTCATCGCCGGCGCATCGCGCCAGATATAGGTGTGGTAGTCCAGCGGATTGGCCAGCGCGACCTTCGGGCCCAAAGCCGCGAACAGGTCCCGGTGCTGGCGCGCATTCAGGGGCGGAAAGACCAGATCGCGCCCGATTGCGGTGTCGGCGGCCAGCGATGCCTCGCCGCCCGAGCAACTGATCGAGGCGATCCGGTTCGAGGGCAGCGGCCCCAGGACATGCAGCAGCTTGAGTGTTTCAAGGAAGGTCGCCAGGTCGTTGACGCGCGCGATGCCAAGCCGGTCCAGCAGGGCCTGCGCCCCGGCGTCATCGCCGGCAAGCGAGGCGGTATGCGAAACCGTCGCCGACCGGGCCTGCGCCGATCTGCCGACCTTGAGCGCGATCAGCGGCACGCCGCGTTCGCGTGCCTTGCGGGCCAGGCCCTGCCAGCTGGCGATATCGCCAAAACCCTCGACATGCAGCCCGATGGCGGTGACGCGCGGATCATCGAGCAGCCCCAGCGCGATCTGCGCCTGATTGGTCTGGGCCTGGTTGCCGCAAGTCACCACATAGGCCAGGGGCAAGGCGCGCTTCTGCATGGTCAGGTTGATGGCGATGTTGGAGGACTGGGTCAGTATCGCCACGCCACGGTCAACCGGAACGCAGCCATGCTGGTCCGGCCAGAGCAGCGCCCCGTCGAGCGCGTTGATCATGCCGTAACAGTTGGGGCCGAGGATCGGCATGTCGCCAGCGGCGGCCAGAAGGGCGGCGTTGCGTTCGCCGCCATCGTCGACCTCCGCGAAACCGGAGGCGAAACAGACCGCCCCGCCCCCGCCCATCCGGGCAAGCTCGGCAACCGCGCCGATGGTGGCATCGCGATTGATGCCGATGAATGTGGCGTCCGGCGCGCCGGGCAGGTCGGCCAGCGCCGGATAGACCTCGAACCCGCCGGTCTGGCCGCCCTTGGGGTTTACCGGCCAGACGGCACCGGAAAACCGCGCCTTTGCCAGCTGCTGGATGACGGAACGGCACCAGGCGCCGCCGCCGATGACGGCGATGGATTTCGGGCGCAACAACCGGTCGAGTGCGCGGGTCATGCTTCGCCCCGCTGGCGCGCGGCGAATGCCTCCGGCGGGGATATTTGGGGCCAAAAGAAGCAACGATTTGTTAACTTCGATCTGGCATCGTGATGGGGCGGTACAGGCTGGGAAGCCGATGGCCGCGCCGGAAGAAGCCCCTCACGGTGCATAGCCGTGGGGGGTATTCTGTCTGAATCTGTCATTCTTTTGGCCCTAAATATCCCCGCCGGAGGCATAGACTCTCTTATGCCCCCAGCGGTCGCAGCAGGTCGCGGCCGATGATGTGGCGCTGGATCTCCGACGTGCCGTCCCAGATCCGCTCGACCCTTGCGTCGCGCCAGAACCGCTCCAGCGGATAGTCGTCCATCAGCCCCATGCCGCCATGGATCTGGATAGCCGCGTCGGTCACGCGCGCCAGCATTTCGGAGGCGTAGAGCTTGGCCGAGGCAATCTCGCGGTTGGCGGGCAGGCCGCGGTCCAGACGGTCGGCGGCGGCGAGGGTCAGCAGGTCGGCGGCGTCGATCTCGGTGATCATGTCGGCAAGCTGGAAGCTGACGCCCTGGAACTTGCCGATCTTCTGGCCGAACTGCTCGCGTTCGGCCGCGTAGGCCAGGGCATAGTCAAACACCCGCCGCGCCCGCCCCACGCAGAAGGCGGCCACGGTGATGCGGGTGGCATAGAGCCAGGTGTTCATCACCTCGAAGCCGCCATCGACCTCGCCCAGCACCTGCGCGTCCGACAGGCGGCAGTCGTCAAACTCCAGCACCATGTTCTTGTAGCCGCGATGGCTGACGGACTTGTAGCCCTCGCGGATGGTGAAGCCGGGCGTGCCGCGGTCGACCAGGAAGGTGGTGATCCGCTTCTTGGGGCCCTTGTCGGTCATGTCCTCGCCGGTGGCCATGAAGACGATGACGAAATCGGCATGTTCGGCACCGGAGATGAAATGCTTGGTGCCGTTGGCGACCCAGCCGCCGCCCTCGCGCCGGGCGGTGCACTTCATGCCGCGCACGTCTGATCCGGCCCCCGGCTCGGTCATGGCCAGCGCGTCCATCCGCTCGCCGCGCACCGCGGGCAGCAGGTAGCGCTCGATCTGGTCGCCCTTGCACGCCATCAGGATGTTCTGCGGGCGCCCGAAGAAATGGGTCAGTGCCATCGAACCGCGCCCGAGTTCGCGCTCGACCAGGGTGAATTCGAGATGGTTGAGGCCGGCGCCGCCGACACTTTGCGGGAAATTGCAGGCATAAAAGCCCAGATCGATGGTCTTTTGCTTGATGCGCTGGCCAAGTTCGGGCGGCACGATGCCGCTGCGCTCGACCTCGGTCTCGTGCGGATAGATCTCGTTCTCGACAAAGCTGCGCACGGTTTGCGCGATCATCTGGTGTTCTTCGGTCAGGCCGTACTGCATCGGGTGATCCTCTTGGCGGTGGCGTCAGATTATGGGCCTTGCGGCCCGCCATCATGCCGGGTTAGCTGGCGATCATGCCGAGTTGGTCAAATCCGCAGGGCCCGGTCACGCGCGTCGGGCTGGTCTTGTTCGAGCGGTTCTCCCTGCATTGCCTTGCCAATGCGGTGGAGCCGCTGCGGGCCGCCAACATGCTCGGGCGGCGCCCGGCCTATGACTGGCGCTTCCTGACGCTGGACGGGCTGCCGGTCAAATCCTCGAGCGGGCTGGAGATCGCGCCGCATGGCCGGCTTGGCGGTGACGATGGTGGCGACATGCTGTTCGTCATGCCCAGCTACGACTTCCGCGCCCATGCCACGCCGGGCTGTTCGCGGGCGCTGCGGGCGGCGGCGCTGCGGTATCCGACCATCGTGGGCTTTGACACCGGCAGCTGGCTGATGGCCGAGGCGGGCCTGTTGCATGGGCGTGCAGCCACCATACACTGGGAGGAGCTGGCCGGTTTTGCCGAGCATTTCCCGGAGGTGATCGTCCGGCGCGAACGGCATGTGATCGACGGTGACCGCATCACCTGTTCGGGGGCGATGGCGGCCTATGACCTGGTGACCGAGCTGATCGGCCGGCGGCAGGGCGAGGCGTTGCGCCTCGAGGTGACGGACCTGTTGATGACCGGCGGCAGCAGCCGCGCCGGGGCCAGCCGGGATCGCATGGTGGATCGGGCGCTGGCAATCATGCGCGAGAGCGTCGAGGCGCCGCTGAGCATCGCGCAGATCGCCCGGCGGGTTGGCCGCACCCAGCGGACGCTCGAGGCGCGGATGCGCCTGGTGCTGGGCGCCACGCCGCAGACCGTCTACCGCCGCCTGCGTCTCAACCTTGCCCGCAAGCTGGCCGAGGAGAGCGCCCTGCCGGTGGCCGAGATCGCCATCCGTTGCGGCTATACCGATGCCAGCGCCATGGCGCGCGCCTTTCGCGCCGAATTCGGGCTGTCGATCAGGCAGTTGCGGGGGGCTTGAACCGCCGGCGCGTTTTGGCCCAAATGGGTCATGGAACAGTCAACTTTCAAAACCTGGGCCGAAAGCGCCCCCCGTCTGGTCGGCGTCGCCGCCGGCAGGCAAGCCGCCGATCTGGTGATCCGGGGCGGCAAGCTCGTCAATGTTCAGTCCCGCGAGGTGCTTGACGGCTGGCAGGTCGCCATTGCCGACGGGCGGTTCGCCTATGTCGGGGCCGATGCCAGCCACTGTATCGGTCCGCAGACCGAGATCATCGAGGCAGGCGGGCGCTACCTGATCCCGGGCCTGTGCGACGGGCACATGCATATCGAGAGCGGCATGCTGACCCCGGCCGAGTTTGCCGCCGCCGTGATTCCGCACGGCACCACGACCATGTTCACCGACCCGCACGAGATCGCCAATGTGCTGGGCCTGGCGGGCGTGCGGATGATGCATGACGAGGCGCAGATGCAGCCGGTCAACATCTTTACCCAGATGCCGTCCTGCGCGCCCTCGGCTCCGGGTCTGGAGACCACCGGCTTCGAGATCAGCGCCGAGGATGTGGCCGAGGCGATGCACTGGCCCGGGATCATCGGGCTGGGCGAGATGATGAACTTTCCCGGCGTCATCAACGGTGACCCCCAGATGCTGGCCGAGATGGCGGCGACCATGCGGGCGGGCAAGACGGTCGGCGGGCATTATGCCAGCCCCGACAAGGGCATCCCGTTTGCCGCCTACGTGGCGGGCGGGGCTGCGGACGACCACGAGGGCACCGCCGAGGCAGATGCCATCGCGCGGGTGCGTCTGGGGATGCGCAGCATGATGCGGCTGGGTTCGGCATGGTATGATGTTGAAAGCCAGATTACCGCTGTGACCAAAAAGGGTCTGGATCCGCGCAACTTCATCCTGTGCACCGATGACTGCCATTCAGGCACGCTGGTGCATG
>CAUJIU010000172.1 GCA_963205075.1 Pseudomonadota bacterium | reverse complement strand
GCCCGATCCAGGGCCGCCGCCAGGGGGTTCTGGTGTCGATGGAAAACGGCGTGGCCGTGGCCTATGCGCTGTGGAACCTCGAAGAGCGGGGCAAGATGTTCGTGGTGCCGCAGGACCCGGTCTATGAGGGCATGATCATCGGCGAGCACAGCCGCGACAACGATCTCGACGTCAACCCGCTCAAGGGCAAGAAGCTGACCAACGTGCGCGCCTCGGGCACCGACGAGGCGGTGCGCCTGACCACGCCGGTCATCATGTCGCTGGAACAGGCGATTGCCTATATCGACGATGACGAACTGGTCGAGGTCACGCCCAACGCCATCCGGCTGCGCAAGCGCTACCTTGATCCGCATGAGCGCAAGCGGCAGGCCAAGGCAAGCTAATCCACATGAAGACGGGCCCGCAAGGGCCCGTTTTTCTTTGGTCTTTTGCCCCGGTCTCAGGCTTCTTCGACGATCACCAGTTCCCGCTCGGCCGCGCCCCTGGCATGGCTCAGCGCCTCCTGATAGGCGGGCGAGTTGTAGCAGTCATGCGCCGCCTGCAGGCTGGGAAACCGCGCCACCACGTTGCGGGGGCGGTCGGGGCCCTCAAGCTGTTCGTAGGGCCCGCCGCGCACCAGGAACACGCCGCCGAAGGCCGCGATGGCATCGGTGGCGCGCCGGGCATATTCGCCGTAGCGCCCGGCATCGGTCACTTTCACATGGGCAATCCAGAGTGCGCTCATTTCATGTCTCCCAATACTTTTTTCGCCGCGGCAATGGCCGCGTCCGCGTTCTGGACCGAAGCCCCGCCCCCTTGCGCCATGTCGGGCCGGCCGCCGCCGCCCTTGCCGCCCAGCTCAACCACCGCCGCGCGCAACAGCTCAACCGCCGAGAGCCGCGCGGTCAGGTCGCCCGTCACCCCGGCCGCCACCGCCGCCTTGCCATCGGCATCGGCGATCAGCAGCACCGCCCCCGAGCCCATGGCCGCCTTGATCTCGTCGATCAGAGCAGGAAGATCCTTGCCGGTGACGCCGGATAGCACCTGAGCCTTGAACGCTATGCCGTTGATAACCTGCGCTTCCGCCTCGGACCTTGCCCCGCCCGACATCGCCAGTTCCCGCCGCAGTTGCGCCACTTCGTTGGCCAGCGCCTTGCGCTCGTCCAGCAGCGCGCGCACCCTCTCCGCGACCTCGGCCACCGGCGCCTTGAGGCTCTGGGCGATCTCGCCCAGCCGCGCCTCCTGCGCCGCCAGATGGTCGAGCGCCGCCTGCCCGGTCAGTGCCTCGATCCGGCGCACGCCGGCTGACGAGGCGCTGTCGCCCAGAAGCACGAAGGCCCCGATATCGCCGGTCTGGCGCACATGGGTGCCGCCGCAAAGCTCCAGCGAATAGGTGTTGCCCGCAGCGCCCTTGCCCGAGCCGGTCAGGGTGCCCATCGACACCACGCGCACCTCGTCGCCGTATTTCTCGCCGAAAAGCGCCTGCGCGCCGATGGCGCGGGCGTCGTCGGGGGTCATGATGCGGGTTTCGACCGGGCTGTTCTGCCGGATCATCGCGTTGACCTCGGCGCCCACGGTCTGCAACTCGGCCGGGGCCAGCGCCTTGCCGTGGCTGAAGTCGAAGCGCAGCCGGTCGGGCGCGTTGAGCGAGCCGCGCTGCGCCACGTGATCGCCAAGCGCGCGCCGCAGCGCCTCGTGCAGCAGGTGGGTGGCCGAGTGGTTGGCGCGCGTCGCGCCACGGCGGCCATGATCCACCTCCAGCTTGGCCGGCTGGCCTCGCAGCACCGAGCCCTTGCTGACGCGGGCAACATGCAGGAACACGCCCGCCGGCTTGCGGGTATCGGTGACCTCGGCCAGCCCGGTATCGGTGCGGATCCAGCCGCTGTCACCGACCTGCCCGCCCGATTCGGCGTAGAACGGCGTCTGGTTGGTGACGATCTGCACCGTCTGCCCGGCCTCGGCCGCGCCGGTGACAGCGCCCTCGCGCACCAGCGCTAGGATCTGGCCCTCGGCGGCCTCGGTGTCATAGCCGAGGAATTCGGTGGCGCCATGTTCTTCGGCCAGGTCGAACCAGAGGCTGGCATCCGCCGTTTCGCCGGTGCCGGCCCATGCGGCGCGGGCCTTGGCCTTTTGCGCGGTCATCGCATCGTCGAAGCCGGCCACGTCGACGCCCCGGCCCTGCTCGCGCAGCGCGTCCTGCGTCAGGTCGAGCGGGAAGCCATAGGTGTCATAAAGCTTGAACGCCGTGGCGCCGGGCAGGTCGCCGCCCTCGGGCAGGCCCGCCAGTTCATCGTCCAGGAGCCGCAGGCCCCGGTCGAGCGTCTGCTTGAAGCGGGTTTCCTCGGCGCGCAGGGTTTCCTCGATCAGCGCCTTGGCGCGGCCAAGTTCGGGATAGGCCACGCCCATCTGCCGGACCAGTTCCGGCACCAGGCGGTGCATGACCGGATCCTTGGCCCCCAGAAGATGCGCATGCCGCATCGCGCGGCGCATGATCCGGCGCAGCACGTAGCCGCGCCCGTCATTGGCGGGCATCACCCCGTCGGCGATCAGGAAGGAGGTCGAGCGCAGATGGTCGGCGATGTCGCGGTGATGGGTCTTGCCGGGGCCATCGTGATCGGACGAGGTGGCATGTGCCGAGGCCTCGATAAGCGCGCGAATCAGGTCA
>CAUJIU010000171.1 GCA_963205075.1 Pseudomonadota bacterium | reverse complement strand
GCCGGGCGCCGCCCCGCGCTGGGGCCGCCGCCAGAGCATGGTCCTGACCAGCACCGGCCGCGCCCTGTGCGAGGTGGACGAACTGCTGGTCGAGGAATGGCGCCTGGCGGCGATTGCCGGGCGGTGAGATCGGCCTAGCCGGCAGCCCCGTTGCTGGCCGCGCGCCATGCGTCGCGCAGGCGGGCGAGCATGGATCGCGGTTGCCGGTTCTGTGCCATCGCCTCTTGCAGGATCTCGGCGCCGCAGACCTGAAAGCCCACATAGCCGTCAAAGCGCGGCCGCACCCAGGCGGTTTCCAGCGTTTGCGCGGTCTGCCGGTAAAAGCCGCCCCAGCGCTGGTTGACGCCATCATCGGCCCAGGCCGCGCGCAGGCTCGGCTGGCCGGAATGGTCGGGCAGGAAGGACACCTGCGCCTGATGGCTCATGAGCCAGTCGAGATGCTCGATCAGTCCGATGACCGGCCGGGCGCGCCGGGACATGGCGATGCCGGTGCCGCCCAGCACCGATCCGCGCCCCGCCGCGCCCCGGGGCGCATCGGAAAAGTCCACGCGCCGGGGCCGGCCGGCGGCGGCATAGGTGACATAGCCATAGACCAGCGGACAGAGCCCGATCTCGTCGCCGGACGTCATGGCATCCAGAAGACCGATGGGGTTGAGGCGCTGCGTCCCGGCCGGGGCGTGACTCAGCAGTTCGCGCAGTATTTCCAAGGCGGCGATGGCCGTGTCGTCGCGAACCAGGTCCGGCCCGCCGGGCTGATCGCCATTGGCCACGCAAAGCGAAAAGAACGACATCAGCGCATGCGGGCCCGCCCAGCTGACCGCCACCTTGCCGGTCTGGCGCGACATCTTCAGCACCGCCGCCCAGTCGTCGGGACAGTCCGGCACCAGATCGGCGCGCCGCGCCATGACCTGGGTGGCCGCGTCCAGAGGCAGCGCCCAGAGCCGGCCCTGCATCTGGTAGCTCTTCAGGCTGGCGCCCATGGTGGCGCTGGCCAGCGCCTGCAATCGATGCGCGGGCAGCAGGTCGTCCCACGGGGTCAGGCAGTTGTGGGTCAGGGCCTCGCCCAGATGCGGGTGATCCATCACCACGACATCGTAGCGGGCACACAGATCCGCGATCGGCGCGCTTTCAAAACCTTCCAGCGGCTGGAGATCCCAGTCGAGCGAGAAGCCGTCCCGGTCGGGGTCGATCCGCGCTGCGGCGGCCAGAAGCGCGTCCTTGCCGCGCGGGTGATCCCAGGTCAGGCCCTTGAAGCTTCGGCTCATCGATCGGCCTCGTCATGGACGATGCCGGCCCTGGTCAGCTGTGCGATGCGCGCCTCGTCAAAGCCCAGTTCGGCCAGGATCTCGCGGGAATGCTCGCCATTGAGCGGCGCGCCCCGGCGCACCTCGCAGGGGGTCCGGGAAAAGCGGATCGGAAAGCCCGGCGCCTTGACGTGACCTTCGGTCGGGTGATCGTATTCGACGAAGGTGCGGTTATGGGCGATCTGCGGATCGTCGACCAGATCCTGATAGCCATAGACCGGCCCGGCCCAGATCCCGGCCTTGTCGAAGATATCCAGCCATTCGGCCGAAGGCCGCGCCAGCAACGCCTCGCGGGTGATGCGGAAGATCTCGTCGCGATGGCTGAAGCCGTGCTGTTCGGCGTCGAGCTCCTGCAAGCGCTGGTTGCCGAAGATCCGTCCCAGCTGGTCCAGCGGCGGAAAGGCCAGGATGATGTAGCCGTCCGCGGTCTGGAAGGCGCCGTAGGGGGCGCGGATATAGACATGGGCATGCGGCTCCTGACTGCGGGTCTGGGCGATGCCGCCCTTGGTGAAGACGGTCAGTTCCTGCATCTGCAAGGTGGTGATGGCATCGAGCATGTTGACCTCCACCTTCTGCCCCTCGCCGGTGCGTTCACGGTGAAACAGCGCCGCCAGCGCGCCTTCAAAGGCCGAATAGGCGGTGATCGCGTCCACCAGATACTGCCCCGCCGCCGTCGGCGGCTCGCCGGCGCGCCCGGTCGATTTCATCGCCCCCGACATGCCTTGCAGGATCAGGTCCTGACCGGGTCGCATCGCATAGGGTCCGTCCTCGCCATAGCCTGACATGGACACGTAGATCAGACGCGGGTTGACCGACGCAAGTGTCTCGTAATCGACCCCAAGCCGCTTGGCCACGCCGGGGCGGTAGTTCTGCAAGAACACATCGGCGGTCTTGACCGCCTCCAGCAGCACCGCGCGGCCCTCATCGGTCTTGAGATCCACCGACAGCGAGCGCTTGTTGCGGTTGAGCGACAGGAACGAGACGTTGATCCGGTTGCCCCTGGCGCCGCCTGCGGAGGCGTGACGCTGCCACTCGCCGGTGACCGGCTCGACCTTGATGACATCGGCGCCCATGTCGCCCATGCGCTGCGCGGCAAACGGACCCGCCATGGCTATCGAACAGTCCAGAACGCGGATACCTTTGAGAATGCTCATGGTTTGGGTCTTTCAATTGCTGAATCATGCCTCGGGCGGCGGCCGGTCAGGGCGGGAAACCGCCCGGAGAGCGGCGGATAGTCCATGTCGGGCTGCGGCTGGTGGGCCGTGCGGGCCCCCGCCGCAGCGATCTCGGCGGCGCTGGTCAGGATGCGGAAGGTGCTGTCATAGCGCCGCTCGTCGCCATGCCCCAGCCAGATCATCTCGCCCCGGTCCCGGGCCGCCTGATTGCCGGTCACATGATGGGTCGAGGGCTCGATCCCCAGCGCATACTGGCCGGCCTGCAGGTTCTGCCACTCGTACATGCAGGGGAACTGGTCCTTGCGGGTCACGACCTCGAAGCCCAGCCCCAGCCGGTCATTGACCAGCGCCACCGAGACCGCGCCATTGCCATCCGGCGCCATGTCGTGCTGCCAGACCTGTTCGTGAAACCGCTCTTTCGGCCCCGACAGGCTGCGGTAGCCGACCTGCTGGTCGCGATAGCTGTCTGCATGCGCGGCCCAGATGACATCGCGGACCGGCGCCAGGTAGCGCGAGCCCTCCGACAGCACCGGGTGGCCGACATTGATGTGATAGCAATACATGTGCGGCGTCTCGTAGAAGCCGCGGTTGCGCACCACGTCCGACAGGCGGATATCGTTGGTGCCGACCTCGATCTCGATCCGGCGGGTCAGCTCCAGGTCTTCGCCGAAGACCGCCGCCTGCCGGATCACGCCCTCGGCCCAGAGATGGCAGCGATCCCCCTCCCAGCGGGTGCCGTAGCCGGTCAGTTGCGCCGGTATGGTGCCGACCCGGCCATGGATCGAATGCGATGCGGTCGGACGCGGCCCGTAGGCATAGTGGCCCGTCTCCACCTCCCGCATGAACAGGATGTGGTCCAGCCCGCAGGTGACCATCAGCCCCGAGAAGGACCGCAGGAAGGCCAGCCCGCCCTCGCCTTCATATTCGTGCAAGGCAGGATGCCGGAAGCCCGACGGCGAGTGCCAGCCGACGGCCATGCCGCGCCAGTCGCAATCGGCGATGTCCATGGCCCGGTCGACCAGCACCGTGAAGCGCAGCCCGGTGCCCGTGCGGAACTCGAGCATCCGGATGCCGCGTTCGAGCCCGTCGCACAGCGTCATCAGGCGCACCCCGGCGAATTGCGACAGGTCGCCGGCATGGGCGGCGACCTCGCGCCGCGACATTTCCCTTTCAAAGAGCCGCATCAGTGCTGCTTTCCGTGTTTGAGGCCGGCGGCCAGGGTTGCGGCGTCGGCGCCCATGATGATCGCCTCGAGCGACAACAGATCGGTGTCACGGATCATCAGGTCGGCCACGATGCGCCCGTGGCGCATGACCACGGCGCGGTCGGCCACATTCATCACGTGATGGATGTTGTGGGTGATGTAGATCACCGAATGGCCGGCATCCCTGACCTCGCGGATGAAGCGCAGCACGCCGTTGGTTTCCTCGACCCCGAGGTTGTTGGTCGGCTCGTCGAGTATGATCAGGCTGGCCGAAAACTGCATGGCGCGGCTGATGGCGATGGATTGCCGCTCGCCCCCGGACAAGGAGTTGACCGGCGCGTCGGCATCGAGGTTCTTGGAGATGCCGACCCGCCTGAGCAGCTTGGACGCCTCGGCCTTGAGCCGCTTGAGATCCAGCGGCGCGAACACGCCGAGCGCCGGTATCGTCACCGGCTCGCGCCCCAGAAACAGGTTGCGCGCAATCGAGAGATCGGGTGCCAGCGAGGTGTCCTGGTGGATGGTCTCGATCCCCAGATCCATCGCCTCGCGCGGGCTGTTGATCCTGACCGGCTTGCCGGCCACGGTGATCTGGCCGCCGTCGATCGGGTAGATGCCCGAGATCGTCTTGATCAGCGTCGATTTGCCGGCGCCGTTATCCCCCAGAAGGGCCAGCACCTCGCCGCCATTGACCGTCAGGTCGACGCCGCGCAGCGCCTGGATCGAGCCGAAATTCTTGCGGATGTCTTCAAGTTTCATCACTTCGGGCATGATCACTTCCTTTCCGAGGACTTGTTGAACCTGGCGTGCAGGACCAGCATGGCCAGGATGATGACGCCGACAAAGATGTTGAAGGCCAGGCCCGGAACTCCGACCAGCACGATGCCGTTGCGGATGATCCTGAGCATCAGGACCCCGATGATGGTGCCGATGATGGTGCCGCGCCCGCCGGTCAGCGCCGTGCCGCCGACGACGACCATGGCGATCACTTCCAGCTCGTACTGGCTGCCGGCCACCGGCGACGCCGAGGCAATCCGCAGCGACGAGATCACTCCGGCCAGACCGGCCAGCATCGAGGTGGCGATGAACAGCCAGATCTTGACCTTGTCCGCCGGCACCCCGCGCGCCACCGCGGCGCTGCGGTTGGAGCCGATGGCGGTGATCCAGTTGCCGACCTTGGCAACGTTGAGAACATAGAGCGCCAGCAGGCCGAGCGCGGCGAACCAGATCAGCGAGGCATAGATGCGGACGGTGCCGATGTAGAAGCTGCCGGCAAGTGCGGTGCGCAGCCAGTTGTCCCCGTCCCAGCTGTTGAGCGGAAAGCCCTGGGTCAGAACCAGCGTCGTGCCGCGCACGATCAGCAGCATCGAAAGCGTGACCAGGAAGGAGGAGATTCCGACCTTGGTGACCAGAAATCCATTCAGCGCCCCGACCAGAAAGGTCGCGGCAAAGGCGATGACCAGCGCCAGTTCAAGACTCAATCCGCCGTTCTGCACCATCAGCAGCGTCGAAACCGGCGTCAGCGCAAAGACCGCACCGACCGAAAGGTCGAACTCGCCGGCGGTCAGCAACAGGGTCATCCCGAGCGCGATGATGCCCAGTTCCGGCATGAAGGCCAGAAGGTTGGAGATGTTCAGCGGTGACAGGAACCGGTCATTGGCCAGCGTGAAGCCGACCATGACCAGAACCAGAATGATGAACGAGGTGGTCTCGGGTTTTTTCAGGACCGAGGAGAAGCTGCCGGAACCCATGTTTCTTGTCCCTTGGGTGAAAGGAGCCGCCCCGCCCTGACATGGGGGGGCGGCGCCGGTTTCATTGAGCGTAGAGATCGAGGATCGGCTGCACGCTGGTCTGGTCATAGAGGGCGAGCGTGATGATGTTGAAGCCGAACGGGTTGCCGTCGGCGGCCTGTTTCAGCAGCGCTACCGGCATGAAGCCCTGCGCCGAGGGATACTGCCAGAGCGCGGCGTTGACATAGCCGTCACGCACCGCCATCGCGGTTTCGTTCGAGTTGCCCCAGCCCACGACCGGGATCGAGCCCGGCGCCACGCCGACATTGTCGAACACCCTTTGCACCGATGAGGCGACCATATCGCCAAGCGCGATGACGGCATCGACATCGTTGGCGATCATGTATTCGCCCATCTTGTTGATGACGCCGGCCGGATCGACCCCGGCATCGACCACGTCATAGGTGATGCCCAGCGGATCAAAGACGCTGGCGATCCCTTGGGTCTCGAGTTGCTGATAGGACGCGCCGGGCACCTCGACGGGCAGGAACACATGGTCGCCCGCCGCTACCAGGCCGTTGTCGACGAGGTAGTTTGCCCAGATCTTGCCGGCCTCCAGCAGGTCGGCGCCGACATAGGCGTCGCGGCCGGTATCGGGGTCATCGGTGTTGAAATAGACGACCGGGATGCCGTTGGACTTGGCCAGCGCGACCTCCTCGACCCAGAGCCCCGGCTGCGCCGAAGTGGTGGCGATGCCATCGGGCTGCGAGGCGATGGCAGCGTTGAAGGCTTCCTTCTGGACGGCGCTGTCGCCGCCCGAGAACGACACGTTGCAGGTAACCTGCAGCAGTTCGCAGGCATTGTTGACCCCGGCGTTCCAGTCGATCCAGAACGGATCGGACTCGCCGCCGTGGCTCAGAAGATAGAACACCTGCTTGTCCTGCGCTGCGGCAGGTCCGGCAAGTGCGGCAGCCATGATGGCTGCGGAGATTAGACGTTTCATGGTGGTTCCTCCCGTGATGTGAAACGCTGGTCGTGAGATGGCGCCAGTCAGCGCCGCTTGAAATTGGGGTGTCGTTTCTCGGCAAAGGCCCGGCGGCCCTCGTCGGCGTCGTCGGTGGCGAAGGCGACGGTTTGCAGGTCCAGCTCGTAGCGCATGGCCAGTTCGGCGGGCATGTTGGCGGCCGCGTCGAGATTGAGCTTGGCGTGTTCGGCGGCAATCGGGGCCCGGGCGGCGATGGCCCGCGCGATCTCGCGGGCGCGTGGCATCAGCCGGTCCGGCGCGCAGACCTCGCTGACCAGTCCCCATCGGCAGGCGGTCTGGGCATCGACCGGATCGCCGGTCATCAGCATCAGCGCGGCATTCGAGAAACCGGCGCTGCGTGACAGCTGGACCGCCATGCCGCCGCCACCGATCCAGCCCAGCTTGATTTCCGGGGCGCCCAGCCGGGCGGTTTCGCTGGCGATGCGGATATCGGCGCCCATCGCCATTTCCAGCCCGCCACCCAGCGCATAGCCGTTGATGGCGCAGATCACCGGCCGCCGGATCCGGCGCACCGAGGCGCAGTAATCCTCGCGATTGCGCAGCTCCCACAGGGTCTGGAACTCGTCGAGCTGCCTTATGTCGCTGCCGGCGCAGAAAGCCCGCTCGCCCGCCCCGGTGAAGATCACGGCGCGGATGTCTTCGCTGTTGCAGCGCGCCACCGCCTGTTCCATGGCGCGCGCCATCTCGCGGCTGACCGCGTTGAGCTTGTCGGGCCGGTTGAGGGTTATGGTTGCCACAAAGCCATCAATTTCAAAATCTACCGTGCCGCTCATTGCATCACCCATCCGCCATCAACCGTAAGATTCTGCCCGGTGACAAAGCCGCTGCGCCGGTCAAGGAGGAACATCACCGCATGGGCAAAATCCGCCGGCTCGCCACGGCGCTTGACGGCCTGGCTGTCCAGAACATGCTGGTTGTATCCCGCCGGGTCGGGGTGGATCTTTTCGGCATCGGTCAGGAAAGCCCCGGGGGAAATGCAGTTCACGGTGATCCCGTCCGGCCCCAGTTCCCGCGCCCAGACCCGCGCCAGGCCGACCAGTGCCCCCTTGGACGCCACATAGGCCGACAGTTCGGTGAACCCGAGGACAAAGGTGATCGAGGCGACGTTGACGATCCGCCCGAACCCCGCCGCCTTCATGCCGGGCGCCACCGCGCCAACCAGAGTAGTCGCCGCTATTGCGTTGATATCCAACACGTGTCTCATTTCATCGGCGTCCTGATCGACGGCAAATGACTTCGGATAGATGCCGGCATTGTTGACCAGCGAATCAATCGCTCCATGCACCTGCACCAGCGCCGCGACGGTGGCTCTGGCGGCGGCCGGATCGGATTGGTCCAGCAGCACCGGTGTCAGACGCCCCGGACCGCCGGCAACCAGTGTCGCCAGCCGGTCCAGCTTGGCATCGGATCTGTCGGTGCCGATCACATGCGCACCCGCGCTCACCAGCCGGGCGCAAAGCTCCGTGCCCAATCCGCCGGCCGCGCCGGTCACCAGGACTCGTCTGTTCGTGAATTCCGCCACTCTGGCCCCCCAACTGACTGGTTCACTCCTAATCCGCGATGCCCCGGCCTTTCAAACCGAGAAGCCATCATTTCACATCATGCCTACATCTTTTCTTGATTTCTTTTTCGGGCTGGCCCAGAAGTTGGTCAGGAGGCAGGATGAAAAAGGCGACAATCCGGACCATTGCCGAGACCTCGGGGCTGTCGACCGCGACCGTGGACCGGGTGCTCAATGACCGGCCCGGCGTCAGCGCTGCGGCCCGTCACAAGATCCTGTCGACGGCGCGTGACCTGGGCTATCTGCCGGAGGCAGACAACACGCCCCTGCCCGCCCATCCGGCGAAGCTGGAATTCCTGATGCCGATCGGGACCAACTCGTTTCTTCGTGAACTGGCCGGGCAGATCGAGGAGTTCTGCGAGCGCCTGCCACTGGTTGCCTCGGTGCGGGTGCACCAGCTCAGGGGGCTCGACCCCGCCGATCTGGAGGAAGCCGCCGCGCGGCTGTCGCCCGGCACCAGCGGCATCGGGGTGGTGGCCACCGATCACCCGCGCACCCGCGAACTGCTCAAGGATATCGCGCAGTCCGGGACACGGGTGGTCACCATCGCCTCCGACGTGCCGTCAATTCCGCGCGCCGCCTATGTCGGGGTGGACAATGTCGCGGCCGGCCGGGTCGCGGGGCTGCTGATCGGCCGCCTGATCGCCCGGCGCCCGGCCAGGGTCGGCCTGGTCCTGGGGTCGCGGCGGTATCGCGGCCACGAGGAGCGCGAGATGGGTTTCCGCTCGATCCTGAAGGAGGAGTTTCCCGGCATCGCCATCACCAGCACCGGCGAGGTGCAGGATGCCCGCGTCGAGGGCCATGAGCTGGGCCGCCGGATGCTGGAAACGGACCCGGAGCTGGCAGGCATTTACTGTGTCGGCGGCGGACGGTTCGGCATCGCGCAGGCGCTCAAGGAGGCCGGCCGCGCCCTTGACATGGTGTTTGTCTGCCACGACCACACGTCCGAGTCACGCGGTCTGCTGCTGGACGGCACCGTCGACGCGGTGATCGACCAGAACTCGCGCCTGCTGGCCGAGCAGGCGGTGATCGCCCTCCTGGGGTCGATCGCGTCCTCGGTCCCGAGCCTGTCGCGCAAGTTCATCGAACCGCGGATCATCTTCCGCGAGAACATCCCCAACCTGCTCATCCGGCCGTCCTACACCTAGGCCTGCGGTCGTGCGCGGCCTGCCGTGATGCGGCCCTGCCGGATCCGGACTCGAGGTGCTGCCCGAAGCCATGGGTGAATTCTGGCCGGAGACCGCGGCAAGGTCGCCCCGATTGTGATTGATAACTTTCTTTTGTGTGATATTCACATTGATGGGAGTGATAAATGCCGATCGAATCACAATTTGATCTCGTTATCATTGGCGGCGGCATCAATGGTGCGGCGCTGGCCCGCGATGCGGCGCTGCGTGACCTGAAGGTCCTCCTGCTTGAGGCCAACGACTTCGCCAGCGGGGCATCAGGGCATAACGGGCGCATGATCCACGGCGGGTTGCGCTATCTGGAAACGGCGCAGATCGGCTTGGTGCTCGAGGCATTGAAAGAGCGGGCGACACTGCTGAGGATCGCGCCGCATATCGTGCGGCCCAGCACCTTGCTGATCCCCCGGCACCAGGGCCGGGGGCGACCCGGCTGGATGGTCCGGCTTGGCCTGGTGGCGCTGGATGTACTGGCGATGGGCAGTGCCCGCCGCCACGCACGGCTCGGGCCGGCCGAGGCCTTGCGGCGCGTGCCGGCCCTGCGGAGTGACACGCTGCGCGGGGCCTTCGTGATGCATGACGCCTTCGCGGAATGCGCCGAGCGGCTGACGATCGAGAACCTGGTCGATGCCGCCGCGCTGGGGGCCGACCTGCGCAATCGCTGCCGGGTCACCGAAGTCTCGCCAGCACCAACCGGCGGGCTGCGGGTGCGCTGGGCCGGCCCGCAGGGACCGGGCGTCGCGGATGCGCGCGCGGTGGTGAACGCGACCGGGGCCTGGACCGACGAGACGCTGGCGGTCGCCACCGGATCAGGCGCACGCATGGTCACCAAGGCCATGGGCTCCTTCATGGTGCTGCGCAGCTTTGCAGGCGCGCCCGATGAGGCGGTGTTCTTCGAATCCGGGTCGGACGGGCGGCCGATCATCATGGCGCCCTGGCTGGGCAATCTGCTGGTCGGAACCACCGATCGGGTGATCGAGGGGCCCACCGATGATGCGCAAACCAGCGCCGCCGAGATCGACTACATGTTTGACGCGATAGCGCAAACCTTCGATCCGGGCCGGATCAGCCGGTCCGACATCCTCTATACCTATTGCGGGGTGCGGCCCTTGCCGCACCGGCCCGGTCAGTCGCACAAGATCACCCGCAAGCATGTGATCTACCGCCATCCGCCGCCGCTGGAGGGCATGGTCACGGTCCTGGGCGGCAAGCTGTCGACCTTCCGCTGCGTCGCCGAACAGGTTGCAGACACGGTTTGCGAGATGCTGGGCTCCGGTGCGCGGCGCTCGTCAACGGCGCAGCGCCCCCTGCCCGGCGCGGTCAAGTCCGGTGCGCGCCAGGTCCTGGCCGGCTCGCCGCTGTCGGCGCTGACCCAGGAGCGGTTGCTGGGCCTTTATGGCGAGCGGGCGGTGCAGGTGCTGGAACTGGCGGCGCGCTCGGCGGATCTGGCCGATGTCATTGACCAAGAGACCGGCGCAATCGCCGCCGAGCTGGTCTTTGCCGTCGAATGCGAGTTTGCCCGGAGCCTCGCCGATATCCTGTTTCGCCGGACCTTGCTGGGCTATCGGACCGGCCGGGGCTTGCAGCTGATCGACCCGTTTCGCCGCATAGCCCGCCAGCATCTGGGCTGGGCCACGGCGCGTATCGACGCCGATATCAAGGATTACGAGGCGCAGCTGGCAGCCACCGACGGCGCCCGGTTTCATCCAGCCCCCAAACACTACCCCGAACACGCACCCGAACACACCCCCGGGCAGACGAGGCTCGCCGTATGACCAAGATCAACCTGTCAAAATCCGATCGCCTGGAGATGATCACCAACGACGTGCTGAACAAGGGCGAGGTCACGCTGGACGACCTTGCCAACGCGCTGGGCGTCAGCCGGATGACCATTCATCGCGACCTGGAGGAGCTGGAGTCGCGCGGGGTCCTGCGAAAGATCCGCAACGGCGCCACCGCGCAGCCGTCTTCGGTGTTTGAAAGCAACGTCGAGTTCAGGATGAGCCGGTCGATCGAGGCCAAGGAACGGCTCGCCGCCCATGCGGTGACCTTGGTGGAGCCGGGCGATGTCATCCTGCTGGACGAATCCACCACGCTGTTGCCGATGATCCCGCTTCTGGCCGAGATCGAGGATCTGACGATCGTTTCCAACTTCCTGCCCGTCCTGACGGCGGTGGCCAAGCTGCCGCATCTGCGGATGATCGGCTTGTGCGGCGAATATGTTCACCAGTTCGGGACCTTCAGCGGCTGGATGTGCGAGATCGCCATCAGCCAGTTGCGGATCAACCGCTACTTCACCTCGACCACGGCCATCGACGGCGCCACCGCCTTCCATCCGCATGCGCTGGTTGCCGGTGCCAAGCGGGCGATGATGCAGGCCTCGGTGCACCGCTACATGCTGGCGGACCTGTCCAAGTTCACCCGGACGGCGCTCTACAAATTCGCCGATCTCGACGAATTCGACCAGATCCTGATTGACGCCGAACTGCCCGCCGACCGCGCCAGATCGCTCGAGCATCTGCGCGGCAAGATCACCGTCATCCCGCGCGAATTGCGGCGACCCGAGTAGGAGGAGCACTGCCGTGGCCATTTCCAAGACGCTGTCGGGCTCGGTTCCTGCGGGCAGGCTTTCGCAAGACAGCGACAGCATTGCCGCGCACAGTTACGATGCCTGGCCCGTTGCCGTGAAATGGCGCCAGCAGGGCAAGCAACCCTGCAGGCCCGACGCCGTGGCACGCCCGCGCAGCACGGCCGAGGTCCGCGCGCTGCTCGAGGACTGCAATGCCAACGGCACCCCGGTCACGGCCTGGGGGCTGGGGTCATCGGTGGTCGGATCACCCCTGACCGAAGCCGGCGGCCTGGTCATCGATCTGTCCGATATGGACCGGCTCATCAGCATCGACGAGGCCAACCTGCTGGTCACGGTCGAGGCCGGCAAGCGCGGCGATATCCTCGAGGCCGAACTGAATGCCCGGGGCTACACGCTCAACCATTCGCCGCAATCGCTGGACCGTTCGACCGTCGGCGGCTGGATCGCCACCCGCGCCACCGGGCAGTTCTCGTCGCATTACGGTGGCATCGAGGATCAGCTGGTCGCCCTGAAGGTCGTGCTGGCCGACGGGCAGATCGTGCAGACCAAACTGACCCCGCGGGCGGCCATCGGGCTGGACACCAAATCGGTCTTTCTGGGGTCCGAGGGAACGCTCGGCATCGTCACCGAGGTCACGACCCGCATCTTTCCGCGCAAGGCCTATCGGCGGCTGGAAACCATCACCTTCGACACTGTTTCTGCCGGGATCTCGGTGCTGCGCGCCCTGACCCGCAGCGGCATCAGGCCGTTTCTGGTGCGGTTTTACGATGTCGATGAATCCCGCCACGCCATGAAGGATCCGGGCTTTGCCAGCTGCGCCATGTTTCTTGGTTTCGAGGGCGTGCAGGCCGTGGCCGACGCGGAATACAACTGGGCGCTCGGGCTGTGCCGCGAACATGGCGGCAGGGCCATCGGCCCGGCCGGTGCCGTCGGCTGGATGGCGCGCCGGTTTGATTTCTCGGCCATCGAGAACGTGCTGGCCAGGCCGGGCGGCGTTGCCGAAACCATCGAGATCTCGGATTTCTGGGGCAGTATCGAGGGCACCTATATTGCCCTGAAGGCGGCCCTGGCGCCGCTGGCGGATGAAGTGCTGTGCCACTTCTCACATATCTATGCCCAAGGGACCTCGCTCTACGTGATCCTTGTCGGCCAGGCGCAGGACGCCGCCGCCGCCGAGGCGCGGATCCGCGAGATCTGGGATGTCGCGATGAGGATCTGCCTGGAGCGGGGTGCGGCCACCTCGCATCACCACGGCGTCGGATTGGCGCGCAAGGCCTTTGTCGCCGCCGATCAGGGCACGGCAATGATCGTCAACCAGCGGATCAAATCCGCCCTCGACCCCAACAACATCTTGAACCCCGGCAAGCTGGGATATGCGCGCTGACCGCCTCGCTGCAGCAGGAGACGAACGATGGACTCACGAACTGGCAAGAAGATCCGCATGGGACGGCTGTTCAATCAGCACAGCCACAAGGCGCTGCTGGTCGCCTATTCCCACGGCGTCATCATGGGGCCGTTGCCCGGCATGATGACGCCGGCCGAAATGGAAGCGGCCTGCGACGCGATGGCGGAAGTGGACGGGCTGATGATTGCGCCGGGCATGTTGCCCCGCCTTGAGGGCTACTTCGTCGGGCGCAACCGGCCCTCGCTGTTGATCCACATGGATTATCAGAGCTATGTGCGCGAGGTCCTGCCCTATGACCACGGCGGAACCGCCCAACTTGCCAGCGTCGAGCAGGCGCTGGCGGCCGGAGCCGACGGGATCATGTCCTATCTCTATATCGGCCATCCCGACCCCGAGATCGAAAAGCTGGAAATCCTCAGGAACGCCCGTCTGGCGCGCGAATGCGAGCGTCTGGGCATGGTGTTCATGGTCGAAGCCCTCAGCGCGCAACTGCGCCGCCATCCGGAGCACCGGACCGATATCGCCATTCAGGCGCTCGGCTGCCGGATCGCCGCGGAACTGGGTGCCGATTTGGTCAAGGCCTTCTATCCCGGCTCGCTGGAAAACGTCTCGGAGATGGCGCGCACCTGTCCGGTGCCGCTGATGCTGGCCGGCGGGGCCAAGGCTGCCAATCCGGAAGATGCCTTTGGTCACGCCGATGATGCCATCAAGGCCGGGGCGTCCGGCCTGGTCTTCGGCCGCAACATCTTCGAGGCCGACGATGTGCGGGCAACGGTGCGCCGCTATCGCCGGATCGTTCACGGCGACGCGGCCTGAGGCCGCACAGGAGGAGGGGCACATGCGCTTCAACATCGGGCTGGATCTGGGGTCAGGAAGCATACGCGCCGGCGCGTTCGACCTGCGCGGCCGTCCGGTCAGGATCGCCTCGCGCCCCAGCGTCAGCGTCGCCCCCGACCCGTCGCGGCCCGGCGAAATGGTCTGGCCGCATCGCGAGGTCTGGGCGGCGACCTGCGCGGTGCTGGCCGAGGTCATGGCGGCGCTGCCGCCGGGTGCCGAGGTGGGTGCCATCGCCGCCGCCTGCCTCGGCATGGACGGTGTGCCCATCGGCCGCGATGGCGCGGCGCTTTATGACTTCATCGCCTGGACCGACACCCGCTGCATTCCCTATTACGAGGCCTGGCTGCGCGATTTCACCGAAAGCCGGCAGTTTCTGGCCACCGGAACGCCGCCGCGCGGCTTCAGCACCCTGTTTCGCCTGCAATGGATGCGCGACCATCACCCCGAGATCCTGGAACGCACCCACAAATGGGTGCTGATGGCGGATTTCGTCAATTTCCGCCTGTGCGGCACATTGGCAACCGATTATTCGATGGCCGCCTGCACGCTGTTGTTCTCGCCCGCCGACGTCGCCTGGCACAAGGGCATCGCGGATGCTGCCGGAATTGATCTGGGCCTGATGTGCGACCCGATGCCGGCGGGCACGGTGCTGGGCCGCGTCTCGGAGGCCGCCGCTGCCGAGACCGGGCTGCCGGCCGGCACGCTGGTGGTGCTGGGCGGGCACGACTATCTGTGCGGCGTGTTGCCGGTGGGCGGCCACCAGCCCGGCGCCGTGGTCAATGTCGGCGGCACCTGGGACGTGATCCAGGCCACCTTGCCGGAGTTCGTGGTGCCGGCCGCGGCTGTCGGCACCGGCTGGACCGTCGAACATCATGTCGCACCGGGTCGCTTCTCGGCTTTCGGCGCCGCGATCGGCGGGGCGGTCACCACCTGGTTTCGCAGCACCATCGCTCCGGACCTGGCGGACGAGGCCTATTACGCCCTGGTCACGCAGGCCGCCGGCGACCGCTCGCCCTTGCCGGTGTTCCTGCCGCATCTGGCCGGCTGCACCGGTCCGGTGGTGGACAATACCGCCGCAGGCGCGTTCCTGGGACTGCGCCCGACCCATACCCGCAAGCAGCTGCTGGCCTCGGTGATCGAGGGGCTGAACTTCCAGACCCGCGAAATCCTGGCTTCGGCCGCCTGTCTGGGGCTGAAACCCGAGCGGGTCATCCTGGTCGGTGGCAGCGCCCGCAACCCCGGTCTGGTACAAGGCAAGGCCGACGCGCTTGGCCTGCCGGTGGACGTGCCCGATATCGCCGAAACCACGGCGCAGGGGGCCGCCATGCTGGCCGGACTGGGGGCCGGCGACTTTGCCGATATCGCCCAGGCGGGGGATGCCCTGACCTGCAGTTTCACCCGAACCGATCCAGACCCAGAGGGGAGGGATCACTACGACGGCCGGATCGGGCTCTTCCGATCGGCCTATACCTCGCTCGGCACACTGAACCGCCAGATGGCGGCAGGGAGTGCAGAAATCTAGCAGCAGCACAAATACAGGCGCCTGAACCCAACCCCCCGCCGCTAGGAAGTCGAACCCGGCGGGTCACCATTCAAAAGGGAGTACGACAATGAAGCGTTTGATTGCAACTGCACTGACCGTGTTGTCCTTTGCGGCGACTCCGGCATTCGCTCAGGATGACACGCCGTTTCAGGGCAACGAAACCGACCAGTACTACATGATCACTTTTGTGTCCGGGGTCGAATACTGGTTCCCGGTCTACGAGATGATGAAGCAGGCCGGCCAGCAGCTCGGCGTCGACACGATCTACACCGGCACGCCGGAATATGACGTGACCAAGCAGCTTGCAGTGTTCGAGCAGGTGCTGGCCAGAAATCCCAAGGGCATCCTGATTGCGCCCATGAACCCCGAGCCCTTCATCGAGCCGATCAATCGCGCGGCCGCGATGGGGATCCCGGTGGTCACTTTCGGAGCCGACTCGCCCAACTCTGCCCGGGTGGCCTATGTCACCTCCAACAACGAGCGCGAGGGCCAGGTGGCGGCAGATGCCGTGGCCGAGGCCATGGGCGGCTCGGGTGAATACGCGGTGCTGGAAAACCCCGGTCAGGACAACCATGACCGGCGCATCGCCGCCTTCATCGGCCGCATGGAAAGCAACTGGCCCGGCATGACGCTGGTGGGCCGCGCGGCGTCGAACCAGGATCCGACCAAGGCCTATAACGCCGTGCTCAGCATGGCACAGGCCAACCCGAACCTGGGTGCCGTATTCATGCCCGAGGCCAACTCGGCACTGGGTGCGGCCCAGGCCGCGCAGGAGCTCGGCACCGGCATCAAGATCATGCTCACCGACGTCAACGGCAAGATCCTCGACATGATCAAGGCCGGCGAGGTCTTCGGATCGCTCAACCCGAACCAGGGTATCCAGGGCTATCTGGGCATGATGATGCTTTACATGGCCGCCAATCCGAGCCTGATCGACCCCATGAACGCCACATCGCAGACGGGCGAAAACCCGTTCTCGGGCGTGTTGATCGACAATGGCCTGGCAGTCGTGACCGCCGAGAACGCCGATTACTTCTACTGGGACAAGTACCTGGAGCGGCGCGGCACCGACGGGATCAACGAATGATCTTGTGATCCGGCGGAGGGCGCCACCCGGTGCCCTTCGCCACCCCCCGGCTCTCAGCCCGGGTTTCATCAGGTGCATCCGTCCATGTCTCAAGCAGCCCCGATCCTGACGCTGACCGATATCTGCAAGAGCTTTGGCCCGATCGAAGTCCTGCACGATGTCAGCTTTGATCTGCGGCCGGGCGAGATCCACGCGCTTGCCGGCGAGAACGGCGCCGGCAAATCCACCCTCATAAACATCATCGGCGGCGTCCACGCGCCCTCATCCGGCGAGATCCGCCTGCGCGGCAAGGCGATCACCATCGCCAGCCCGCTGGACGCGCAGGACAACGGCATTTCGCTGGTGCATCAGGAAATCGCGCTCTGCCCGGATGTCACCATTGCCGAAAACGTCCTGATGTCCGAGATCGCGCGCAGTCGCGCCTGGTTTGTCAACTATGGCAAGATCCGCAGGCGCGCCGCCACCATCCTGAGCAAGCTGACCAGCCTGTCGCCCGACATGCGGCTGGGCAGCCTGTCGATCTCGAACCAGCAACTGGTCGAGATTTGCCGGGCCCTGTCGCAGGATTGCGAGATCCTGATACTGGACGAGCCGACTGCGGCGCTGACCCAATCGGAGACCGAGGCGCTGTTCAGACTGCTGCGCGAATTGCGCGATCAGGGCGTGGCCATCATCTATATCAGCCATCGCATGTCCGAGATCTACAAGCTGTGCGACCGGATCACCGTCCTGCGCGATGGCCGCCGCATCTCGACCGACAACGTGGCCGATGTGACCCCCGACGAGGTGGTGCAAAAGTTGATCGGGCGCAAGCTGGAGGCCCTCTACCCCCCGAAATCGCGCAGCCCGGACGGGCCGGTTCTGATGCAGGTCAGCGGACTGTCGGACGGCAAGAAGGTGCATGACGTCAGCTTCACGCTCCGCCGGGGCGAGGTGCTGGGCATCGCCGGTCTGATCGGCTCGGGGCGTTCGGAACTGCTGCATGCGATCTGCGGCCTGAAGGCGCGGGCCTCCGGCCGGGTAACACTGGCTGACGGGGCGGATTTTTCCCCGCAGCGATACTCAGACGCGGTGCGCAAGGGCGTCGTCTGCCTGTCGGAGGACCGCAAGATCGACGGGGTCTTTCTGAACCTGTCGATTGCCCAGAACACGTCGTCGATGCGCATCTCGCAGGTCTCGACGCGCTACGGTTTCGTGAACCGGCATCTGGAGCATCAGCAGGCCGAGACCCTGGGCCGGCGGCTGAACATCCGGGCCGCGAGCGTCCAGCAGCGGGTTTTTGAACTCAGCGGCGGCAATCAGCAGAAGGTGGCCTTTGCCCGGCTGTTGTCGGTTGCCCCCAGGATCATCCTGCTGGACGAACCGACCCGCGGCATCGATGTCGGCGCCAAGGCCGAGATCCACCAGCTTTTGCGCCAACTGGCCGAAGACGGCATCGGCGTCATCGTCGTTTCGTCGGAACTGTCCGAGGTCCTTGGCCTGTGCGACCGGGTGCTGGTGCTGTCGGAAAACCGGGTGAGCGGCATCCTGCAGGGCGATGACCTGACCGAAGAAAATCTGGTGCGCCTGGCAGCCGGCCGGGCGCGCGGCAATTCGAACCGCAAAGAGGCCCATCATGACTGACGACAGCGCCACCAAGGCAAAGGACACCGCGCCGACCGGGGGCTTGCTATTTCAGCTCAAGAGGTTGCTGCGGATCCGCGAGGGCATGTTGCTGCTGATCCTGGCGGCGTTGTTCGTGGCTATGAGCTTTGCCTCCGAGTATTTCCTGACCTGGGGCAACATGCGCGCGGTGCTGCTGTCCTTCTCGACCGAGGGCATCGTGGTCGTCGGCATGACCATCCTGATCATCGTCGGCGGGATCGACCTGTCGGTGGGCGCAACCATGTGTCTGGCCATGGTGGTGGCGGGCAAGCTGTTCCTGATGGGCATGAACCCCTGGCTGGCCAGCGTCATGGGTGTTTTCGCCACCGGTTTTGCCGGCTTTGTCATGGGGTTGTTCGTCACCCGGGTGGGCCTGGGCTTCTTCATCACCAGTCTGGCCTTTTTCGGGCTGCTGCGCGGGATGTCGTTCATCATCACCGAGGGCACTCCCCTGTCGCTCTATTCGATGCCGGCCGAGTTCAAGTATATCGGCCAGGGCACGTTCTACGGAGTGCCGGTGGTCATCATCATCTTCTTCGTGGTGGCAATTCTGGGCGATATCCTGCTGCGCCGGGCCAGCGCCTTCCGCAAGATCATCTATGTCGGCAGCAACGAGAATGCCGCCAACTACGCCGGTATCGACGTGCGCAAGGTCCGGCTCTGGACCACGGTCCTGTGTTCGTCGCTTGCCGGTTTCGCGGGCATCATGTTCATGGCCCGACTGGGCGTCGCGACCCCCACTTTCGGCATCGGCGCCGAACTGAACATCATCGCGGCGGCGGTCATCGGCGGGGCGTCGCTCAACGGCGGCAAGGGATCGGTCCTGGGGGCGATCCTGGGCATCGCGCTGCTGTCGCTGGTGACCAGTTCGATGATCCTGCTGGATATCTCGATCTTCTGGCAGGACACCATCCGCAGCCTGATCCTGCTGGCCGCGGTGTCGATCGACCATCTGGTCAACAAGCATCGGTGACCCTGAAAGGAGACAGTCATGCTGAGACGTGAAATCGGAGCTTCGGGCATTTCCTGTTCGGCAATCGGCCTGGGGACCTGGGCCATCGGCGGCGCCATGTGGGGCGGGTCCGACGATGCCGCCTCGCTGGCCGCAATCAGCGCCTCGATCGAGGACGGGGTAGACCTGATCGACACCGCGCCCGGCTACGGGCTCGGACACGCAGAATCGCTGCTGGGCCGGGCCATCGCCGGCCGCCGCGACAAGGTGGTGATCGCCACCAAATGCGGCCTGAACTGGCACCATGGCAAGGGGGCCTACTTCTTCGACCAGTATGGCAAGAAGGTGCACCGATACCTTGGTGCGGACGGGATCATCCATGAGGTCGAACAAAGCCTGGGCCGGCTGGGCACCGACTATATCGACATCTACATCACCCATTGGCAGGACGCGACCACGCCGGTCGACGAAACCATGGAGGCGCTGCAAAGGCTCAGACGCGACGGCAAGATCCGCGCCATCGGCGCCTCGAACCTCAGCCCCGAGGATCTTGAACAGTATCTGCGGGTCGGCGGGCTGGACTGCATCCAGGAGCGCTATTCGATGATCGACCGGGGGCTGGAGACCGGTCTCTTGCCGCGCACCCGCGGCCTGCCGATCTCGACATTGAGCTATTCGCCGCTGGGCATGGGGCTGCTGACCGGCAAGGTCACGCCCGACCGGGTCTTTTCCGGCGATGACATCCGCAAGGACAACCCGCGGTTCTCGATCGAAAGCCGCGCGGCGGTGGCCGGCTTTGCCGAGGATCTGCGAGAGCTTGGGGCCGGTCACAACCTGACGGTGTCACAGCTGGTGATCGCCTGGACCCTGCGCCGGCCGCAGATCGATTTTGTCCTGTGCGGTGCCCGCAACCCCGCCCATGCACACGAGAATGCCGGCGCCGGCCGGGCCGATCTGAAGGCCGAGGACCTGGCAACAATCGACGCGGCCGCAAGAAGACATCTGACGCCGCATTTTGCCTGAGGCCCGGATGCGCAGCGACCCGACCCTGGACGGCAGCTACGACTACATCATCATCGGTGCGGGCACGGCCGGCTGCGTGCTGGCCAACCGCCTGACGGAAGATGGACGCACGCGGGTACTGCTGCTCGAGGCTGGCGGGTCGGACCGCTACCACTGGGTGCAGATCCCGGTGGGCTATCTGTACTGTATCGGCAATCCGCGCACCGACTGGATGATGAAGACCGTGGCCGAGCCCGGGTTGAACGGCCGCAGCCTGTCCTATCCGCGCGGCAAGGTGCTGGGCGGCTGTTCCTCGGTCAACGGCATGATCTACATGCGCGGTCAGGCGGCGGATTACGACCATTGGCGGCAACTGGGCAATGTCGGGTGGAGCTGGTCCGATGTGCTGCCCTATTTCATCAGGTCCGAGGACCATCATGCCGGCCCCAGCGCCAATCACGGCGCGGGCGGCGAATGGAAGGTCAGCCGGCAGCGCCTTCGCTGGGAAATTCTCGACGCCGTCCAGCAGGGCGCGATGGAGTTCGGGATCCTGCCCCGCCCCGACTTCAACGATGGCAACAACGAGGGCTCCGGCTTCTTCGAGGTCAACCAGATCCGCGGGCTGCGCTGGAACACCGCGCGCGGCTTCCTGCGCCCGGCCATGACGCGAGCCAACCTGCGGGTCCTGACCCATGCGCATGTGGAACGGCTGGTGCTTGAGGGCAAGCGGGTCAGCGGCGTGCAATTCACGCGGCATGACCGGTCCGGCATCGCCCGGGCGAACGCCGAGGTGTTGCTGGCGGCGGGCGCCATCAATTCGCCAAAGATCCTGGAACTGTCGGGCATCGGAGGGCCTGAACATCTGGCCGCCATGGGCATTGCCGCGCTGCATGAATTGCCCGGCGTGGGCGAAAACCTGCAAGATCACCTTCAGATCCGCACGGTCTACAAGGTCAGCAATACCAGGACCCTGAACACCATGGTCCATTCGGTTCGCGGCAAGGCGCTCATGGGTCTGGAATATCTCCTGCGCCGGAGCGGCCCGCTGGCAATGGCCCCCAGCCAGTTCGGCATGTTCACCCGATCCGATCCCGCGCTGGAGACCCCCGATCTGGAATACCACGTGCAGCCGCTCTCGACCGACCGGCTGGGCGATCCGCTGCATGCCTTTCCTGCGATCACGGTTTCGGTCTGCAACTTGCGGCCGCAAAGCGTCGGGTCATGTCACATTGCCGTCCCGGACCCGCAAGTGCAGCCCGATATCCGCCTGAACTACCTGTCGGCGAGCCGGGATCAGGAGATTGCCGTCCGGGCCCTGCGGCAGGCCCGGCAGATCATGTCCGCCACCGCGCTGCGCCGCTTTTCTCCGCAGGAGATCCTGCCCGGACCGGAGGCCCAGGACGATGCCAGCCTGCTGGCGCGGGCCCGCGACATCGCCACCACGATCTTTCACCCGGTCGGGACCTGCAAGATGGGCGACGACCCGATGTCGGTCGTGGACAGTGAGCTGCGCGTGTACGGACTGGCCGGCCTGCGGGTGGTGGATGCCTCGATCATGCCGCGTCTGGTTTCCGGCAACACCGCGTCCCCGGTGGTGATGATCGCCGAGAAGACCGCCGATGCGATACGCCGCGGCCGCAGCGACCGGCCTGCGTGATCCGGTCAGGCTGGCTCGGACTGGGTCGACCGGGCTGCGCGGAGCCCGCCTGCCCGACTTCCGCTGGCCGTCGACCCGCTCACAAGATCTCGGTCATATGCGATCCGACCTTGAGCTCGGCCCAACGCGCGAAGCGCAGGATCGGGTAGCAGTAGACGAAGTAGAGCCCGGCGACGATGACGTAGATCAGGAAGACATAGGCCGGCTCGCGCTGCGCCGTGGTGAAGCCGACCCGCATCAGTTCGGAAAGCCCGATCATCGAAAAGAGCGAGGTGCTCTTGACCACGATGACATAGACGCTGGCCAGCGGCGGCAGCATCATGCGCATCGCCTGGGGTATCAGGATGTAGCGGTAGGTCTGCCATGTCCCCATGCCGCACGAGCGCGCCGCCTCGGTCTGCCCCCGCGGAACCGCCTCGATCGAGGCGGCCGCGATCTCGGTGATGTAGCTTGACGCGTAGAGCGTCAGCGCCAGGATGCCGGCGCTCAGCGACACCAGTTCGATGCCCACATTCGGCAGCACGAAATAGACCACGTAGAGCTGCACCAGGAACGGCGACCCGCGAAAGATGTGCAGATACAGGCCGATCGCCGGATGGACGATCGGCAGGCGCAGGCTGCGCAGCAGCCCGAGCGAGATACCCAGCACCGATCCAAGGACCAGCGCGAAGATCGAGAACACGACCGTCCGCCACAGGCCGGTCAGCAGGAAGGGCAGCACTTCCACGAAGATGTCGACATACTGTCCCATCATCCGGCCCTCCAGGCAGCACCGCCCAGGCGGCGCTGAACCTTGGTGGTGACGACGAGCATCGCGAAGTAGATGACCAGGTAGCTGAACGCGATGGTGATGAACGCCTCGTTGGGCGCGATGCGCTCCGACATCAGGGTCATCCCGGCGCTGACCAGTTCAAAGACCGCGATCAGGCTGAGCAGCGAGGTATCCTTCACCAGGACCGCCATCTGGCCCAGCATCGGCGGCGCGATGTTGGCGAATGCCTGCGGCAGCACCACGTGGATCATGCGTTGCCGGTAGCTCATCCCGACCGACATGGCGGCCTCCGACTGGCCCTGCGGGATCGAGGCAATACCGGCCCGGATGATCTCGGCCATGTAGGGCGACGTGTGGATCGTCAGCGCGATGATCCCCGACGCGGTATCGCCGATCAGCCTCGGGTTGGCCATGACCAGCGGGATCGCGTGATAGATCAGGAAGATCTGCACCAGAAGCGGGGTCGAACGGACGAATTGCGTGTAGGCGGCGACCGGCCGCCACACGATGCCCCGACGCGAGCTTCGCGCCAGCGCCAGCGCCGTGCCGAACAGGATCGAAAGCACCAGACAGACCGAGGCGATCCAGATGGTCGCGCCGATCCCTTCCAGGAAAAGCGGCACATAGGGACGCACCATGCGGTAGTTATAGATGCCGACGATCCAGTCCATATGCGGCTTTCCGGGCGATGCGGGGGGTTGCAGACAATTGGGCGGAGCAGGCCGCTAACCGACCCGCTCCGCCGCTTGGCAATGGCCTATTTGTGGTCGGCAACCCAGTCCAGGCTGTTCCACCAGTAGTCGAGTGTCGCATCAAGCCGGCCGTCATGGCTGATCAGCTTGATGTAGTTGTTCAGGAAGAACGCCAGGTGCACCGAGTCCGGACGCACCGGAAAGGCCAGCGGCTCTTGCGACATGACGCCATCCAGAATCCGGATCTGCGGAAAGTCAACGCTGAGGCTGCGCAGGGTTCCGACGTCGGAGACACCGGCATCCACGCGCCCCGAAAGCAGCGCCTGAATGGTATCGGTGGTGCCGCCGGCATATTCCTTGAGCTCGGCATTGGGCAGGAACATCTTTGCCACCCTGCCATAGGTGCTGGCCTGGGTTGCGCCAACGGCGATGCCGTCGACATTCAGCTCCTGCCAGGTCTGATATGGGCTGTCTTCAAGCGTGAAGGCTACGTTTTCGGTGTAGAAGACCGGATCCGAGAAGATCAGCGACATCGAGCGCTCGGCGGTGGGGGTCATGTCGGCGGCGATCATGTCGATCTTGCCGGACAGCAGGGCCGGGATCAGGCCCGCCCAGTCGAAATCGACATATTCGACCGTCACGCCCATGTCCTCGGCCATCATGTCGATGATGGAAACCGCCAGACCAACGCGGTCGCCGTTGCGGTCGATGAAGTTGATCGGTGTCCCTTGCGACTGGACGCCGACGATGATCTGGCCCCGGGTGACGATGTCCTCCATGGCGTCAGCCTGGGCGGCCGTCGTGCCGGCTGCGATTGCAGCAAGCGCACAGGCGAGGGCCAGGCCCAATTCCTTCATTTTTTTCAGCACGTTCCGTCTCCTTGTTATGACTAGAGTATCTGCTCCAGGAATGCCTGTGTCCGCTTGTTCCGCGGCTTCAGGAAGATTTCGTCGGGGGTGTTGGTTTCAACGACGCTGCCGCTGTCCATGAAGATCACGCGGTCGGCGACCTCGCGCGCGAAGCCCATTTCGTGGGTCACGACCACCATGGTCATGCCGCCGCCGGCCAGGGTCTTCATCAGGCTCAGAACGCCGCCCACGGCCTCGGGGTCGAGCGCCGAGGTCGCCTCGTCAAACAGCATCACCTTGGGGTCCATCGCCAGCGCCCGCGCAATGGCGACACGCTGTTGCTGACCGCCGGACAGCTGGCTGGGGTAGTTGTCGGCCTTTTCGGGAATCCCGACCTTGTCCAGCAGGTCGCGGGCGGTCTTTTCGGCAAGCGCACGGTCGCGCTTGCGCACCACAACCTGCGGCAACATGATGTTCTGAAGGGCGGTCTTGTGGGCGAAAAGGTTGAAGCTCTGGAACACCATGCCGATCTCGGTGCGCAGCAGGTTCAGATTGGTCCCCCTGGCGCCGATCTCGACCCCGTCGATGCTGATGCGGCCCGAATCGATCGTTTCAAGCGCATTGAGTGTCCGCAGCAGCGTGCTCTTGCCGGATCCGCTGGGGCCGATGATGACCACCACCTCGCCCCGCGCGATCTCGACCGAGACATCGTCCAGCGCCAGCACTTCGGCCGAGCCGCCACGAGCCTGAAATGTCTTGCGAATATTCTCGACCGTGATCATCGGCATCTGCCCATTTGCAGGGACTGGCGCACCACTCTGGTCATGCCTGCTTCCACCATGTCTCCCCGGAACCGGGTCGGGATCAATTGACGATACCGATAGTCCGGCATTATTGTCCAGTCAATCTAAATGACTAGACAAAGCAACTTGGCCCTGCTCTACCATCGCCAACCAGGCAACCCTGTGGTGCCACCCGAATCGTGAGCCAGACCGAGAGCCCCTGCATGAGAGACGCGACCGACCTTGACATCGAAGCCATTCGCGCACTGACGCCGGGCTGCGGGACCGGACTGCACTTCAACAGCGCCGGGGCCGCCCTGATGCCGCTGCCGGTGTTGAAGGCCCAGACCGATCATCTTGAACTCGAGGCCCGGATCGGCGGCTACGAGGCCGCCGCGCGCGCCGACGCGCAGGTCGAGGATACCTACCGGGCGATCGCCGACTACATCGGCGGCAATCCCAGGGAAATCGCCCTGCTGGAAAACTCGACCCGGGCCTGGGGCGTGGTCTTCTACGGCATCCCCTTCAAGCCCGGCGACCGCATCCTGACCTCGCGCGTCGACTATGACAGCAACTTCGTGGCCTATCTCCAGCGGGCGCGCCAGACCGGGGTCGAGATCGAAGTGCTGTCGACCCTGCCAAGCGGCGAGGTCGACGTCGAGGCGCTGGACGCCATCGCCGACGACACGGTGAAGCTGATCGCAATCAGCCATGCCCCGACCAGCAATGGCCTGATTAACCCCGCCAGCGCCATTGGCGACATTGCCCGGGCGCGCGGCATCCCCTACCTGCTCGACGCCTGCCAGACGGTCGGTCACATGCCGATCAATGTGCACGAGATCGGCTGCACCTACCTCGCCTCGGCCGGGCGCAAGTTCCTGCGCGGCCCGCGCGGCTCCGGCTTCCTGTGGGTGCGCGAAGACGCCATCGAGCGCACCGAGCCCGCCTGGGTCGATTTCCACGCGGCCGCCTGGGTGGCCGATAACCGCTACGAGCTGCGCGCCGACGCCCGGCGCTTCGAATCCTGGGAATCCAATGTGGCTGCCCGGATCGGCCTTGGCGTGGCGGTCCGCTACGCGCAGGCGCTGGGGGCCGAGCCGATCTGGCGGCGGATCCAGCAGCTGGCCAGCCTGATGCGGTCCGAAATCGCCCGCATTCCGGGCTTTACAATCACCGATCAAGGCATTGAAAAGAGCGGGATTGTCACCTTCTCGATTGCCGGCCACCAGCCCGAGGCGGTCAAAGCCGCCCTGGCCGCGGAAGGCACCGCCATAACCACCGCGACCTGCCAATCCTCGCGGCTGTCGATGGTGCCGCGCGGCCTGATTGACGGGGTGCTGCGCGCCTCGGTCCACTACTACAATACCGAAGACGAGATCGCCCGTTTCGCGGCCCAGCTGCGCCGCCTGTTTGCTCAGGGTTGAACCACCAGATGCCCGCCCAGACTGTGACGGTTGCCGGGGCTGACCATGCGATTGGTCGAGACGATCGCCCTGCCCGACCAGATCCGCTGGAGGATGAGCAGGCAGGGCGTGGCCCCGTCGACTTCGAGGATGGGCATCTCGGCACTGCGCGGCAGCACCGCGTGGACGGACTGGTCAAGCTCGGAGGTCGGCGCGACCGTGGCCAGATAGTGATGCGTGGTCATCTTGGTGAAATCCTGGTGGACATAGTCCGGCGCCACCAGCGGATTGATCCAGCGCTCTTCCAGTTGCACCCGGTCGCCGCTCGAATAATGCAGCACCCTGGAGTAGTAGACATGGCTGCCCGGCGGCAGCGCCAACCTGTCGGCAATGAAGTCGGTGGCTTGCTGCCGCTCCAGCGCCAGCACCTCGCAGCCATGCACGCGGCCGCGGGCCGCGATCTCGGCGGCGATGTCGCTGACCTCGAAGAGGGCCGCATGCACCGGGCGTTCGGCCACGAAAGTGCCGACACCGGGCTTGCGGGTCAGCACGCCGCTGGCGGTCAGTTCGTTCAGCGCCCGGCTGATCGTCATGCGCGAAACACCCAGAAGCCGCACCAGCTCGTGCTCGGTGGGCAGCTGCGCGCCGATCCGCCAGTCGCCCGAAGTGATCTTGGACTGAACCAGGGTCTTGATCTGCTGGTAGAGCGGCGTCGCGCTCGCCGCGCCGGTCTGAATCACTGTGCGTCTGGGTCTGAGCATTCCGCCTCTGCCGCCTGCCTTGCCTGTGGCGCGGTGCCGATGTCAGGCGCCGCGTTTCGTTTGTATAGTCATTTCAGCACCCAATTCAAGAAACCCCTGCCGCGCCTGCGCGGCACCGACATGGAATGAGGCCCCGATGATGCAGCTTTCGCGGTTTCCGCGCGCGCGCCTTGCGCATTTGCCCACCCCGCTTGAGCCGCTGCAGGCCCTGACTGCCCATTTGCAGGGGCCGCAGGTCTACATCAAGCGCGACGACTGCACCGGCCTCGCATTCGGCGGCAACAAGACCCGCAAACTGGAATACCTCCTGGGCGAGGCGCAGGCTCTCGGTGCCACCACCATATTCTCCGAAGGGGGCCTGCAGTCCAACCACGTGCGCCAGACCGCCGCCGCCGCCGCCCGGCTTGGCCTGAAATGCGAGCTGGTGCTCAGCCGCAACGTGCCGGGCCGCCCGCAGGACTACGAGGTGACCGGCAACATCTTCATTGACCGGCTGCTCAACGCCAGGATCCATGTCTGCGAGCCCGGCGAGGACCGCTCCGCGCGGATGGCAGCCGAGATGGACGCGGCACGCGACCGCGGCGAGGTGCCCTATCACATCCCCACCGGAGGCTCGAACGCCACCGGCGCGCTCGGCTATGTGAGCTGCATGCTCGAACTGCTCGATCAGGCCCGGTCGCGCGACCTCACGATCGACCATCTGGTGCTGGCCAGCGGTTCGGGGGGAACCCAGGCCGGGATGGCCATTGGACTTTCGGCCACGCAGAGCGGGGTCCGGGGCATCGGCATCGATATCGACAATGACGGCCCCCAGGTCATGCGCGACGTGCGCCGGATTGCCGATGACTGCTGCGCCAAATTGGGAATTCCCGCGCTGCCCGATGGCGATTTCGTGCTGGAAACCGGCCATGCGCGCACCGGCTACGGCGTTCCGACCCCGGAGATGGTCGAGGCGGTCCGGCTGGTGGCGCGGCTCGAGGCGATCCTGCTGGACCCGGTCTATTCCGGCAAGGCCATGGCCGGGCTGATCAGCATGATTGCCGAGGGCCGCTTCCGGCGTGACGAAACCGTGGTCTTCGTCCATACCGGTGGCGCGCCGGGTCTGTTTGCCTATATCGACGCATTCTAGGATCGGTTTGGACCTGACATGGCGTATCCAGCAACCCATTACAGCCAGACGCTGGGCGACAACCGGCAGCGCCGCGCACTGGAGGGGGCCGCGGACTGCGACACGGTCGTGGTCGGCGCCGGTCTGGCGGGGCTGACAGCCGCGCTGGAGCTGGCCCGGGCGGGGCAATCGGTGGTGGTGCTCGATGCCGACCGGGTCGGGTTCGGCGCGTCGGGCCGCAATGGCGGGCTGGTTTCGCCGGGGTATTCCTGTGGCGCCGCCGCCATTGCCCGCCGGGTCGGGCCGGAGGCCGCGCGGCGCCTGCATCAACTGTCGATCGAGGGCGTCGACCTGGTCGAGCGCAACATCGCGGAACTCGGCGTCACCGGCGCGCTCAAGCGCCCGGGGCTGCTGCGCGTCAGCCGCACCGACAACGCCGCGGGCCTGCTGGAGACCCGCCGCGCGATGCAGGCCGATCATGGCTACCAGCTGGACTTTCTGCCGACCGATGAGCTGCGCGCGCGCCTCAGGAGCGACCGCTACTTTCAGGCCCTGCGCGATCCGCGCGGCTTTCACATGCATCCCTTGAACTACCTGCGCGCGCTGGCCGATGAAATCGAGCGTCTGGGCGGGCAGATATTCGAGGCCTCGCCCGCGCTCGCCGTCCGGCTCGATCCGCCGGCCAGGACCATCACCACCGCGCGCGGCAGCGTGCAGGCCCGCCACGTGGTCCTTGCGACGGGCGGCTATACCGGCCATCTGGTGCCACGGCTGCGGCGCGCCATGTTGCCGATTGCCACCTACATGCTGGTGAGCGAACCGGCCCCCGAGCTGATCGCCGGCGCCATCGCCACCACGGACGCGGTCGGCGACCAGCGGCGGGCGGGCGACTATTACCGGGTTGTCGATGGCGGCAGGCGGCTGTTGTGGGGCGGGCGCATCACCACGCGCCCCGCCTCGCCCAAGGCGCTGGCGCGTGAACTGCACCGCGAGATCCGCGCCACCTATCCGCAACTGGCCGATCTGCGGACCGATGTCGCCTGGTCCGGGCAGATGGCCTATGCGCGCCACCAGATGCCGCAGATCGGCCAGCTGCAGCCCGGCGCATGGTATTGCACCGCCTTTGGCGGCCATGGGCTCAACACCACCGCCATCGGCGGCCGTCTGGTGGCCGAGGCGATCCTTGGCCTTTCGGACCGCTACCGGCAGTTCGAGCCCTTCGGGCTGGCCTGGGCCGGCGGGCCCGTCGGCCTCGGGGTGGCGCAGCTGACTTACTGGGCGCTGCAATCGCGCGACTGGTGGACCGAACGGCGCAGCCGATGAAGTGCCTCCCCCGGCAGGCGCAGGAGTGATGCGAACATGATGTCAGTCTATGAAACCGCCCCGATCCAGCATGCGCCCGGCCCGCGTCAGGCCGGGGATGCGGTGACGCGGGTGCTGTCGCCCCGGGACTTCGACCGCGCCGCGGACGAGATCCGGTCGTGGCCCGGCTATGCGCCGACACCGCTCTACGAGCTGGCGGGCCTCGCGGCCGGGATCGGCATCGGCGCGATCCATTACAAGCACGAGGGGCCGCGTTTCGGACTGGGCAGCTTCAAGGCGCTGGGCGCGGCCTATGCGGCGCTGCGCCTGTTGCGCGACAAGGTTTCCCGGGCGACAGGCATCCAGGCCTCGCTTGGCGATATCAGCGCCGGCCGCTATCGGGATGAGGTTGCCGGGATCACCCTGGTATCGGCCACCGACGGCAATCACGGCCGGTCGCTGGCCTGGGGGTGCCAGCGCTTTGGCGCGCCATGCCGGATCTACATCCATGCCGGCGTCAGCGAGGGCCGGGCCGCGGCCATGCGCGCCTATGGCGCCGAGGTGGTGCGCATCGCCGGCGATTACGACGCCTCGGTCGAGATGGCGCGCCGCGAGGCCGGGGCGATGGGCTGGAGCGTCATTTCCGACACTTCCTGGCCCGGATATACCGAACCGCCGCGCGATGTCATGGCGGGCTATGGCGTCATGCTGCGCGAGGTCACGCAATGTCTGGACCGCGCGCCCAGCCATGTGCTGGTTCAATGCGGGGTTGGCGGGCTGGCTGCGGCCACGGCTGCCGCGCTGCACCAGCACTGGGCACCGAACGGTCCGCGGGTCGTGGTGGTCGAGCCCGACCGCGCCGCCTGCCTGCTGGCCAGCGCCCGGGCCGGACGGTTGGCGACCACCCCGATCGAGACCGAGACGGTCATGGCGGGCCTGTCCTGCGGCGTGCCCTCGGGGCTGGCCTGGGAGATCCTCGCGCAGGCGGCCAGCGACTTTGTCGCCATCCCCGACCTGCTGGTCGCGCCAACGCTGCGCCGCCTTGCCAATCCGGTTTCGGGCGACCCGAGGGTCGAGGCCGGGGAAAGCGGAGTTGCCGGTCTGGCGGCGCTGATCGCGGCGGCAAGCCAGCCGGAACTGGCCCGGACGCTGGGCCTGAACCGCGCATCTCGGGTGCTGGTGATCGGGTCCGAGGGCGTGACCGACCCGGCCATCCTTGCGGAACTTCTGAGGAATGGTGACGGTCAGGCGGACGCGTCTGCCTGACGGGCCACATCGGCCCGAGAGGGCAACCGCCTGACCGGCCACGCCGGCCAGGCCATTGGCCCGGGGCGCCTAGACCGCCTGGCGCAGCCGGATCTTGAGGTGTTTTGGCTGCAGATAGGTATCGAGCCCTTCCGGACCCAGCTCGCGGCCAAAGCCACTCAACTTCCAGCCGCCGAACGGGGCCTGAAGCTCGCTGGTGTCGTTGACATTGACGCCCACGGCCCCGAAGTCGAGCCGCTCGGCAATCGACCAGGCCCGCTCGAGGTCCTGGCCGCAGACATAGGCGGCCAGCCCGTAGTCGAGCCCGTTGGCGATGGCAAGCAGCCGCTCGGTGCTGTCGAAGGTGGTCAGGCCCACCACGGGGCCGAAGCTTTCCTCGGTCATCGGCAGGCTGTCGAGCGGCGCATCGGCGATGACCGTCGGCCGGTAGAACAGCCCGGCATCGTACCCGCTGCCCGTCGCGCGACCGCCCCCGGCGATGACCCGCCCGCCCTTGGCCACGGCATCGGCGATGTGCCGGTCCATCCGGGCGATGACGCCGGCGTTCTGGACCGGGCCGTAGCCGATGGCGGGGTCCTGCCCGTCGCCGATCACGGTTGCCTCTGCCAGCGCGGCCAGCGCCTCGGCAAAACGCGGGGCCAGCGCCTTGGCCACCAGGATCCGGTTCACGGTGATGCAGATCTGGCCCATGTTGGAATAGGCGCGGCGATGGGCGGCGCGCGCCGCCTCCTCGATGTCGGCATCCTCGAGCACGATGTAGGGCGCGTGCCCGCCAAGCTCCAGGCAGAGCCGCTTCATGTTGCCCGCCGCCGCCCGCATGATCGCCTGCCCGGCCGGGATCGAGGCGGTGGCCGAAATGGCGCGGATCCGCGGATGCGCGGACAGCGCCGCGCCCGCCACCGGACCCAGACCCGGCAGATCCGCGATGGTGCCCGGCGCGAAACCGGCCGCGTGCAGGCAATCGACCAGCATGGCGATGGCAAGCGGCGTCTCGTGCGGAGACTTGACGATGATCGGGCAACCGGCGGCCAGCGCCGGGCCGATCTTCCAGCAATAGAGGTCGATCGGGTAGTTCCACGGCACGATGGCCGCGGTCACGCCGACCGGATGATAGGTGACGAGATTGCGGATCGAGGGCGACGAGGCCGGGCGGATCGTCCCGCCCTTGCGCGCCGCTTCCTCGGCGTAGTAGCGCAGCACCTCGCAGCCGAACAGGATCTCCTTGCGGTTGTCCGAAACCGGCTTGCCCTGTTCGCGGGTCAACAGGCGGGCCATCGCGTCCGCCTGCGCCTCGATCAGGGCGGCAGCCTTGTGCAGCATGTCGGCGCGCGCGCGCACCGGCAGCGCGGCAAAGGCGGGAAAGGCCGCCTCGGCGGCCAGGACGGCCCGATCGACCACCGCCCCGTCGGCCAGGAGGGTTGAGCCCACCGGGTCGCCATTCGCCGGGTTGAGGATCTCGAACCGGTCGACGCCCTGCGGCATCTCCCAGGCGCCGTTGATGAAGAATCCGCGATCCATCTCAGCGCATCCTCAGCCGGCGCCAGAGTTCCTCGTAGTTGCGGTCGTTCTGGCGGGTCGCCGCTTCCTTCTCGGTCGTGTTGGGGCTGACCATGAGATAGGGGTCGTGACCGGCGGCGGCGACGATCTCGGCGGTGGTGGAGTTGATCGCATGGCCGATGGCGATGGCCACAGAGGTCGAGGTGGCCCCGGTGCGGCCGCTGACACCCGGGATCTCGATGCCCGCATCGCCCCTCGGCACGCCGGTATCGATCACCACATCGGCGATCTCGAACAGCCGCTTGCCGCAGGAATGGCGCGACGGCGTCGACGAGGAATGCGGAATCGAGGTGACGCCGATCAGCGTCATGCCCTTTTCCTTGGCCGCCAGGGCGATGTCGAGCGTGACCGCGTTCAGCCCGGAATGCGAAAAGATCAGCATGGTGTCGCCGGGATCGGTCTGGTGGCTGTCAAAGATCGCGCGGCCATAGCCCTCCTGGCTGTGGATGAAGCGGTATTGCCGCGCGCCCGCATCGCCCAGAACCCGGTGAAACGAGATCATCGAGCTTTCGACGATGGGGCGAAAGCCGGTCACGGTGCCGGTGCGCGGATACATTTCCATCGCCGCGAACGAGCCGTGGCCGGTGCCGAAGGTAAAGACCAGCTTGTCGTCCATGATGGACTTGGCGCAGGCCCGTGCCGCGGCCTCGATGGCCTCGCACTGGGTCTGCATGACCCCGTCC
>CAUJIU010000170.1 GCA_963205075.1 Pseudomonadota bacterium | reverse complement strand
GGGGTCGATCCGCGCCGGATCCAGCACCTGCGGCGCGAGATCCTGTCGCTGTCGCAAAGCACCGGGCTGGCCGAGGATGCCGGCCTGACCGGCGAGGGCGACACCGACCTCGCCCGCCTTGACGCCTACCTGTGCGAGTTGAAGGAGGCGCAGATCCGCGACGGGCTGCACATTTTCGGCCTCTCGCCCCGGGGCCGCCTCGACCGTGATCTGGCCATCGCGCTGGCCCGGGTGCCGCGCGGGTCAGGCAAGGGGGGCGATGCCTCGCTCCTGCGCGCCATGGCCGGAGATCTGGGGCTTGGCTTCGACCCGCTCGCCGCCGATCTGGCCGCGCCATGGGCAGGTCCCCGCCCCGGCTGCCTGAGCGGCCCCGACCCGTGGCGCAGCACCGGCGACACGGTCGAACGGCTTGAACTGCTGGCGCAACGGCTGGTCGATGGCGAGGCCGCGCCGCCCGGCCCCGCCAGCGCCGCCGTTCTCGACCAGATCACCACCCGCCTGCGCCCGGCCATCGCCGCCTGCGGCCCGGCCGAGATGCAGGGCCTGCTCGATGCTCTGGACGGTCGCGCGGTCGCGCCCGGGCCGTCAGGCGCCCCGACCCGCGGCCGCCCCGATGTGCTGCCCACGGGGCGCAACTTCTTCAGCGTCGATGCCCGCGCCGTTCCCACGCCCACCGCCTGGGCGCTGGGGTGGAAATCGGCCAACCTCCTGATCGAAAAACACCTTCAGGATCACGGAGACTGGCCCCGCAGCCTCTTGGTCACCGCATGGGGCACCGCCAGCATGCGCACCGGTGGCGATGACATCGCCCAGGCCATGGCGCTGATGGGGGTCAAGCCGGTCTGGGACAGCGCCAATCGCCGCGTCACCGGGTTCGACATCCTGCCCCAGGGCGTGCTCGGCCGCCCGCGCGTCGACGTGACCTTGCGCATCTCGGGCTTCTTCCGCGATGCCTTCCCGCAGCTGATCGCGCTCTTTGACAGCGCCGCCCGCGCCGTCCAGGCGCTGGACGAGCCGCCGGACCTCAACCCCGCCGCCGCCCGCAGCCGCTCCGGCGAAAGCCCGGCGCGGATCTATGGCTCCAGGCCCGGCGCCTACGGGGCGGGGCTGCAGGCACTGATCGACGAGCGCATCTGGTCCGAGGCCGCTGATCTGGGCGCCGCCTATCTCGACTGGGGCGGCTATGCCTATGGCGCCGGCGCCGAGGGCACGCGCGACCGCGAGGGCTTTGCCGCCCGGCTGGGGCAGGTCGAGGCCATCGTCCAGAATCAGGACAATCGCGAGCATGACCTGCTGGATTCCGACGATTATTACCAGTTCGAGGGCGGTGCCGCCGCCGCCGTGGCGATGATCCAGGGCCAGTCGCGCCCGATCTATCACAATGACCATTCCCGCCCCGAGCGGCCGGTGATCCGCACGCTGGATGACGAGATCGGGCGGGTGATCCGCTCGCGCGTGGTCAATCCCAAATGGATCGACGGGGTCAAGCGCCACGGCTACAAGGGCGCCTTCGAGATGGCGGCAACCGTGGATTACCTCTTTGCCTTCGCCGCCACAACCGGGGCGGTGCGCAACCATCATTTCGATCTGGTCGAGGCGGCCTATCTGCAAGACGACGCCACCCGCGAGTTCATCGCCCTGCACAACGCCCCCGCCCTGCGCGAGATCGCCCAGCGCCTGCAGGAAGCGATTGACCGCGGCCTCTGGCAGCCGCGCTCCAACTCGGCGCGCGCCCGCATCGGGGGGCTGTTGTGACCCCGCGCCAGATCGGGCCGGACGACCCGGCGCTGGCCGAAGTGCTGCGGCTCATCCAGAACGAGTTTGCCTATATGGACGGGGTGATCGACCCGCCTTCGTCCATGCATCGCCTCACGCTGGATGCCCTGCGCGATCAGGCCGCAACCGGCGAGGTCTGGGCCATCGGCATCCCGCCCTGCGCCTGCGTGGTCTTTACCTTGCGCGCCCATGCGCTTTACATCGGCAAGCTCGTCGTCCGCGCCGACAGTCGCCGCCGGGGACTGGCCCGGGCGCTGATCGGCCTTGCGGCCGGTCGGGCACGTCATCACCACCGGCCGCTGCTCGAACTGCAAACCCGGGTCGAACTGGCCGCCAATCAGGCCGCTTTCGAGGCCATGGGCTTCGTGCGGGTCGCGGCCACCGCCCATCAGGGCTATGACCGGCCCACCAGCTACACCTATCAAAAGGAGGTTCAGCCATGACCGAAGATGTCGAACGCCACGCCCAGAAGATGGCCAAGAAGAAGGCCGCCCGCGACAAGATCATGGCCACCAAGACCGGTCAGAAGGGGCTGATCATCGTCCATACCGGCAAGGGCAAGGGCAAAAGCTCGGCCGCCTTCGGGATGATCTTCCGCTGCATCGCGCATGGCATGCAATGCGCGGTGGTGCAGTTCATCAAGGGCGGCATGTCCACCGGCGAGCGCGACCTGATCCTGTCGCGCTTCACCGATATCTGCTCGTTTCACACCATGGGCGAAGGCTTCACCTGGGAGACGCAGGACCGTACCCGCGACACCGAGATGGCGCAGGCCGCATGGGCCAAGGCCAGGGAACTGATCCGTGATCCGGCCAACACCATGGTATTGCTCGATGAAATCAATATCGCCATCCGCTACGACTATGTCGATATCGCGGAAGTGGTGGCCTTCCTGCGCGACGAGAAACCCCCCATGACCCATGTGGTCCTGACCGGGCGCAACGCCCACGAAGACCTGAACGAGCTGGCCGATCTGGTGACCGAGATGGAACTGGTCAAGCACCCGTTCCGCTCGGGCATCAAGGCGCAGATCGGGGTCGAGTACTAGGCCGCGCGGCCGTAGAAGCCGATCCGTTCTTCGTCGGTGAACCGCATGCCGGGCCGCTCGAAGAACGAGAACACCGCGATCACCCGTGTCGTGCCGCCCCTGACCGGGCTGACCCTGTGCGGCGTGTTCTTGCCGCGAAAGACGTTGAGCGTGCCGGGGGTCAGCGTCAGGCTCTGCACCTGCGGGTCCTCGCCCCGCAACAGGCGCGCCACCCCGTCGTAATTTGGGTCTTCCGCGCTGCGCAGATCGGTGCGGTAGAGAAACTCGCCCCCTTGCTCGGGCGCCTGCAACAGCATGGTCGTGGTGAATTCCGACCGGTCGAAATGCCAGTTCAGCACCTGCCCCTCGCGGTAGGACATGACGTTGAGCCCCGCCATCACGTCATCCATGGTGTAGAGCGCCGGCTTGTCCATGGTCGCGGCCAGAAACACCGCGAATTCGGGCAGGTGATAGAGCCCGTCCATCGGGGTGCCCGCCACCTGATCGCCGCAGAGCGTGTCGTTGGAGGTCTGCACGCGGGCCAGAGCGGGGTGATCGTCGGACAGCCCCGCGACCGTCCTGGTGAAGTAGATGTTGTGCTCGCGCTGGTGGTTGAAGCTTTCGCTGGCGAAATTGGGGGCGAGGCTCCTGGCGGCGGTGCGTGCCACGTCGGGGTCCATCAGGCCGGCAAGGTTGAACATGCCGTTGCGGGCCAGATCGGCGCGGCACTGATCGACCAGCGCCTGCCATTTCGGGGTGCCGGGCCGGTCGAGCGGGTAGCGGTCCAGATCGATGGCGGTGGTCATGAGGGCTCCTGTAGCCAGTCCCGGCCAGGTTGGCGCAGCAGGCACCTGCCTGCAAGGGGCCGGGGCCGCGGGCCGCAGCTAGGCCCTGGCCGCCTCTGCCGCCTTGCGCGCCGCGCTCAGGGTCTGGCCGGTGGACAGCGCCTCGGGGTCGATGGTCAGTTCGATCACCGACAGCTTGCCCGATGCCACGGCCCGCCCGAAGGCGGCGGGGAAATCCTCGCCCCTTGTCACCAGTTCGCCATGCCCGCCATAGGCGCGCGCCAAGGCCGCGAAGTCCGGGTTGGCCAGCATGGTGCCCGACACCCGCCCCGGATAGTGCTTTTCCTGGTGCATCCGGATGGTGCCATAGCGGCCATTGTTGGCGACGATCACCACCGGCTTTGCCCCGTGCTGGACGGCGGTCGACATCTCGTTGAGCGTCATCTGGAAGCAGCCATCCCCGGCAAGGCAGACCACCGTGCGGTCAGGATATTCGAGCGAGGCCGCAACGGCGGCGGGAAAGCCATAGCCCATGGAGCCGGAGGTGGGTGACAACTGGGTGCGGAAGCGCTTGTAGCAATAGTAGCGATGCAGCCAGGCGGCGTAGTTGCCCGCGCCATTGGTAAGGATCGCATCCTCGGGCAGGTTGGCCGACAGCCAGCCGATCACGTCTTCCTGCCGCACGTCGCCCGGCGAGGCGAAGGGCTTGGCCCACGCCTCGTAATCCGCCCGCGCGGCGCTGGTCCAGTCGGCCCAGCCCGGCCCGGATTTCGGCAAGGCGGCCAGCGCGGCCACGAATTCGGGCGCGCGGGCTTCGATCGCCAGGTCGGGCTGATAGACCCGGCCCAGTTCATCGGCATCGGCATGGACATGGATCAGCCGCTTGCCGAGGCTTGCGGGGTCGAGGTTGGTATAGCCCTGGGTCTCGATATCGCCCAGCCGCGAGCCGATGACCAGAAGCGCGTCGGCATCCCGCAGCCGCTGCGCGAGGCGGGGATTGGGCCCGACATTGAGATCGCCGGCATAGTTCGGATGCCGGTTGTCGAGATAGTCCTGCCGGCGAAAGCCCAGGGCAACCGGCACCTGCTGAAGGGCGGCAAAGTTTGCCAGATCGGCCGCTGCGGCCGGGCTCCAATGCGGGCCGCCCACGATGACCAGCGGCCGCCTGGCGCCTGCGATTGCCGCCATGGCCCCGGCGGCAGGCGATGCCATGTCACCGGCCAGCGCCGGCCGGGGGCAGGCGCGGTCGGGCACGTCGGCCAGGCCACTCAGCATGTCCTCGGGCAGGGCCAGCACCACCGGGCCGGGGCGCCCCGACATGGCGACCGACCAGGCGCGCGCCAGGTATTCCGGCAGCCGCTCGATCTGGTCGATCTCGGTCGCCCATTTGGCCAGCCCGCCAAAGACCCGCCGGTAGTCCACCTCCTGAAACGCCTCGCGGTCGCGATGGCCGGTCTCGATCTGGCCGACGAACAGGATCATCGGGGTCGAGTCCTGCATGGCGATATGCACCCCGGCGGAGGCATTGGTGGCCCCCGGCCCGCGGGTGACAAAGGCGATGCCCGGCGTGCCGGTCATCTTGCCATGCGCCTCGGCCATCATCGCCGCGCCGCCTTCCTGGCGGCAGACGACGTTCTCGATGCCGCTGTCATAAAGCCCGTCCAGCGCGGCCAGAAAGCTTTCGCCCGGCACCGAGAACACCCGGCGCACGCCGAACAGCTTCAGGTGATCCGCCAGTATCTTGCCGCCATGCCGCTTCATCTTCGCCTCCAGGTTGGTGCGCGCACCTTGGAGCAGGAGCAGAGCGGCCTCAAGGGCCCAGCGTTGCCTTCGGGCCGCCGGTCGCCGCTATTGTTCACTTCCTGCCTCACCGGACCAGAATGCCGCAGGGATAGAGTTGCGGCCTTCCAGCACCAGATCAGCCATCACCTGCCCGACCAGCGGCGCCACGCCAAAGCCGATCATGAAGCCGCCATTGGCGACAAAGCGGCCCGGAGTTGCGCCCCAAGGCCCCAGCAGCGGCCCGCGCGACAGGGCGCGGGGGCGGATGCCGGCCCAGCGCGCGATCACCGGTGCGTCGGCCAGTTGCGGCAGCGCCTGCCGCGCGCGGGCTATCAGCACCTCTAGCTGGTCATCGGTGGCGTGCTCATCGGTCCAGTCGCGTTCTGACGTGGAGCCGATGGCGACGGTGCCGTTGGCATGGGGCACCACGTAGAGGCCATCGCCATAGATTTGCGGCAGCGGCGCGGCATCATGCCCCAGCACCGCCGCCTGCCCCTTGACGCCATTGCCAGCGCCGCTGGCCGCCAGCCCGCGCCAGCCCGTCGCCTCGACCACCGCGCCCTGCTCGGCGCCTTCGGTCACGATCTCGCCACCAAGCGCCCGGACCGCCGCCGCCAGCGCCAGAGTGGCGCCGCGCGGCTGGATGCGGGCGCTGAGCGTGTCGCGCACCAGCCAGCCCGAGGGGCTGCGTGGCTCCCAGTCCGAGCCACCGGCGGGCAGGACCGTCCAGTCCGCCTGCCCCTGCCAAAGCTCCGCCGCCGTCTGCACCCGCTGGCGCGCCAGATCAACGGCGGCGTCATCGGCCAGCGGCTGCAACCGGCCAGACCTGAGATAGCCCGGATCATGGCCACCCGCCGCCGCCACATCGGCCCAGAAGCTTTCCGCCATGACAAGGCTGCGAAACTGGAAGGCCTTCTTGTCGTTCCATTGTTCAGGCACATGCGGCGCCAATGCGCCCATGACGCCACCGCTCGCCCCGGCGGCGACCCCGGCCGGATCGATGACCCGCGCGCGCGCGCCGCGGCGTGCGCATTCATAGGCCACCGCCAGCCCGAAAACGCCCGCGCCGAGGACCGTCACGTCTGCCGTTGCCATTTCGCGCACCCCGCTTCACCTTGGGCCCGACAGTTACAGGGACCGACGATGGAGAACCAGAGCGCGCGGATCGACTGGCGCGACGGGGCCATTCCCGTCTCGCAGCAGTTCGACGACCCCTATTTTTCGCTGTCCGGCGGGCTGGCGGAAACCGCGCATGTCTTTCTGGCCGGCAATGACCTGCCGGCCCGGTTCCGCGACGGCTTCGCGATTGCCGAGATCGGTTTCGGAACCGGGCTGAACCTGCTGGCGACGCTGCAGGCATGGGAAGGTTCGGGCCAGACCGGCGGGTTGAAATTCACCAGCTTCGAGGCCTTTCCGATGACGCGGCCCGACATGGCCCGCGCCCTGTCAGCCTTTCCGGGACTTGCGGCCCATGCCGGCCCCGTGCTGGCGGCGCTGGAACATGGGCCGGGGCCCCATATGCTGCCCAACCGCGTGACCTTGCAGCTGGTCCTCGGGGATGCGCGCCAGACCCTGCCGCGATGGGCGGGGCGCGCGGATGCGTGGTTTCTCGACGGCTTCTCGCCCGCCAAGAACCCCGAGCTGTGGGGGGCCGACCTGTTGGCCGAGGTGGCCCGCCACACGGCGCCCGGCGGCACCGCGGCTACCTACACGGCGGCCGGGCATGTGCGCCGGTCGCTGGCCGATGCCGGGTTCGAGGTGACGCGGGTGCCGGGTTTCGGCACCAAGCGGCACATGACCCGCGCGCACCTTGCCGATCAGGGCCGCGCCACTGGCCGGAGGCTGGTCGCCGGCGCATAGGCCGATCCCGAGACCGACGCGTTTGCCGCACCCGGCGCCGGCCGCGCGGCGGGGCGCAGGAACGGCGCCGACCCGGTCAGGATCGGCGTGAACTGCACCGGCCCGCCGGCCCGGCCAAGCCGGGCCTCGTAGATCATCACCGCCTCGGTGACCCGCTGCACGTAGTTGCGCGTCTCGCGGAACGGGATGTTCTCGACCCAGTCCACCACATCGACATCGGCGGTGCGCGGATCGCCGAATCGGTCGATCCAGTCCGCAGGCCGGCGCGGACCGGCATTGTAGCCTGCCGCCATCAGCACCGGCGAGGGGCCAAAGCGGGCCTCCAGATCAGCCAGATACTTGCTGCCCAAAGTGACGTTGTATTGCCAGTCCGAGGTCAGCCGCCCGCGCGAATAGGCGATGCCGAGGTCACGGGCCACGTCTTCGGCAGTGCCGGGCATCAGCTGCATCAGGCCCTGCGCCCCCGAGGTGCTGCCGGCCTGGGTGTTGAACTCGCTTTCGCGCCGGGCAATCGCCAGCGCCATTGCCGGATCGATCGGCAGGGACATCTGCGACAGCGCGTGCACCGGGTAGTAGAGCGGCCCGATCACCATGCCGCGCTCGAAGGCCTGCTTGCCCAGGATGAGCGTGTAGAACTGCTCGTCCATGGCATCGGTGATCGCCCCCAGATGCAACAGCCCCGCCTGATCGAGGGTCTTGCCCAACTGGGCAAAGAAGATCACCGCCCCGACCCGCTCGCCAGACTCGACCAGCATCAGCGCCGCGCGCGTCAGCTCCGGTTCGGCGCTGGGCGGCGCGTCGGGCGCCACGTAGTCCAGATCGGCCAGCAGGGCGGTATCGAAGGGCAGGCCGGCCTTCTCGGCGGCCAGCAGCCCGTAATAGCCGGTCTGGAACCGGGCGCCGCGCGTATAGGCGGCCCGGGCAAGGTCCGCATGCCCCAGCGCCTCTTCGGCCCGTCCGATCCAGTAGCCGGCGCGGCCCGATGTCACCGGGCCATCGGTTGCCGCCTCGACGTTCTGGAAGTGCCGCAAGGCCAGCGCCGGATCATTCAGCCGGGTCAGCGCGATGTAGCCCGCCAGCCATTCCAGCTCGATGTAGGTCTCGCCTTCGGTCACGAAATGCTGCGCCGCCGCCCGATAGGCCCGCTGCGCATCGCCCTCGCGCAATTCATAGCGCACCACCTCGCGCCGGGAGTAGGACCAGCGCAACGGCTCGCCCAGCGCCTCCGCCGAGGTCGAATTGGCCAGCAGAACCTCGACCGCCGCCGCGCGGTCGCCGTTGTTGGTCAGCCCGGAATAGCGGGCGTAGTTCAGGATCGGCGCTGCGGCCAGCGCGGCCGGAACCCGGGCGAGCTTGGCATCGGCATCCTCTGCCTTGTCCAGCAGCGCCAGGCAGGCCTCGACCAATGCCCGGTCGTCGGCTGACAACAGCGGCAACAGCCGCGTCAGATCGTCCTTGCGCTGCCGCCAGATCAGGAAATCCAGCCGCTCGCGGTTGTGCGCGGCGGTCTGCACCGGGTCCACCGCGACCAGGGCGGCCTGCCCTTCATCGGTCAGGCTCAGCCTCACCCAGGCGTTTTGCAGCACCTGATTGGCCCGGTCGGTCTGGTCGAGCGCCCGCAGCGCAGCAACGAGCGCCGCCGCGCCCTCGCCGGTCTGCGGCGCCGCATTGGCAAAGAAATCCACGACATCCTGAGCCGCCGGGGCCGGGCCATCCTCGGCCCGGATCACCAGTTCGCCAGCCGCGCGGACCTTGTCCAGTCCCGGCCAATCGGGGCGGCGCTTGAGAAACGCGGCATATTCCGCGAATGTCCCTTCGCCCGCCCGCAGCCGGGTCCAGGTCAGCAGGTCATTGGCAAGCTGGTCGGCGGGGTCGATCAGGCCATAGGCCGTCTGCCATTGCCCCTCGCGCCCGGCCGCGAAGGCCGCTTCCTCGGAGGGCGTTGCCCAGTCGGCCAGAGCCGAACTTGCCAGTACCGCCAGACCGATGCCCAACCCGATTGAAAGCCGCATGTGCCACCCTTGCCTGTTCACCTGCAAGGTAGCGGGCGGGCCTTGGCCGGCACAACTCATAAACTTGGCATTCGGCGGAAACCCGTCTAGGTTCCGCGCGATTTCTTGCCGGCGGCCCGAGTCAGGCCGCCAGCGCGCCAACTGAAGGAAGCGCACCATGTTCCAGGGATCCCTGCCCGCACTTGTCACGCCGTTTGCCAACGGCAAGGTCGATCTGGACGCGCTTGAAAAGCTGGTCGAATGGCAGATCTCCAATGGCAGCAACGGCATAGTCCCCGTGGGCACCACCGGCGAAAGCCCGACGCTGAGCCATGACGAGCACGATCTGGTGGTGGAAACCGTGGTCAAGGTCGCCGCCGGCCGGGTTCCGGTCATCGCCGGGGCGGGATCGAACAACACCATCGAGACGGTGCGGCTGGTGCAGGCCGCCAAGGCCGCCGGCGCCGAAGCCGCGCTGGTGGTGACGCCCTATTACAACAAGCCGACCCAGCGCGGGCTGATCGCGCATTTCACCGCCGCCGCAGATTGCGGCCTGCCGATCATCATCTACAACATCCCCGGGCGCTCGGTCGTCGACATGACGCCCGCCACCATGGGCGAACTGGCCAGGCATCCGATGATCGTCGGCGTCAAGGACGCGACCGGCGATCTGAGCCGCGTGCCCAAGCAGCGCATCACCTGCGGCAAGAATTTCATGCAGCTTTCGGGCGAGGACGCGACCGCGCTGGGCTTCAACGCCCATGGTGGCGTCGGCTGCATCAGCGTGACCGCCAATGTCGCGCCCAAGCTCTGTGCCAATTTCCAGAATGCCACCCTGGCCGGCGACTACACGACCGCGCTGGCGCTCCTGGACCGGCTGATGCCGCTGCATGAGGCGATCTTTGTCGAGCCCGGGCTGGTCGGGGCCAAATATGGCCTGTCGCTGCTGGGATTGTGCTCGGAAGAGGTGCGCTCGCCCCTGACCCCGCTGACCGACGGCACCAAGCGGCTGGTGCGCGAGGCCATGGTTCATGCCGGGCTGATCAACTAGGCCCGCGACTCCTGGGTTTCGCGCAGCCAGCCGGGTGCGAGGCGCAGGTCTTCGCAGCCGGCGAACCGCGCCATCCGCTCAAGTTCCGCGCCCAGCCGCTGGATGCGCCCCTTGCCCATGGCCACGCCCGGCTCGGGCCAGAAGGCGGTCACGTCGACCGCCCCGGCGGCACGGTCGGCCTTGAGGTCGATCCGGCCGATCATCCGGTCGCCCTCCATCACCGGAAAGACGTAATAGCCATATTGACGCCTGGCGGCGGGGACGAAGATCTCGATCCGGTAGCGGAAGCCCAAGAGCCGCTCGGCCCGCTTGCGGTCGCGCAGCGCCGGATCGAAGGGCGACAGGATGCGCACCCGTCCCGGCAGGTCCGCCACCGTCTCGGCCAGCACTTGCGGCCGGATCAGGGTCGGGCGCCGGGTGCCGTCGGCGGCCTCGATATCGGCCTCGATCAGCCGCCCGTCGGCCAGCGCGCGCGCACACCAGTCGCGCGCCTCGTCACGGCTGACCAGCGCCCAGAAATCGGCCAGCTCTCCGGGCGTGGCAAAACCCAGCCGGTCCAGCGCGGCGTTGCAGGCCCAGTCGATGGTCTGGTCCAGATCGGTGACGGCGGCCCGGTGCCGCTCGGGGATCACCCGCTCGGTCAGGTCATAGACCTTCTGGAACCCGTCACGCCGCACCACCGACAATTCGCCCACCCGCCAGAGATATTCCAGCGCGGTCTTGGACGGGTGCCAGTCCCACCAGCCGCCGGATTTCCGTTCCTCGTCGGCGCCCACATCGCTTGACCGGCACTCGCCTTCGGCTTGAACATGGCGCAGCACATCGTCGATCCGGTCGACGAACCCGTCGCGGCGCCACTCGCGCCAGCGCGCGGCAAGGTGGCTGCGGTCGCGGTCAAACCGATGCCGCCAATGGGCAAAGAACTCCACCGGAATGACGGCGGCGTCATGGGTCCAGTGCTCGAACACCTGCCGCTCGCCCAGCGACAGGCGCCCCAGCGCCTCGGGGCGGTATTGCTGGCGGCGGGTCCACAGGATCAGGTCATGGGCGCGCGCCAGCGTGTTGACGCTGTCGACCTGCACGAAGCCCAGGTCGCGGATCACCCCGGCCAGGTCCTCGCCCCGCCCCGGACCGCTCTGGCCGGCGCCCAGGCCGTGCCGGTGCAGGAACAGCCGCCGCGCCGCCGGATTGTCCAGCACGGGGCGCGGGCTCACGGATGGCCCCGCAGGGCGGCGATCTGGGTCACCCTGACCTGCCGCAACGCCTCGACCAGCACCGCGGTGAGCAGGCCCATGTTCAACAGCCCGTTGGCAGCGGCCATGCCGCCCAGCAGCCGCCAGGCCGAGGGCAGCAGCACATCGCCGAACCCCAGGGTCGTGTAGGCCACCAGCGAGAAATAGACCGAGGTTTCCAGGTTGACGAAGATGTCCAGCGCCCACAGCGTCAGCGCCCACATCCAGACGCCTGCCGTCAGCTGCGCCAGTATCCAGACCGCCGCCAGACACAGGATCAGGATGATCTTGGGGCTATGGGGCTCGCGCGACAGCCAGCCGCGCCAGCGGATCAGAAACATCTCCATCACCCAGAAGCTGATCCCCGCCACCAGAATCGACAGGATCATCAGCGCGGAACCGAGAAGAATTTGAACTAGCATCCCGAACTTCCAGCATGATTTCACCGCCATCTCAAGTGCCCGCTGCGCGGATTGCGGACCGGAACGCCGCCGCACCCGGATTGTCGGGCCAGCCTGACTTGTGCTGCCCCGGCGCATCCCCTATCTCGGTCGGATCATGGCCAAGCAACCTGACAGCCCGAACTACAAGGTCATCGCCGAGAACCGGCGGGCGCGCTACGACTATGCCATCGAGAACGATCTTGAAGTCGGGATCATGCTGATGGGCTCCGAGGTCAAGTCGCTGCGCAGCGGCCAGTCCAACATCGCCGAGAGCTATGCCAGCGTCGAAAACGGCGAACTGTGGCTGACCAACGCCTATATCGCCCGCTATGACCCCGCCAAGACCTGGGGCCATGAAGAGCGGCGGCGGCGCAAGCTGCTGGTGTCGCGGCGCGAACTGGCGCGCCTGTGGAACGCCACCCAGCGCGAGGGCATGACCATCGTGCCCCTGGTGATGTATTTCAACCATCGCGGGCTGGTGAAGCTCAAGATCGCGCTCGGCAAGGGCAAGAAGAACGTCGACAAGCGCGCCACCGAGGCCAAGCGCGACTGGGACCGCCAGAAGCAGCGCCTGTTGCGCCAGAACAGCTAGCACCCCGGCGGGGCGCCCGGGCGTCGACGCATGGGCGGGTCAGGGCACGCCTGCCCGCAGCTTCGACGCTGGTCGGTCGCGCCTCAGAACAGCCCCGCCTGCAAGGTATGCGACGTGGCGAGCACGGCCAGCGACAGGCCGCCGAGGATAAAGATGGTCAGGTATGGGATCACGCGCATGG
>CAUJIU010000169.1 GCA_963205075.1 Pseudomonadota bacterium | reverse complement strand
TCCACACGAAAGGCCACAGCACGAACTGCAAAGGCCGCAGCACGAATGCGGCGGGGAAGGCGATGCGTTCGGGGTGGATGGCGGCGAGGGTCTTGGGCACCACTTCGGCGAACACCAGCACCACCGCCGTCAGCACCGAGTTCTGCAGATCGCTCAGCAATTGCCGGATCGAGGTGGACTTGTCCTGACTGAACGAGATCTCGACCCCTTCGGGCAGTTGCCCGCGCGCGGCCTCGGTCACCGCCTTGATGGCGTCGACGGTGTCGATCAGGTTGGCGCCGCTGCGCTTTGAGACCTCGATGGCCACGGCGGGCGCGCCGTTGAGCCGGGTGATGGTCTCGGGGTCGCGCATGGTGGCGCGCACCTCGGCCAGGTCGCTCAGGCGCACGATGGCGTTGCCTTCGGCAACCACCGGCAGGTTGTAGAGATCGGTAATGGTCTCGATCAGCGAGGGCACCTTGATGGCGTAATGCCCCTCGGACCCTTCCAGCGCCCCGGCGGCGATCAGCCGGTTGTTGGCGTTGACGCCGGCAATCATCTGGTCCAGCCGCAGGTCGTAGGACGACAGCTTGGCCGGGTCGATGATCACCTCGACCAGATCGTCGCGCACCCCGCGCAGGTCGGCGTTGAGCACGCCGGGCACTTCCTCGAACCGGTCGCGCAGCGCGCGCGCGGCGGTGTTGAGCACGCGCTCGGGCAACGAGCCCGACAGGGTGACGACGATGATCGGGAACTCCGAGATGTTGACCTCGTTGACCGAGGGCTCATCGACGCCGTCCGGCAGGTCGCGCCGGGCATCCTTGACCTTGTTGCGCACATCGGTAAGCGCCTGTTCAAGGTCGGCACCGGCCTGGAACTCGATCAGCACGTTGCCGCCGCCCAGATAGGCGGTCGCGGTCATCTGCTTGATGCCCTGGATGGACTTCAGCGCGGTTTCCATCGGGCGCAGCAACAGCCGCTCGGAATCCTCGGGCGAGATGCCCTCGTAGCTCATGCTGACATAGATGATCGGGATCTTGACGTCTGGCTCGGCTTCCTTGGGGATCGAGACATAGGCCATGCTGCCGGCCACCAGGAAAAACACCAGGATCGACAGCGTCAGCCGCGCATTGCGGATCGCAAGTTCTACCAGTTTCATTGCGAGATCACCGGCGCATCGGCAGAGACATCGCTGACATTGACCTGATCGCCGTCACGCACCAGGTCCTGCCCGGCGGTGATCACCCGGACCCCCTCCGGGACACCGGAAATGATCATGCCCTGTTCGGTATCGTCCAGCAGCGTCACCGGCGCGAACCGGGCGATATTGTCCGCCCCCACCACGCGCACGCCGATTTCACCGGCATCCGACAGGGTGATGACCGAACGCGGGACCAGCATGGCCGTGGCCGGCGCGCCGTAGAGCCGCACTTCGGCGGTGGCGCCTGAGGGGATGGCCAGGTCGGGGTTGGGCAGTTCGACCTCGACCTCGAAGGTGCGGGTGCGCTCATTGGCCTGCTTGGCGACGAAACGGATGGTGCCCTCGGCCTCGACGCCGCCCACCAGCAGCACCTTGGCCCGGTCCCCGACGGTGACATAGCCCACGTCCTGTTCGCTGACCTCGGCCTTGATGACGATGGGGTCAAGCGACAGGATGGTGGCGATGGGGGTGCCCTGCACGACCCATTCGCCCAGTTCGACCGAGACCGAATCCACCAGCCCGCCGAACGGTGCCTGCAGGCTGAGGCGCCCGGCAGAGGCCTGCGCCTGCGACAGCGCGGCCTCGGCGGCCGCGTGGTTGGCGCGGCGCGAGTTCAACTCGATCTCGGGCAGGCTGCCGCGCGCGAACAGTTCCTCGCCCACGTCCAGCAACTGCCGGGCCTGGTTGAGCCCGGCCATCGCCGTGACCACCTGCGCCTCGACCTCGGCCCCCTCGAGCACCAGCACCGTCGCGCCTTCGGCCACGGAGGCGCCCTTGGTGACGCCTAGCTGGCTGACGATGCCGCTTGACCGCGCCGCCAGCACCGCCTGCTTGTCGGCATTGGTGGCGCCAAAGAGGTTGATCTCGCGCATATGCTCGAAGAACTGCGGCACCACCGCGGCCACGGTGCGCAGGGCCGGGCCCTCGGCGGCCTGACCGGAATCGGGCGCGGCGTCGGTCGTGGTGTCGGTCGTGGTGTTGGTCACTGCGGCGGTGTTGTACTCCTCGCCATTGCCGACGGCCGAGAATTTCCCGGTCGAAACCCAGAACGCGGCGGCGAGAAACACCAGGATGGACAGAACTCGATGGAGCTTGATGGAGGCGAACATGTGTACGGGCCCGTCGGTTTTGGCAGGGGTCTGCCGCATTTCAAGAATTGGAAAACAGGCGGCCTTTTACTGCGCCGTCCGTTCCTTCGTCCAGCCGCAAACCTCATCCAGCCCAGGCAAGGGTGGCAGCCGGCGCGACGGCACTGCAACTGTGCAGCGATCTAGGCTTCACTACGGCGCAGTTCAAGTTTTGGATCAGTGCCCGGGCGTCGCCGGATATGTGGTTGTCAGATTGACGCAATCATGTTGTCGGATGGCCACAGTGCCGCAGCGTCAAGCCGGCATCAGGCGGTATTGCCGGTGGCCGTGCGGGTTGTTGGGCTAGTGGTTCCGGTCCCAGATTTCCTGGATCTGGCTGGCCAGCGTCATCGGGTCGAACGGCTTGACGATGACCGCCATCGCGCCCTGGCGGGTCAGGTCGCGCGAGAATTCGTCTTCCGCCTTGGCGGTGACGAAAATCGCCGGAATATCCGCGAGTTGGGGCAGGGCGGTCAGCGCCCTCCAGACTTCGGGGCCGCTCATGCCCGGCATCATCACGTCCAGCAGCAGCAGGTCCGGCCGGAAGTCCACCGCGCCGGCGACGGCGCCGGGGCCATTGCCGAACTGGAGGATCTCGAACTCGCCGACGACCTCAAGCGCCAGTTGAACGATGGTCCTGATGTCCTCGTCATCGTCGACATGCAGGATGCGCTTAAGTGCCATGCCCAGCTCTCCTCAGGTTGACCGGTCCATGACGGACGGGTGATTTCATCCGGCGGCATCCTGCCGGACCGGCTGCTCGATATTCGTGTCGATGGCGGCCGGAATATCGAAATAGAACTCGGTGCCATGGCCCATCCGGCTCTTGAAATTGACCCGGGCATTATGCCGCTTGAGGATCGACTTGACGATCACCAGCCCCAGCCCGGTGCCGCCGCGCTTGATGCCGTCGGAACTGGTCACCTGCGCAAAGGCGGTGAACAGGGTATCGCGGGCGCTGTCGGGGATGCCGGGGCCCTTGTCGATCACCGAAACCCGCCAGTACATGCCCTGCGGCGCGATCCTGATCGTCACCACCTCGCCGGAGGGCGAGTATTTGGTCGCGTTGGACATCAGGTTGGTCATCACCTGCATCAGACGGTCGGAATTGCCGGCGATCATCGCGGTGTCCAGATCGGTCTCCAGCTCGTAGGTCACCGAAAAGCTGGTGCCGTAACCGGCATTCATGGCGATCGCGTCCCGGGTGAACCGCATCAGGTCGAGCGGCTGCATGGTGAAGTCCATCTTGCCGGCGTCGATCTTTTCGATGTCGAGAATGTCGTTGATGACCAGCAGCAGACGGTCGGAATTGCGCGCGGCGATCTCGACCACGGATTGCGCCTTGGGCGTGAGCGCGCCCATGACGCCGGACTGCAACAGCCCCAGCGAGCCCTTGATCGAAGTGAGCGGCGAGCGCAATTCGTGGCTGACGATGGCCACCGACTCCATCTTGGCGTCCTGGATCTTCTTGCGCCAGGAGATGTCGCGCAGCACCGAGACGAAGATCGGCCGCTCGTCGGGCCCCGCGAGCAGGCGGGTGGCGATCTCGACCGGGCCCTTGTTGTGCTTGATCTCGATGGTCACGACGCTCGACCTGCCGTTGACCAGCGGCGCCACGTGATAGCGGAAGGCCATCTCGTCGAAATTGGGCGCGGTGTCGACGATGCGGAAATTGCGCACCTCCGCCCGGTCCCAGCCGCAACGGTCGCGGGCGGCGAGATTGGCGTAGGTCAGTTGCAGCGTCTCGGCGTCATAGATGAACACCTCGTCCTGAAGCTCCTCGAGCATCCGGGTCATGAAGTGATCGGCCTCGGCCTGACGCTGGGCGGTGATGTCGGTGCGCACATTGAGGTTGCGGATCAGGTTTCCGGCCTCGTCGAACTGCGGAATGATGGTGGTGTTGACATGGATGGTCTCGCCGCTCTTGGCCACCAGCTTCTGCTCGCCGCTCCAGACCTTGCCGGCGCGGGTGGTGCGGCCGATATCGAGGAATGTCTCGTCCAGGTGCTTGTGCCGGTACAGGATCGACTGGTTCTGGCCGACGATCTCGCTGCGGGAATAGCCGAATGTCTTGACGAAGCGTTCGTTGACATCGGTGATGATGGCATTGGCATCGCTGATCGAGGTGGCGGTGTGTTCGTCGATGGCGGACTGGCGGATATCCACTTCCTGCACGAACTGGTTGAGCTTCTTGGCCTGCTCGGCCAGCACTTCGCGGCGCTTGAGGCTGTAGACGGCATAGACCATGGACGACACGCAGAGCACCAGCGACAGGCTGTAGTAGAGCTGCGTCCGGACGTAGCCTTCGGGCAGGTAGAGTTGCAGCGCCGCGTCGGTCTGGAAGTAGAGACGCAGGTTGAAGGCAAAAAGCACGCAGGCCATCACGATGGTGCCAATGGCGGCCAGGTCGCGAACGCTGAAAAGTCTACCCATAAGAAACCTCATTGAACCAAGCGGCCTCCTGCCGCTCGCCGCCAACAGTGGCGGTGTCTGGGGTGCAGACTGGCAAGGCAATGAGTTGGTCCAGAGGCAAGAATAGGCCAAGAATGTGGTGAATGTTGAAAATCCATGGACAGTGCCGGCCCGGTCACGCGACAAGAACGCGCCGGCGCGGCCATTCAGCCGGCAAGCCGTTCAGTGGTTGCGGTGCCGGCGGCGGCGACCATGCGGGGCAGGGTGAACATGAAGGTGCTGCCCTGACCTTCAACGCTTTCGACGCTGATGGTGCCGCCGTGCATCTGCACGATCTGCCTCGAGATCGCCAGCCCCAGCCCGGTGCCGCTATAGGCGCGGGTGATCGAGCTGTCGGCCTGCTTGAAATGCTCGAAGATGCTGTCCAGATCGCCCTGGGCGATGCCGCGCCCGGTGTCCCGGACATAGACCCTGACCCAGTCGCAGTCGGCCTCGGTCCAGACCTCGATGCTGCCTGCGGCGGTGAACTTGAGCGCGTTGCCGATGATGTTGACCAGCACCTGGCCGATCCGCCCCGCATCGCCAAGTGCCACCACCGGCTCGCCGGACCAGCTCAGATCCAGCCCCTTGCTCTTGGCGATGGGCTCGAACTTCTTGACCGTTTCCCGGATCAGTTCGCTCATTTCGACCGGGACCGGGTCGATCTTGATCGCGGCGGCCTCCAGCTTGGACCAGTCGAGCAGATCGTTGACCAGCCCCGACAGGTTCTGCCCCGCCTCGTCGATGCGGCGCGCATAGGTTCCGACCTCGCTGGAGAAGGCCTCGATCGCGGCCTCCAGCCCGTGCGGATCGCTGCCCGCCCCGGCACTGGCCTGGATCAGCTTCTTGTAGCTCGGCAGCCGGTGCAACTGCCGCAGGAAGGCCGAGAAACCGAGGATGCCGGTCAGGGGCGTGCGCAACTCATGGCTGACCATGTTGAGGAAATCGGTCTTGGTCCGGCTGGCCAGTTCCGCCTGATCCTTGGCGGTCTTCAGTGCCGTGATATCGGTCCAGAAGTTGACGGTGCCGCCATCCGGCGTCCGGCTCTCGGTGGAGTGGACCCAGTGGCCGTTCGACAGCTGGATTTCCGGCCCCTGCTCGAGGTTGCGGTGGCTGACGACCCGTTCTGCCACCCATTCCTCCTCGCGCCCGATGGCGGCGGGGATCTCGCCGCAGGCGGCGGCGGCGCGGATGATTTCCTCGAAGCTTGCGCCCGGCACCACGGCCAGAGCGGCAGCGCCATGGTAGCTGCGATAGGTTTCGTTGCAGATCACCAGCCGGTCATCGGCATCGTAGATCACGAACCCCCCCTGCATCGAGCGGACAGCCGCCTCGAGCAGCCGGGTCGCGGCGTTGTGCTGACTGCGCGACAGGCGCACCAGATAGACCAGGATCAGCACGGCGATGGTGATGACGCCGGTCATTTCCCAGATCGGGGCATAATTGGCGGACCGGGAGTTCCAGCCGTTGCGCGGCGCCAGCGCGATGGTCCATTGCTGGCCCTCGACGACAAAAGTCGATGTCGCCGGATCGAGATCGAAGGCACCGGCGTCACCCCAGACCGGCGTCTGGTGGTTGCCGACATGCACGCCGACCACCGTATTGCGGCCGATATCGTCAAACCCTGCCGCCGCGAACAGCTGGTCCTGATCGACGACGATCGAGACCAGACCCCAGAACACCTGCTGACCGGCATCCGGGTCATGGATGAAGACCGGCACCCGCTCGATGAAGCCCTGTCCGCCCTGCACCAGCGACACCGGTCCGGAATAGAGCAACTGCCCCGATTGCCGCACCAGCGCGATATCTGCCATCTGGGCCGGCACGGTCGAATAATCGAGCCCGAGAACCGACTGGTTGGGCTGCAGGGGATAGACATACCTGACCACCAGCCCGGGCGCGGCCGCGACGTTGACGATGCCATCGCGATCCGCGATCAGCGGGGCGACGATACGCTCGAACCCTTCCTGGTCGAGCGGCCGTCCGTCTTCCGCGGCGCGCCCGATGGCGCCGGCAACCGCGATGCCCAGGATGCGATGCGCCGTCACCTCGCGCTCGATGCCGGCCTTCAGGCCGCCGGCGGTCTCGCTCAGGCTGAGCCGCATCTCGGTCAGTTCCCGGTCGATCTCGGCGCGTTCGAGGACACTGGCAAAGTACATCGCCGCAACCGCGATCACCACATAGATCAGCGAGCCGCCATACTTGCGCAGCGCGATCCCGATGCCTGTCTGAGAAATGTTCACGTCCTTAACGGTCCACTTCTGCAATGAGTTTGATCGTGACAACGACCGCTCGAGACCGACCAGACCGAGTCTGGCCCTGCGACCCACTACAACCTACAGGTGGCACTGTGGTCCGCCGCACACCCAAACGTCAACAACAATCTATATGCTGTATTGATGTCACGCGATCAATCTACATCAATTAATGCTTCGAGGCGGTCCAGAAAGGTTTCAAGCACCGGAACCACCTTGCCCAGCAGCAGATCGGGCGCCATCGTGGCCACATGGCGGTCGATTGCCATCTCGATCTGCCGCGCCTGCTGACCGATCCTCTCGAAGCCGAAACTGGGGGCGATGCCGGCGATCTTGTGGCAGAGCGCCGCGATCTCGCGCAGGCCCTGCCGCTTGTCCCGGCCCTGGCGCATGTCCGCCAGCACGGCCTCGAATTGCAGCAGGCGGTCATCGAGCCCGTCGATGAACTTGCGCCGCAGCGCGTCAACCGCGCTGGTCACCCGGGCGCCGGCGGCCTGGCTCTGCTGCATGGTCACGAGGCGCTCCACGACAGCGCGCGGCGGCGCTTGCGCGGGCTGTCGGGCGTGACGGTCAGGCGGGCGGCGGCGATGGCCTCGTCCAGCATCCGGGTCGGCTCGCCGAAAGACAGCATGCCGTTGGACCGGGGCTCGCCGACGCGGATCTGCGGCGGGGCGATGCCCGATTCAAGGTGAATGTCGGCAAAACCCGCAAGCCCGTCCTGGATTGCGGCCTGCAAGGCGTCCGGCACGATCTCGGCGGCCTTCTGGATCACGGCGACGAAATCGCCGTTGCCGGCATAGGCCAGCATATGGGCATGGGTCTTGAGCACATCGGCCAGCACGCTGGCCACATCGGTCAGCACGTCGATGAACTCGATTCCGCTGGTCTTTTCAAAGATGCGCTCGCCGTTCTCGATGTGAAAGCCGATGGCGGAACTGCCGGTCAGGCGCATGTTGCCAAGCTTGAGCAGGTAATTCTCCAGCGTCTCGAACGGGGTCAGGCCATGGGCGTCCAGCAGCACCAGCGGATCCTTGAACTGGCAATCGGCCCCGAGGCTTTCCTCGGCCTTGACGATCTGCCGGTTCAGCAGGCCCGCATGCAGGCGCTCGCCCAGGATGGTGCGCACCATGCTGAGCCGCACCTTGATCTCGACCCGGTCGATGGGCTTGGTGACGTAATCATTGGCGCCGGCCATGAAGGCCTCGTCGACATAGCGCTTTTCCGACAGCGCGGTGACCATGACGATCGGGGTGAGGCGATGCGCGGGCAGGGCCCGGATCCGGCGGCACAACTCGATGCCGTTCATGCCCTCCATGCGGATATCGAGCAGGAAGCAGTCGAAGGGCCGGGCCTCGCTGGCGATCAGGTCGAGCGCGGCCTGCCCGGAACTGGCGGTGATGACGCTGGTATAGCCCAGCGGCGTCAGCGTCTGCAAAAGCAGGTCCAGAAAGATCGGTTCGTCATCGACCGCCAGAATTTTCATGGCACACCCCTCGCATTCGGTTGGCCCGGCCATTGCGGGCCGGGTCTGAATTAGGAGTCTGTTACCCAAATGCGGTGAAATCTGGGCAGGGCCGGGAATTGTTCGGCCTTTCGGCCCGAATTGTCGCCGT